>NZ_JBEXGT010000002.1:0-399514 GCF_040607475.1 Sphaerisporangium sp. NPDC005288 | reverse complement strand
TTGATGTCGGTGACCCACTTGGTGGCCGAGACATAGCCGTACAGTCCGGGGACGACCTGGCGCACCGGGAAGCCATGGGAGACGGGGAGCGCCTCACCGTTCATCGCGACGGCGAGCAGCGCGTCCCGGCCGTCCATCACGATGTCCACCGGCGTGCCGCAGGTCCAGCCGTCGGAGGAGGTGGACAGCAGCATGTCGGCCCCGGAGCGGAGGCCGACGTCGCGCAGCACGTCGGCCAGGCGGGCGCCGAGCCAGCGCGCGTTGCCGACGTAGTTGTCCCCCACGTCGTTGGACACGCAGGTCAGCGTGACGTCGGCCTCCATGAGGGGCCGCTTGAGCAGGTCGGCGAAGGTGATCTCGACGGGCCGGTCCACCATGCCGTGGATCTTCAGCGTCCACGTCTTCGGGTCCACCTGCGGGACGACCAGAGCCGTGTCGACGCGGTAGAAGTCGCGGTTGGGCGTCGTGAAGGGCGACAGGCCGTCCAGGCGGAAGTCCACTCCGGAGGGGAGCGGCTTGGCCGGCGTCGCCGCCCTGGGCAGGGCGAGCTTGGCGCGTTCGGTGGAGACGTCGAGCCGGCCGCCGAGGGCGCGTCCGATCAGCCCGCCCGCCCCGGCCACCACGACGCCCGCGGCGACCCCGCCGAGCAGGGCGCGCCGGTCGAACTCGGGCTCCTCGGCCGTTGCCCGCATGACGGCGGGACGCCCGGCCGGCCGCTCTTCGGCGTCCTGCGGCTCCCGCGGCTCCATGGCCGCGCCGGACGCCGCCGGCGCACCGCCGACCCCGGCACCGGTCGCGGAGGAACCCGTGGCGGAGCGACCGGCCCCGCCGGAACCGGTGGCCGAGCCACCGGCCCAGGCGGAACCGGTGGCCGAGGAAGCGCCCGCCGGAGAACCGGCCGCGGAAGAGTCACGCAGGTCCTCGCCCCCGTGGAGGTCCTGCGGGTCCCGCTCCCGGATCGTGGCCGCGCCCGAGAGGGCGGCGGGGTCGTCGTAGCGCGGGAAGCCGTATCCCGGTTCGGCGTCAGGCCACGCCCGCCGGACCAGGATGCGCAGCGCCCAGGCCCCGGCCGCCGCCCCGGCCGCCGAGGGCAGCACGTCGAGCACCGCGCCGTCGGGTCTGGTGACCGCGGCGACCGCGCCGACCACGCCGAAGGCCAGCAGCCCGGCCGTGGCGTACCCCGCGCGACGGCGGGCCAGCAGGCCGAGACCGGCGGCGACGAGGGCGAGCACCACCACGATGCCCGAGATGAGGACGAACTTGTCGCTGGCGCCGAAGGTGCGGATGGCCCATTCCTTCAGCGCGGCCGGCGTGCGGTCGACCGCCGCGTCGCCGACCGCGATGACCGGAGACGCCTTCGGGTCGAGCAGCCCGGCGGCGAGCTGGCCGATGCCCAGGGCCACCGCGCCCGCCACGAGGCCGATGAGCGCCGCCGCCCATGCCTGCCCGCGCGGGCGCGTCTGGTTGAGGTTCACAGGACGAACGCTACGCCTGAACCGGTCGTCCGGATCTTACGCCCCGGTTACGGGGCCTTCCCCGCGAGTGGTCACGGGGCCTTGCCCGCGAGCAGCTCGTGCAGGACGGGCACCTACGCCCCGGTTACAAGGCCTTCCCCGCGAGTGGTCACGGGGCCTTGCCCGCGAGCAGCTCGTGCAGGACGGGCACCAGGGCGCGGAAGGCCCGGCCCCGGTGGCTGACGGCGTCCTTGTCGGCCGGGGACAACTCGGCGGTCGTGCGGTCCTCGCCCTCGGGGACGAAGATCGGGTCGTACCCGAACCCGTTGGACCCGCGCGGGGCGCGGATCAGCGTGCCGGCGAGCGTACCCTCGACGACGCGCTCGTCGCCGCCGGGCAGGGCGAGCGCCGCCGCGCAGGCGAAGTGGGCGCCCCTGCGGCCGTCCGGCACGTCCGACACCTGGGCGAGCAGCAGCCGCAGGTTGGCGGCGTCGTCGCCGTGGGAGCCCGACCAGCGGGCGGAGAACACCCCGGGCATGCCGTTGAGCGCGCCGACGCACAGCCCGGAGTCGTCGGCGATGGCGGGCAGCCCGCTCGCCGAGGCGACGGCGTGCGCCTTGATCAGGGCGTTCTCGGCGAACGTGAGCCCGGTCTCGGCGATCTCGCCGATCTCGGGGAACCGCTCGAGCCCGATCAGCTCGATCTTCTCGTCGGCGTCGGCGAGGATGCGCCGCAGCTCGACGATCTTGCCCTCGTTGCGGGTGGCCAGGACCACCGTGCGCACCACGCTCACGACAGGACCCGGCGCTGGAGGGCGGTGAGCTCGGCGCAGCCCGCGCCGGCCAGGTCGAGCAGGGAGTCGAGGGTGGAGCGGTCGAAGGGGATGCCCTCGGCGGTGCCCTGGACCTCGACGAACTCCCCCGACCCGGTCATGACGACGTTCATGTCGGTCTCGGCGGCGACGTCCTCGGTGTAGCACAGGTCGAGCAGCGGGGTGGCGCCGACGATGCCGACCGAGACGGCGGCGACGGAGTTGACCAGCGGGTCGCCGGGGCACATCTTGCGCTTGCGCATCCAGGCGATGGCGTCGGCGAGGGCGACGTAGGCCCCGGTGATGGCGGCCGTGCGCGTGCCGCCGTCGGCCTGCAGCACGTCGCAGTCGAGCACGATGGTGTTCTCGCCGAGGGCCTTGTAGTCGACGCAGGCGCGCAGCGAGCGGCCGATCAGCCGTGAGATCTCGTGGGTGCGGCCGCCGATCTTGCCGCGCACCGACTCGCGGTCGCTGCGGGTGTTGGTCGAGCGGGGCAGCATGGCGTACTCGGCGGTGATCCAGCCGAGACCGCTGCCCCTGCGCCACCGCGGCACGTTGTCCTGCACCGTGGCGGCGCACAGCACTCGGGTGCCGCCGAACTCCACCAGGACCGAGCCCTCGGCGTGGGCGAGCCAGTCGCGGGTGATCGTGACCGGCCGGAGCTGGTCGGGACTGCGTCCATCATCACGTGCCATGGGCTCACCTTAGGTCATACACGGCCCCGCTCCGCGCGAGTTCCACCCGCCCCTCGAACCCTCCGCGCCCGGCGTCCCGCAGGATCTGCTCCGGGTCGTTCCAGGGCACCAGATGGGTGAGAACGAGCGTGCCGGCGCCGGCGCGGGCGGCGTGCTCGGCGGCCTGGCGGCCGTTCATGTGCAGGCCCTCCGGGTTGCCGGGCCGGTCGAGGAACGACGCCTCGCACAGCAGCACGTCGGCCCCGGCGGCGAGCTCGACCAGCTCGGCGGACTCCCCGGTGTCGGCCGAGTAGGCGACCGCGTGGCCGCCGTGCGCGACGCGGAAGCCGTAGGTCTCGACGGGGTGGTTCATCTGGGCGGCCGTCACCTCGAACGGCCCCACGGAGAACGTGCCGGGCGCGAGCGCCGAGAAGTCGAAGGCGGTCTCCAGTCCCGGCTCGTCGTCCATGCCGTAGGCGGCGCCCAGGCGGCGCGGGGCGTCCTTCGGGGCGTGGACGGGGACGCGCGGCAGCGGGCCCGACGGCGCGTAGGTCCGCACGACGTGGTAGGAGCACATGTCCAGGCAGTGGTCGGCGTGCAGGTGCGACAGGCAGATGGCGTCCACGTCGTACAGGCCGATGTGGCGTTGCAGGGCTCCGAGGGAGCCGTTGCCGAAGTCAAGGAGCAGGCGGAACCCCTCGGCCTCCAGCAGGTAGCAGGACGCGGGACTGTCAGGGCCGGGGAAGCTCCCGGAACAGCCCACGATCGTCAATCTCACGGCGGACTCCTCACTCGGCGCGGTAGCGCCTTGTCACACTGACGCGACGCGGTCAGCACTGTTCGTTCGCGCGCCCCGGCACGGGTGTCCCGGCCCAGGGTGTCCCGGCACGGCGGGCGCCGCACCCGGCACGGCGGGCGCCGGGCGCGGCCCTGCCGGCCCCGCCCGCCGTCCGCGCCCCGTCCCATCGGGGCGCGTGTGGTCTCAGTTGGGCGCGGCGAGCGCCCCTTCGCCGGAGATGTCGCCCACCGGCGCGCGCTCGACGTCGACGATCTCCGGTCCGAGGAACCGCCGCCCGAGGTGGGCGAACATGGCGCCGTCGCCCGTCGCGCGGAACCTGTGCCGGGGCGTCCCGCTCCGCGCCGCGAGGCCGCGGTCGTGCAGGACACGGTAGACGTCCTTGGCCGTCTCGTCCGCGCTGGACACAAGCGTGACGCCGTTGCCGGCCACGTAGGAGATCGCGCCGGTCAGCAGCGGGTAGTGGGTGCAGCCGAGGATCAGCGTGTCGCAGCCGTCGTCGACCACCGGCCGGAGGTACTCGCGGGCGACCTCGATCAGCTCGTCGCTCATCGTCTCGCCCCGCTCGACGAACTCCACGAACCGGGGGGCGGCCACTCCGGTCAGCCGCACGTCGGGGGCCGCCGCGAAGGCGTCGTGGTAGGCCATGGACTCGATGGTCGCGCGGGTGGCGATGACGCCGACCCGGCCGTTCCTCGTGGCGCGGACGGCCCGCCGGGCCGCGGGCTGGATGACCTCCACCACGGGGACGTCGTACCGCTCGCGGGCGTCGCGCAGCACGGCGGCGCTGGCGCTGTTGCAGGCGATCACCAGCATCTTCACGTCGTGCTCGACGAGGTGGTCCATGACCTCCAGCGCGTACGCGCGCACCTCGGCGATGCGCTTGGGCCCGTACGGCTGGCGCGCGGTGTCGGCGACGTACAGGATCGACTCGTTCGGGAGCTGGTCGATGATCGCCCGGGCGACGGTGAGGCCGCCGACGCCGCTGTCGAAGATCCCGATCGCGGGACCGTGCCCGTCCCTCTGCTCTTCCACGGCGTCGATCATGCTGACCCATGGCGCGTGGGCGACGCTCCCGATGTCCACCATGATCCCAACATTAAGGGACCGTGGACAATCGCTCTTGGTAAGAATGCTCACATTGGAGTAATCCCTCACCGGGCCGTCCGTCCCGGCGGGCCCCGCGCACGCCCACCGTCGCACCGCCCGCGCGCCACTCGGCCGTCGCACCGCCCGCGTGCCGCTCGGCCGTCGCACCGCCCGCGTGCCGCTCGGCCGTCGTGCGGCCCATCCGCCGCTCAGCCACGGCCGAGCCGGGCGAGCTGACGCGACTGGGCGACCAGGTTGCCCGCGGAGTCCCAGATCTCGACGTCCTCGTCGAACCATCCGTCCCTGATCAGGCGCCCGTGGCCGACGACCTTCAGCCAGCCGGGGGCGGGCAGCCCTCGCAGGTGCCAGGTCAGCTCGACCGTCGGCGCCCATCCCCTGGCGCCCGCGGAGAACACGACCGGCGGCAGCGCGTCCACGGCCATCGCCAGGATGTAGGGGTCGGGGTCCTGCGGCTCGGCCATGCGGAAGTACGCGCGCGACTCCGGCCGCCCGGTCGGCGTGCCGGTGAACCAGCCGATCGTGGGCGGGTCGAACCGGGTCTCGATCTGGGCGTTGAACGTCATGTTCGACTCGTCCTTGGGGGACGGCAGCGGCAGGCACTCCTCCACCGCAGGCATGGCGACCGCGGGCTCGCCGATCCACTCGCTCGGGCCGTCGCCGAGGGTGGCGGTCGTCACCAGCGTCTCGATGTAGGAGACATCGTCCTGGACCAGGGTCGCCCGGGTCATCGCGGCGGTCCGGCCGGCCTTGAGCTGCTCCAGCCGGACGCGGGCGGGGCCGGGCCTCGGGGCCCGCAGGAACTGCGCGGCGGTGGACACCGGGTGCTCGTACGGGGAGGCGTCGACGACGGCCCGCAGCACGGCGGCCATGAGGTACCCGCCGTTGAGCGGCCCGCCGATCGCGTAGCCGGGATCGAGGCAGACGTCGTAGGTGGTCGCGTCGACCCTGATCGCCTGCGTCGCCTCGTCGAACTTCGTCATCTGCTCCCTGGCCCCGTCCCGCGCGAAACGAACCGAATTTCGTTCTGGAAGCCTCACCCTACCGAGGTCCGCAAAGCCGGTGGAAAGCGGCCTGCAAGTGCTTCGCTACCGCGGCGATCTAGCCTCGCGGCGGATCCCTTCCCACCTGAGGACAATCCCCCTATCCATCGAAAGCGGAGCCATGGCAGGCCAACCCCTCCCCCCGTACCCGTTCAACGAGGACCCCGACCGGACGGTGTCCTACCGGCACCCATCGCCCGGCCGGCACGCCGCTCCGGGGACCCAGTCCTTCACCTACGCCGCGCCGCCCCTCGCCGGGCCGCCGCAGGCCGGGGAGCCCGCGTGGCAGCAGGTGCAGATCGGCGCGCCGCCGCCACCGCCCGCCCGCAGGCGCGGGCGGGGCTGGCTGCTGGCGATCGTCGCCGCCGTCGTCGTGGCGCTGGTCGGGGGCGGCGGCGTGTACGCGATGACCCTGCTCAGCGGCGGCGGCGCCCAGCCGGAGGACGTCCTGCCCGCGGGGACCATGGCCTACGTGCGGCTCGACCTCGACCCGGCCGCGAACCAGAAGCTCGCGCTGTTCCAGCTCGCGCGGAAGTTCTCCGCGACGCGGGGCGCGTTCACCGGCGACGACCCGCGCCGGTCGCTGTTCGAGCTGCTGCGCCAGGGGGACTCCGGCCTGGCCGGGGTGGACTACGCCCGCGACGTCGCCCCGTGGCTCGGCGACCGCGTCGGCCTCGGCGTGCTGGCGCCGAAGGCGGGCTCCGGCACGCCGCGGGTGGTCGCGGCCGTGCAGGTCACCGACGAGGACGAGGCCCGCGCCGGGGTGCGCAAGCTGAACACCGGCGGCGAGCTGAAGGGCCTGGCGTTCCGGGAGGGCTACGCGATCCTCGCCGAGACGCAGGCGGAGGCCGACGCCTACGCCACGGCCGCGCCGCTGTCGGGCGAGGCCGCCTTCGCCGCCGACCGTGAGGCCGTGGGCGAGCCGGGCGTGCTGTCGTTCTGGGGCGACGCCGGCCGGATCGCCAGGGCTGCGCAGGCCACCGGCGCCACCCCGCCCGCGGGCACCCTGGACATGGTGAAGAACGTGCGCTTCGCCGGGGCGCTGCGCTTCGACGGCGGGTACGCCGAGCTGACCGGCATCTCCCGCGGCGGGACGATGCAGGCCCCCGCCGCCGTGGAAGGCGCGCGGCTGTCGCGGCTGCCCGCCTCGACCGTGGGCGCGCTGTCGGTGTCCGGCCTCGGCGAGCTGCTGGCCGGCCAGTGGCCGCAGATCACCGAGGCCGCCGACGGCGCCTCGGGCGGCCGGTCGTTCTCCGACTTCGTCCAGCAGGCGCGGCAGACCTACGGCATCTCCCTCCCCGAGGACCTGGTGACGCTGCTGGGCCAGAACCTCACCGTGGCCGTGGACCAGCGCGGCCTGGACGGCGAGCTGCCCAAGGCCGGCGCCGTGCTCACCACCGACCCTGCCAAGGCGCAGGCGGTCGTCGCCAAGATCGAGAAGTTCGTCGCCGACTCAGGGACGGCGGCGCCGCAGATCGCCAAGGTCGCGGCCGACGGGCGGCTCGTCCTGGCCAGCTCCCAGGAGTACGCCGCCGAGCTCGCCAAGGACGGCGCGCTCGGCGACAGCGAGACCTTCACCACCGCGGTCCCGGACGCGGACTCCGCGTCGGCCGCGCTCTACATCGACCTGGACAAGATCGAGAAGTACTACCTGGACGACCTGAGCGGCGAGGAGCGGGCCAACGCCCAGGTGCTGCGCGCGGTGGGCCTCAGCGCCCGGCGGTCCGGCGACATCACGTCCTTCAGCCTGCGCGTCCTGTTCAACTGAGCTTCGGGACCGCGGCACCTCCGGGACCGCGGTGCCCTGCCGACCAGGAAAGCCGGACCGACCCGGTGGGACGCCGGACCGGCCAGGACGCGGTCCGGGCCGGGACGGTCCGACGCGGGGGCGGGAAGACGAACGCGGGCCCCCTCTCCAGGGAGAGGGGGCCCGCACTCGTGAGCGAGAAGATCGGGCCTCAGGCCCAGAGCTGGCCCTCCAGGCGGTCCTCCGCCTGGTCCAGCGTGCCCTCGTAGGCGCCGGTGGACAGGTACTTCCAGCCGCCGTCCGCCACGATGAACACGATGTCGGCGCGCTCCCCGGCCTTGACCGCCTTGGCCGCCATGCCGAGCGCGGCGTGCAGGGCGCAGCCGGTGGAGATGCCGGCGAAGATGCCCTCGGAGCCGAGCAGCTCGCGCGTGCGGCGCAGCGCGTCCGCCGAGGTCACCGAGAAACGCGTGGTCAGCACGTCGGCGTCGTAGATCTCGGGGATGAACCCCTCGTCCACGTTGCGCAGCCCGTACACCAGCTCGCCGTACCGCGGCTCGGCCGCCACGATCTGCACGCCGGGCACGTGCTCGCGCAGGTAGCGCCCGACGCCCATCAGGGTGCCCGTGGTGCCGAGACCGGCCACGAAGTGGGTGATGGAGGGCAGGTCCCGCAGGATCTCCGGCCCCGTCGACTCGTAGTGGGAGCGCCAGTTCGCCGGGTTGCCGTACTGGTAGAGCATCACCCAGGACGGATTCTCGGCGGCCAGCCGCTTGGCCACCCGCACCGCCTCGTTCGACCCGCCCGCCGCCGGCGAGGGGATGATCTCGGCGCCCCACATGCGCAGCAGCTGGCGGCGTTCCTCGGAGGTGTTCTCCGGCATCACGCAGATCAGCTTGTAGCCCTTGAGCCGGGCCGACATCGCCAGCGAGATGCCGGTGTTGCCGGAGGTGGGCTCCAAGATCGTGCAGCCGGGCGTGAGCAGGCCCTCCTTCTCGGCCTGCTCGATCATCCACAGCGCCGGGCGGTCCTTGACCGACCCGGTCGGGTTGCGGTCCTCCAGCTTGGCCCAGACGCGGACGTCCGCGGACGGGGACAGGCGCGGCAGCCCCACCAGAGGGGTGTTCCCGACCGAGTCGATCAGCGAGTCGAAGCGCATGACTAGCGCATGCCTCCGGCCACGGCGGGCAGGACGGTCACGGTGTCCCCGTCGGCGACGGGGGTGTCCAGGCCGCCGAGGAACCGCACGTCCTCGTCGTTGAGGTAGACGTTGACGAACCGGCGCAGGCCGGAGTCGTCGACGATGCGCTCCCTGAGCCCGGGGTGGCGGGACTCGAGGTCGCCGATCAGGTCGGAGAGAGTCGCACCCGCGGCGTTCACCGACTTGGCGCCGTCGGTGTAGGTGCGGAGGATGGTCGGAATGCGAACCTCGATGGCCATCGCGTGTTTCTCCTTGGTCAGTGGTCGTCACGGGACACCCAACGTGTGCGAACACGCGGGGCGGGGCTGGGATTCCTGCGTTCAGGAACAGTCGTAGACGACGGTGAACGGAGTGTGCGCGAAAAGATGGTTCTGCACGGGTGACGACCGGCCGGGGCGCACGCGGGCGCTCGGCGACACCGGATCGGTCATCAGCATGTTCCCAACTCTACCGCTTCCCCTGCGAGCCTCACGAGGAGACGATCTCCACCTGCTCCTCGGTCACGACCCCGTCCACCACGCGGAACGAGCGGAACTGCACATCATCGGGATCGGCCGTGGAGACCAGCACATAGTGGGCGTTCGGCTCGGAGGCGTAGCTGATGTCCGTGCGGGACGGGTACGCCTCGGTCGAGGTGTGCGAGTGGTAGACGACCACCGGCTCCTCGTCGCGGTCGTCCATCTCGCGCCACACGCGGAACTGCTCCATCGAGTCGAAGCGGTAGAACGTCGGCGACCGCTCGGCGTTCTCCATGGGGATGAAACGCTCGGGCCGGTCGGAGCCCGCCGGACCGGCGATCACCCCGCAGGCCTCGTCCGGGTGATCGGCCCAGGCGTGGGCGATGATCTTGTCGACCAGTTCCCGTGAGATCGTGAGCATGCCTGGAAGTTACCAAAGGGCGCGGACCAGCGTGTCCTGGAGGTAGGTCAGCCAGTCGTAGGTAACGTACGCCGGGTAGCGCGGGTCGTCCTCGGCCATCCCGGCCAGCTCCTCGTGCACCTCTTCTGTGACCTCCAACCGCACGCCGAGCGCCAGGCGCACGTCGTTCAGCGCGCGCAGCCACGCCTGCGCCTGCTCGCCGGTCAGCTCGACCTTGCCCTGCTCGGCGGTCTTCAGCAGCACCTCGGCGTCGGCCCGCTTGCCCTCGCGCAGCGTCGCCTCGGTGTAGCGGCGGAAGTCGGCGGCCGCCTCGTCGTCGTCGGCGTAGGCGGAGGGGAACAGCCGGGCCAGCACCGGATCGGACGGCGCCGTCGCCGAGCCGATGCCGAGCGCCCGCTCGAGCGGGTCGTCCCCCGTCGCGCCCGGCTCCACCAGGCCGAGCACCTGCGACACCAGCGAGCGCAGGATCGAGGCCTCCCCGGCGTCCAGCAGGATGGCGACCCCACCGCCACGCGTCGCGCTGAAGCCCGTGCTCACGCCGAATCTCTCTGGACGGTGGCCCACAAGCCGTAGGAGTGCAGGATCTGCACGTCGCGTTCCATCTCCTCACGGGTGCCACTGGCCACGACGGCCTTGCCCTTGTGGTGCACGTCGAGCATCAGTTTCTCGGCTTTGACCTTGGGGTAGCCGAAGACCGTCTGCAGGACGTAGGTCACGTACGACATGAGGTTGACCGGGTCGTTCCACACGATCGTCAGCCACGGAAGGTCGGGACGGACGTCCGTCGACGGACGCTCGACCTCGGCTGGAGCGGTACTACCCACGTTCCCATCCTGCCCTACGCCAGTCGTAGTCTTCGACTTGTGAAGATGGCCATGAGCAGCGCGTTGCTCACCGATCACTATGAGCTGACGATGCTGCAGGCGGCATTGGACAGCGGGGCGGCGCACCATCGGGCGGTGTTCGAGGTCTTCGCCCGCCACCTCCCCCTGGGTCGCCGGTACGGCGTCGTCGCGGGCACCGGGCGGGTGCTGGACGCCCTCGCGGACTTCCGCTTCGGCGAGGCCGAGCTGGCGTTCCTGCGCGAGCGGCGGGTGGTGAACGACCGCACGCTCGACTTCCTCGCCTCCTACCGGTTCTCCGGCGACGTGTACGGCTACCGGGAGGGCGAGTGCTACTTCCCCGGCTCGCCGATCATGGTGGTGGACGGCACGTTCGCCGAGGCCGTGCTGCTGGAGACGCTGATCCTGTCGATCCTCAACCACGACTCCGCGGTCGCCTCGGCGGCGTCCCGCATGACGCACGCCGCGGGCGACCGGCCGATCATCGAGATGGGCTCGCGGCGCACGCACGAACGGGCCGCCGTCGCCTCGGCGCGGGCGGCCTACCTGGCGGGCTTCTCCTCCACCTCCAACCTGATGGCCGGCGGCGTGTACGGCGTGCCGACGGCCGGCACCAGCGCGCACGCCTTCACCCTGCTGCACGGCAGCGAGTACGACGCCTTCCAGGCGCAGATCGACTCCCTCGGCCACGACACCACGCTCCTGGTGGACACCTACGACGTCGCCAAGGCCGTGCGCACGGCGGTGGAGCTGGCAGGGCCCGGGCTCGGCGCCGTGCGCATCGACTCGGGCGACCTCGCGGTGGTCGCCCGCGAGGTGCGCAAGCTCCTCGACGGGCTCGGCGCCACCAAGACGCGCATCGTGGTCACCAGCGACCTGGACGAGTACGCCATCGCCGCGCTCGCCGCCGCGCCCGTCGACGGGTACGGCGTCGGCACCTCGGTGGTCACCGGGTCGGGCGCCCCCACGGCGTCCATGGTCTACAAGCTCGTCGCCCGCGAGGACGGCGAGGGCGTGCTGCGGCCGGTGGCCAAGAAGTCGGTCGGCAAGCCGAGCCGGGGCGGCAGGAAGGACGCCTTCCGCCTCGTCGAGGACGGCGTCGCCGCCGCCGAACTGGTCACCACCGCGCCCGGCGCCCCCGCTCCCGAGGGCGCGCGGCCGCTGCTGCACACGCTGGTGCGCGGCGGCGAGATCGTCGGCGGGGAACCGCTGGAGGCCGCCCGCGAGCGCCACCGCGCCTCCGTCGCCGAACTCCCCGTCCTCGCCCACCAACTCTCCCAAGGCGACCCCGTCATCCCCACCCTCTTCTCCTGACCCGCAGCCCCACCACGACCTCCCGTCTCACCTCACCACCGGCGGAGCCCTCCCGCCCGACCAGACGTGCTTCATCGGCGCCGGGTCGACGGGATCCGTACCGCACAGAGCACCCCGGCAGGGCCAGATCCCCAGAACGGGGCGCCCCTCACCGCGACGCCCGTCCCCGGTTCCCCCGCCCGACCAGGCGTGCTTCATCGGCGCCGGGTCGGCGGGGTGGGGTACGGCGAAGCCGGCGCCGTTGTACGGCGCCCGGCCCGGACGCCCTGGGCCGGGTCAGGCCGTTCGGAGGATGGGGGTGCCTCTCAGGGCGACGCCGGCGGTGGTGAGTTCGGTGAGGGCCGCTTCGGTGGTGGCGGGGGCGACGCCGGCCGTGAGGTCCAGCAGAACGCGCACGGCGAAGCCGTTGTTCGCGGCGTCGAGCGCGGTGGCGCGCACGCAGTGGTCGGTGGCGATGCCGACCACGTCCACCCGCTCGACCCCGCGCGTGGTCAGCCACTCGGCCAGCCCGGTGCCCGCGCCGCTGGCGCCCTCGAAGCCGCTGTAGGCCGCGCTGTGCCGGCCCTTGCTGAACACCTCCTCCACGGCGGAGGTGTCGAGCGCCGGGTGGAAGTCGGCCCCGGAGGTGCCCACGACGCAGTGGGCGGGCCAGGTGCGCTGGTAGTCGGGGTGCTCGGCGAAGTGGTCGCCGGGGTCGACGTGGTAGTCGCGGGTCGCCACGACGTGGTCGTATCCGCCCGTGGCGGCGTGCGGACCGATGGCGGCGGCGACCTCGGCGCCGCCGCCCACCGCGAGGCTGCCGCCCTCGCAGAAGTCGTTCTGCACATCGACGATGACAAGCGCGCTCTTCAAGCCGGTCTCCCTGGAGATGACGGGACGGGAATGTCGGACGCTCGGGCCGGAGCGCCGGTGCGCCGCGTGCTCATGGTGGTGCCGGTCACCCGGGCGGGTGCGGAGCCAGCGGGTGCGGAGTCAGCGGGAGCGTTGAGTGGCCCATTTGCGGATGGTCTCTATGCGGGCGCGGATCTGGTCGGCGGAGGCCTGGGCGATGGCCGGGCCTCCGCAGGCGCGGCGCAGCTCGGCGTGGATGACGCCGTGCGGCTGGCCGGTGCGGTGGTTCCAGGCGCCGACCAGGCCGTTCAGCTCTTTGCGCAGGGCCGCGATCTCCTCGTGCGGTGCGAGCGCCACCGGGGCTGGAGCGTCGGCCACCTTGCGCCGCCGGGCGGCCTGCTGATCGGCCTGGTGCTTGCGCAGCAGCACCGCCACCTGGTCGGGCTCCAGCAGCCCCGGCAGGCCGAGGAAGTCCTCCTCCTCGGGGGAGCCGGGCTCGGCCGAGGTGCCGAACTCGCCGCCGTCGAACAGCACCCGGTCGAAGGTCGCCGACGCCTCGACGGTCTCGAACGGCAGCTCGTCGCCCAGGACGTCCGGGCTGTCCTTCCTCTGCCGGGCGTCCTCGACGAGGAAGTCGTCCAGGCCCTCCTCGGGAAGCTTGCGATCCAGGACGTGGTCGCGCTCGGCCTCCATCTCACCGGCCAGGCCCATGAGGGTGGGCACCGAAGGCAGGAACACCGAGGCCGTCTCGCCCCGCCTGCGCGCACGGACGAAGCGCCCCACCGCCTGGGCGAAGAACAGCGGCGTCGAGACGCTGGTGGCGTACACGCCCACCGCGAGACGCGGGATGTCGACGCCCTCGGAGACCATGCGGACGGCGACCAGCCAGCGTTCCTCCGAGGCGCTGAACTGCTTGATCTTGTCGGAGGCGCCGGGGTCGTCCGACAGCACGACCGTGGCGCCCTCGCCGGTGATCGCGCGCAGGTGCCTGGCGTAGGAGCGCGCCGTCTCGTGGTCGGTGGCGATGACCATGGCGCCGGCGTCGGGCACGTGCCTGCGCACCTCGGTGAGGCGCTTGTCGGCCGCCCGCAGGACCTGGCGGATCCAGTCGCCCTTGGGGTCGAGGGCGGCCCGCCACGCCTGGCCCATCTGGTCTTTGGTGAGCGGCGTGCCGAGCGTGGCGGTGATCTCGTCACCGGCGCGGGTGCGCCAGCGCATCTCACCGGCGTACGCCAGGAAGATCACCGGGCGGACGACCCCGTCGGCGAGCGCGGGGCCGTAGCCGTAGGAGTAGTCGGAGACGCTGCGCCGCACGCCCTCGCCGTCCTCGGCGTAGGTGACGAAGGGGATGGGGTTGGTGTCGGACCGGAAGGGGGTGCCGGTGAGGGCCAGGCGCCGCGCGGCCGGTTCGAACGCCTCGCGCACGCCGTCGCCCCAGGACTTGGCGTCGCCCGCGTGGTGGATCTCGTCGAAGATGACCAGCGTCTTGCGGGCCTCGGTGCGGGCGCGGTGGAGCGCGGGGTGCATCGACACCTGGGCGTAGGTCACCGCGACACCGACGTAGTCGCGGGAGGTGGCGCCCTGGCTGTTCTTGAACTCCGGATCGATGGCGATGCCGACCCGGCCCGCGGCGTCGGCCCACTGGCGCTTGAGGTGCTCGGTGGGGCACACGATGGTGACCGCCCGCACGATGCCCCGGCTGATCAGCTCGCTGGCGATGCGCAGCGCGTACGTCGTCTTGCCGGCGCCGGGGGTCGCCACGGTCAGGAAGTCGCGCGGCTCGCGCCGGAAGTAGAGGTCGAGCGCCTCCTGCTGCCACGCGCGGAGCTTGGGCGCGGTGCCCCACGCGGCTCGGTCGGGATAGGAAGGTGACAGATGGGACGCGGCAAACGAGCTCACGCCGACCTCCTTGTCAGAGGACCTTTCCGGACCTCGGGGCGGTGCCCCACACTGATGATCTTGTCGTCGCGCTCGCTTCGCTCCCTCACAGTGAAGCCACGATAGCGGGGGACACCGACAGGACGTGCCGCCCCCGAGGATGCTCGCCATCGCGCCCCTCCCGTGCTATCGCCCCGCCCAGGGACCGGCGGCACACCCCTGGGGCGTCCCCAGGGACGCCGGCGGAGGACGGCCGGGCTAGGTGACTCCGCGCATGATGGCGTCGATCTCGGCACGGCGCCGGGGGGTGTCCGGCTGCGCGACGGCGAGCAGGACGACGCTCTCGCCGTTCTTGGTGAGAAGTGTCACACGCAGATAGGCCGGCTGGTTGACCACGTCGGTGTAGGTCGCGCGGAGGGCGCGGGTGTGGCCGGTGAACCCGTTCACCGCGACCGGGCGGTCGTCCACCACCTCCACCTCGTCGCCGTGCAGCAGCAGCCGCCCGTACAGCTCGGCCAGGTCGAGCGTGGCCGCACGCGGGCCCGCGGCCGGAAGCGGGCCGGCCGGGCGGGCCATGACGAGCGCGGAGTCGCCCGCGGTGGCGACCGAGGTGAACCCGGTGACCGGCGGGACCGTTCCCGGCGTCCAGCCGGACGGCAGCGTGTAGCCGACTCCGGCGACGCCGTCGTCCACCGGGACGGGGCCCGGGCTCGCGTTCAGGCGGCTCACGGCGAAGGCGACCACTCCGGCCACCAGGGCGGCGCCCACGACCACCGCCACGACGAACACGAGCACCCGGCGGGCCCAGGAAGGCACCCTGACCCGCGAGGGGGCGGCCGGAGCGCCGTACAGCCGGGCCGACGGCGGCAGCCCCTCCTCCTCCGGCGGAGGCCACACGGGCTCGCCGTACGGCCGTCGCCCGGTGCGGTACTTGTCCACAGCGCCTCCTCCCGTGCACCGAGTATCCGTTCCAGGGCGGCCCTTCCGTCAACGAAACATTTGAATAATGACGCCGATGACCGCAATGGGCCGTCCGGACGCCCCGCCGGAGACCGGCCCGGGCGGATGTGGGGGCGCACCGAAGCGCGGGCGATCCGGCGTCAGGGCCGCGAGGTCACCGGGTTCCTGACACCACCGCGGGAACGGCGATCCGGCGCGCGGCGGCCAGGGGGCGGGGACGCGGCAGGCGGCCAGGGGGTGGGACGCGGTAGGCGGTCAGGGGCGGGGACAGAGGCGGGGACGCGGTAGGCGGTCAGGGGGTGGGGACGCGGTAGGCGGTCCACATGTCGCGCATGCGGGCGGCCTGGCCGGCGGTGAACTCCGACATGCAGCGGTCGTGGGAGTAGTCCATGTAGTTGTGCACCGGGTCGTCACCGAGGTCGGGGCAGGTGTCCTTGCGATCGGGGCACCCCTGGGTCGAGGTGGCCTCGGGCGGGGTGTCGTCGACCGAGTCCCCGGGCGAGCCGCAGCCGTTCTCGAAGGTGTGCAACAACCCGAGCCAGTGGCCGATCTCGTGCACCGCGGTGTACCCCTTGCCGAAGTCGCGCAAGCTGCCGCCGGGCAGGCTGCGCCAGTCGACCACGACGCCGTCCAACTTGGGGTTGTTCTGGTACCAGTGCGGATAGGTGGCATAGCCGAGCACCAGTTCGCCGAACTGGGCGACGTAGAGGTTCAGCGTCTCGGCGCCGCCCTTGCGCAGCCGCTGCTTCATGGCGGCCTCGTTGGCGAGCGGCTGGTGGAACCACACCTGGTTGTCGGTACGCGTGACGCCGCGCAGCGCGAACCGCACGCCGGTGTCGGCGCCGCCGAGCCGTCCTCCGTAGGCGGCGTTCAGCGTCTCGACCTGGGCCGTGACGGCGGCCTCCGGGGCGCCCGCCTGCCCGTCGGTGATCACATGGACCCACAAGGGGACGGTGACCGTGTGGGCCCGGAGACCGGGACGCAGGGCGCCGAGCCGGCGCCGCATCTCCGAGAGCATGCGCTCGGTGTCCCGGCGGTCGGGCGCGTACGGCTCCGGGCCGCGCCCGTCCATGCGCGGGGGACCCGCGTGCCCGCCGCACGGGCGCGCTGCGGCGGCACGGGCCGGCACGCCGGGCGCGCCCGCGATCGTGAACAGGCACGCCAGAGACGCCAGAGACCCCAGAGACACGGCAACCGTGCGCCGCACCATGCACTCCCCCGGTTCGATCAGGTCAGAGTGCTGACGCTAGCCGCCGCCGCGCCGATCGCCGGGGAGCAACACTCGCTCCCCGGCCAAGGGTTCACTCAGGCTCGCCCGCCCGAGCATGAACGGCTCACCCGCCCACCCGGACGTGCGTTACGGCGTCACGGAGCCGTCGCGCGCGAGCCTGGACGGCTCATCGCCCGGCGCGAGGTACGAGGACGCGGACGCGCGGCCTCGCGGGGTCACTCTTTGGGGCCGCCGCCCAGGGGAAGACCTTCGTAGATCTCCTTGCACTCGGGGCACACCGGGTACTTCTTGGGATCACGGCTCGGGACCCAGACCTTGCCGCAGAGCGCCCGGATCGGCGTGCCGGTCACCATGCTCTCGGTGATCTTGTTCTTGTCCGCGTAGTGCGAGAAGCGCTCGTGGTCTCCCTCGTCGCCGTGCGAGAGGTTCGGCCGTACTTCGCTCTCGGGAAGGATCTTCGTGCTCACGACATCCGAGTCTACGTGCGCCGGGGAGCGGCGCGGCGGACGAACCCGTGTTCCGGCCGGCCCTCGCTCGCGGCGCGGGCCGGCCGGGACCGGGCCTCAGCCCACGTGGACGGCGGCGTCGTAGGTCTTGCGCCCGGCCCGGACGAACAGGGCGAGGATCGCGGCCAGGACGGCGACGATGACGCTCACGGTGAAGCCGAAGTGCATGCCCGAAAGGAAGGAGCTGTGCGCCGCGTGCGTCAGCGCGTCGGCGATCGGCTTGGGCGTGCCCGGCTGCACCGGAGCGACCCCGATCGCGACGAGGTTCTTCATCGCCTCGACCTGCGCGGGGGTCGCGGGGATGTGCGCGGCGGCGAGATTGCCCGGCAGGACGTCCGCCACGCGGGCGGTGATCAGCGCGCCGAGCACCGCGGTGCCGAGGGACCCGCCCACCTGCATGGCCGACTGCTGCATGCCTCCGGCGACGCCGCTGTACTCCTCGGGCGAGTTGCCGACGATGACCTCGGTCGCCCCGACCATGACCGGCGACAGGCCGAACGCGAGCAGCGCAAAGGGGACGGCGGTGTCGAGGTAGCCGGCCTCCAGCCCGAGGCGCGAGAGCAGGAACATCGAGATCGCGGTGATCAGCATGCCGATGGCGATCGGCACCTTGGGCCCGAACCTGCTCAGCGCCGCGCCCGCCAGCGGGGAGGCGACGATCATGCCGGCGCTCATCGGCAGCATGCGCATGCCCGACTCCAGCGGGGACAGCCCGTGCACGCCCTGGAAGTAGAAGGTCAGGAAGAACATCGCGCCGAACATGGAGAAGGCCATGAGCACCATCAGGACGGTGCCGATGGAGACCGACGCGTTGCGGAACAGGGTGAGCGGCAGCAGGGGCTCGGTGGCCCGGGTCTGCCAGAACACGAAGGCGGCGCCCAGCACGACGGCGCCGGCGAAGAACCCGATCGTCCGGGCGTCTCCCCAGCCGTAGCCGGGCGCCTTGATGATGGCCCACACCAGGCAGAACATCGCGCCGGACAGGAGCACCACGCCGGGGACGTCCACCTTGGACAGCGCTTCGGACCTGCTCTCCTTGATGACCCACAGCCCGACCAGCAGCGCGACCACGCCGACCGGCACGTTGATGAAGAAGACCGACTGCCAGCTCACGTTCTCGACGAGCAGGCCGCCGATGATCGGGCCCGCGGCGCTGGAGACGCCGATCGCCGCGCCCCAGATGCCGATGGCCATGTTCAGGCGCTCGGCGGGGAAGGCGGCGCGCAGCAGGGCGAGGGCGGCCGGCTGGAGCAGCGCCCCGAACAGGCCCTGGAGCACCCGCAGGGCGATCAGGACGCCGATGGAGGAGGTGAGGCCGATGGCGAGCGAGGTGAGGGCGAAGCCGGCGATGCCCACCAGGAAGACCCGCTTGTGGCCGAAGAGGTCGCCCAGCTTGCCGGCGGTGATGAGGAAGACGGCCAGGGCGAGCAGGTAGCCGCTGGTGATCCACTGCAGGTCCGACAGGGACGCCCCGAGGTCCTTGCCGATCACCGGGTTGGCGATGGAGACCACCGTGCCGTCGAGCATCACCATGATCACGCCGAGCGCGACGGCGAGCAATGTGAGCCAAGGATGGCCGTGCCCGCGTCGGACCGGCGCGTCCGCGGGCGCGGCCAGCGCTTGTGCCATGGAAGATCCCCCGTTTCGAAAGATTAGTCGACTTCTAGTAATTTATGGCAGACCATGACAGATGACAAACGGTTTTATACGACAGATCATGACTTGTGGCACAATGTGAAGTGAACATTTCGAGGAGGTGACCGGCATGGGTCTTCGGGAGCGCAAGAAGCACCAGACCCGGCTGGCGCTGATAGACGCGGGCTTCCGGCTGTTCCTCGCCCAGGGGTACGAGGCCACGACCGTCGACCAGATCGCCGCCGCGGTGGAGGTCTCCCCGCGCACGTTCTTCCGCTACTTCGGCAGCAAGGAAGACCTGGCCCTGGACTTCACCCTCGAGTACGACGAGCGCATCAACGCCGCCCTCGCCGCCCGGCCCGAGGACGAGCCGCCGTTCACCGCCCTCACCCGCGCCTTCCGCGAATTCGTCCACGCCATGGAGAGCGACGCCGCCGAGGAGACCGAGCGCTTCCTGCGCCACCGCCGCGTCGTCGACGCCAACCCGGCGCTGCTGTGCACGAGCTTCGCCCGCATGGCCGACATCGAGCAGAAGCTCACCGTCGAGATCGCCAGGCGCCAGGGCACCGACCCCGCCACCGACCCGCGCCCCCGGCTGCTGGTGGCCTTCGCCACCTCGGCCGTCCGCGTCGGGATGGACTGCTCGGTGGACGACGACAGCTATCTCCACAGCCTGGTCGCCAACGTCGACCACGCGCTGGACCTGGCCGAGCAGGCGCTGCGTCCCGGCTGGGACCGCCCGCCTGCGGCACCGTCGGCAGCACCGCCCTCCGGCCACCGCACCGGCCGCGAGCCGTGCGCGGGCGAGGACCCGGGCGCCGAGCCGCCCGCGGCCGCGGTCAGTTGAGCTTGGGGTCGTCCGGGCAGGTCGCCACGAACGCCAGCTCGCCCGGCTGACGCCGCAGCACCGACCGCCACAGGTTGGCCGGCCGCGAGTCGAAGGTGTCGCCTGGTTCGGCCTCGACGACGTACCACGAGCCCTCGCGGATCTCGCTCTCCAACTGGCCCGCCGTCCAGCCGGCGTACCCGGCGAAGATGCGCATCTGCGTGATCTCGCCCGCGAGGATCTCCGGAGGCGCGTCCAGATCGACCGTGCCGAGCTTGGAGACGGCCGACGAGCCCGCGTGCAGCCTGCGCCAGCCGAGCGGCTCCTGCCCGCTCGGCACCGAGGCCAGGGCCAGCGCGCTGTCGGTCTGCACCGGCCCGCCCTCGAAGAGCACCGGAGGGCCGGACACCAGAGAGTCCCAGGAAGGGAGCACCTGCGTCACGGTGACCTCGCTCGGCCGGTTCAGCATGACGCCGAGGGTGCCGCCGTCCTCGTCGTGCTCGAGGATCAGCACGACGCCGCGCCGGAAGTTCGGGTCGTCAAGCAGTGGCGTCGCCACGAGGAGCCCGCCGACGTAGATCGCCTCCGCCATGCATCCATCATGACGCGTGATGTGGGGAACGCGCGCCCGCCCCCGGGCAGACAGGGCCGCCACCTCGCGATATGTTACTCAACGCGCTCAACCGGGCACTGTCGGTATGTAGTATCGATGACTGGAGGATCCGATCGGCTCGCGAACACCGCGCACGGGAGGAAAGGAAGGGGCCTCATGTACCGCCTCATGATGCTGGCTCTCGTGGCGGCGGGCGTGGCCGCCGGCGTCCCGGCCGCCGGAGCCTCGTACGCCGCGGGCGTCACCGGGCGTGAGGCGCGCGATCTTCGCGACGGGCGCGTCGAGGTGACCATGTCCAAGGTCGAATGCCCGTCCGGGCGGGCCGACGTCATCATGACCGCCCCCCGCCACCGCGACGTCGTGGAGTACTCCGTCTACCGAGGCGGTTCGCTGGTGCGCAACGGCGTGCTCTGGCCCGGCGTCCAGCGCAACATCCCGGTCTACCTCGAACCGCGCACCAGCGAACGGGTCACCGTCACCATCCAGGGCCAGGGCACCACGACCTTCCGCGTCTACTCCGGCTGCGAGGACGACACCCCGACCGGCTCCACCGGCTCGACGGCCACCCCGGCCTCCCGTGACTCGCAGGAGTCCTACGGCGAGTACCGCGAGAGCGTCTACAGCGAGAGCGACGGCGACAGCGCCTCCCACTCCAGCGGCGAGCACGGCGCGCGGCACGTCAACGGCCTGCGCGCCCACCGGTACAACCCGCTGCTGCGCCGACAGGGCATCGACCGCCTTCCCTACACCGGCCCGCCCGCCGACCTGTACGGCAAGATGGCCACCGCCGTCGGCATGGTCATCTTCGGCGGCATGCTGTGGGGCATCGCGGTCATCTGGCCCCGCCGCACCCCCGTCGAGCCCCTGCTGCGCCCCCGCCCCCTCTACGCCACCGGCCGCCGCCCGCTCACGCCAAGCTGACGCCGGCGCCAGCACACCCCGCTGACGGCCCGCGCCCCACGTCGGGGTGATGGCCTACGCCCTCAAGTCCGGAGTGGCGCCCACGCCCTCACGTCAGGGTGACGGCCCACGCCTTCACAACGCCACGGGCGCGGGTCGGCGTGGGTCCTCGGCGTCACGCCTCGGTGAAGCCTCGTGCCCGGCCGCCGGCCGACTCGCGGACGGCCGCGGCGACCGCGGTGGCGACATCGGGGTGGAACACGCTCGGGATGATGTAGTTCGGGCCGAGCTCCTCCACCGCCACGACGTTGGCCAGGGCGTTGGCCGCCGCCAGCAGCATGCCCTCGGTGACCATGCGCGACTGCGCGTCCAGCAGGCCGCGGAACACGCCCGGGAAGGCCAGCACGTTGTTGATCTGGTTCGGGTAGTCCGAGCGGCCGGTGGCCACGACGGCCGCGTGCTCGCGGGCGTCGTCCGGCGAGACCTCCGGCTCGGGGTTGGCCAGGGCGAACACCACGGCGCGGTCGGCCATGGCGGCGATGTCGTCGCCGGTCAGGATGCCCGGCGCCGAGACCCCGATGAAGACGTCGGCGCCCTTGACCGCCCCGCGCAGGTCGCCCGCGTACCCCTCGGCGTTGGTGTTCTCGGCGATCCACCGCAGCGACGCGTCCAGGTCGTCACGGCCCTGGTGCACGGCCCCGAGGTAGTCGCAGACGACGACGTTGCGCGCGCCCGCGGCCATCAGCAGGCGCAGCACCGCCGTGCCCGCCGCCCCTGCGCCCGCCATCGCGATCTTCACGTCCGGCAGCGACTTGCCGACGACGCGCAGCGCGTTCGTGAGCGCGGCCAGCACGCAGATGGCGGTGCCGTGCTGGTCGTCGTGGAAGACCGGGATGTCCAGCAGGTCGCGCAGCCGCCGCTCCACCTCGAAGCAGCGCGGCGCCGAGATGTCCTCCAGGTTGATGCCGCCGAACCCGGGGGCGATGGCCTGGACCACTTCGACGATCTTGTCGACGTCCTGGGTGTCCAGGCAGATGGGCCAGGCGTCGATGCCCGCGAACCGCTTGAACAGGGCCGCCTTGCCCTCCATGACCGGCAGCGCCGCCGCCGGCCCGATGTTGCCCAGGCCCAGCACGGCCGAGCCGTCGGTGACCACCGCGACGGTGTTGCGCTTGATGGTCAGGCGGCGGGCGTCCTCGGGGTTGCGGGCGATGGCGAGCGACACCCGGGCCACGCCCGGCGTGTAGGCCATCGACAGCTCGTCGCGGTTGCGCAGCGGCACCTTCGACTGCATCTCGATCTTGCCGCCGAGGTGCATGAGGAACGTGCGGTCGCTGACCTTGTGGATGACGACGCCCTCGACGGCGTCCAGGCTGTCGACGATCGTCTGCGCGTGGTCGGTGTCCTTGGCCGCGCAGGTCACGTCGATGCGCAGCTTCTCGTGACCGGCGTTGGTCACGTCAAGGGCGGTCACCACGCCGCCGGCGGTCTCCACGGCATGGGTGAGCTGACTGACGGCCTTACCGCCCGCCGGGACCTCAAGACGGACGGTGATGGAGTACGACACGCTCGGCACGGTGGCCACGTCGATCCGCTCCTTTGCGGGTGTGGTGGTCGCGCTCGCTCGGGTGCCGCTGTTGGTGCATCCCGGCTCGCCTGCTCCCCTTCCGGGACATCCATCGTGCCAGACCCGAGCAGGTTGTTCCGCCTCATGCTGTGCTTCTTTGCCTCGCTGCGCTCGGCGGGCTCGGGGCGCCCTTGAGGCGGCGCCCCGAGCGGGGCCGTGTGGCCGATCCGCGGGAATGGCTTGACGGGCCCGGGAGGGGTCGGGGTGCCTTGAGGGGGGCGAGGGGTCAGAAGAGGGCGCTGGCGAGGCTGCGGCGGGCTTTGGCGACGGAGGGGTCGCTCGCGGGGAGGGCGTCGAACAGGCCGAGGAGGTGGCGGCGGACGCGGTCGCGGTCGTCGCCCGAGGTGCGGCGGACGGTCTGGACCAGCCGCTCGAAGGCCTCGTCGACCTGGCCACTGAGCATCTCGATGTCGGCCGCCTGGCTCTGGAGCTCGACGTCGGACGGGTTCTCGGCGGCCCGCCGGAGGACCGCGCCGGCGTCCAGGTCCTGCGTGCGGCGGACCAGCCCTACGCCGGCCAGGCCGATCTTGGCGTCCGGGTCGGCCGGCGAGCGGGCGAGCAGCCGCTCGTAGGCCGCCGCCGCCGCGTCGAGGTCACCCTCTTCGATGGCCTTCTCGGCCGCGAGCAGGTCGGGGTCGGTCTGCGGCTGGGGCTCCGCGCCCTGCTCGTCCTGAGGGGCGTCCGGGGTGGGCGGGAGGTACTGGGCGAGCGCCTGCATGAGCTGGTCGAGCCACTGGCGCACCTGCGCCTCGGGCAGCGCGCCCTGGAAGCCGGTCACCGCCTGGCCCTGGAAGACGGCCAGGACGGTGGGGATGCTCTGCACCTGGAGCGCGCCGCTGATCTGGGGGCTGGCGTCGACGTCCACCTTGGCCAGCACCCAGCGGCCGGCGGCCTCGGCGGCCAGCTTCTCAAGGATCGGGCTGAGCTGCTTGCACGGCTCGCACCAGGTGGCCCACAGGTCGAGGATGACCGGGGTGCGCATGGAGCGCTCGATGACGTCGGTGGCGAAGGTCTCGTCGGTGACGTCGATGACCGTGCCGGCCGCCGGCGCCGCGGGGGCGCCTCCCGCGGCGGCCTGTTGCGCCGCCGCCTCGCGACGGGCCTGGGCTTCGAGCGCCTGCTTGCGCGCACCGAGATCCACGGCCCCCTGCAACGAAGCCGGTCGAGTGAAGTCCGCTGGGCTCATACGTCCAATCCTGCCGCATCCGGCGTGTGCTCATGGTCGGCGGGCGCACCCCTCGGAAGACTCGGCCCCGTTATGTCACGCCTTTATCGCGAATTCGCACGGATCTGTCATAAATCACGGATATCCCGAACGATGGCTGTCGGCATGAATTCAGCTCACTTGGAGGTGGGTGTGAGACGCGTCATCGTCGTTTCCGCCGCAGCAGCCGTGATCGCCGCGACCCTGGCGTTCCCGGCGCAGGCCGTCCGAACGACGGCCGAACCCGCGACGGCGACCCAGTACGTCGTCCTGTACAAGGAAGGCGTCGCGCCGGCGGACGCCCAGAAGGCCGTCGAGGCCGCGGGCGGCAGCGTGGTCAAGGTGAACCAGGCCGTGGGCCTGGCCACGGTCACGACCACGAACGCCGGCTTCGTCTCCGCGGTGACGAGCTCCGCCGCGATCGAGGGCGTGGCCCGCGACCGCGCCGTCGGCAGCGTTCCCAAGAGCGCCGCCAGGACCGCCCTCACCGGGCGGGCGGCCAAGGACGCCAAGGCCGTCGAGAAGGAGGGCCGCGGCGGCGGGCCGTTCAAGCACGGCCATGCGGTGAAGGCCGAGCCGCTCTCGGACCTGCAGTGGGACATGAAGCAGATCCACGCCGAAGAGGCGCACAAGTACGAGCAGGGCGACCCCAAGGTCCTGGTCGGCGTGCTCGACACGGGAATCGACGGCTCCCACCCCGACATCGCCCCGAACTTCGACAAGGCGCTGAGCCGCAACTTCACCGTCGACGTCCCCGCCGACGCCAACGGCGAGCCGATCGACGGCCCCTGTGAGGACGAGCCCGACAAGTCCTGCAACGACCCCAACGACGTGGACGAGGACGGGCACGGCACGCACGTGGCCTCCTCGATCGCCTCGCCGATCAACAAGCTGGGCATCGCGGGCGTGGCCCCCAAGGTCACGCTGGTGAACCTGCGCGCGGGCCAGGACTCCGGCTACTTCTTCCTGCAACCCACCGTGGACGCCCTGACGTACGCGGGCGACATCGGCGTCGACGTGGTCAACATGAGCTACTACATCGACCCGTGGCTGTTCAACTGCGTCGACAACCCGGCCGACTCGCCCTCCGACCAGATGGAGCAGGCGACGATCATCAAGGCCACCCAGCGGGCCCTGGACTACGCCCACCGGCGCGGCGTGACGCTGATCTCCGCGGCCGGCAACCAGGCCAGCGACTACACCAAGACGTTCGTCGACGCCACCAGCCCGGACTTCGCCGACGTGCCCGGCGAGGCGCCCCGCACCCGCACCATCCCCCCGAGCTGCGTCTCGATGCCGAGCGAGGGCCAGCACGTGATCTCGGTGTCCTCCACCGGCATCAGCAAGCGCAAGGCGTACTACTCCGACCACGGCAACGGGTACATCGACGTGGCCTCCCCCGGTGGCGACGTCTACGACACCCCGGACAACACCCGCGACATCACCAAGGCGACGCTGTCGGCCTATCCCAAGTCGCTCGCCGTGGCCAACGGTGAGATCGACGCCGACGGGAACCCGACCGTGAACTACGTCGTCAAGGACTGCGCCGGCGCCACCTGCGCGTACTACCAGTACCTGCAGGGCACCTCGATGGCCTCGCCCCGCGCGGTCGGCGTCGCGGCGCTGATCGTCAGCAAGTACGGCCACCGGGACTTCCGCAACGGCGGCAAGACCCTCTCGCCCGACCTGGTCGAGAGCATCCTGAAGGCGACCGCCACCAAGACGGCCTGCCCGAACCCGCCCGCCTACACCTACACCCGCATCCTGCCGACCGGCAGCACGGTGACCGCCACCCACGTGTGCGAGGGCACCACGGCGTCCAACGGCTTCTACGGCAAGGGCATCGTCGACGCCCTGCGCGCCGTCGGCCGCTAGAGCCGGAACCAGAACCAGCGCTAGAGCTAGAGCGGGAGCTGGAGCGCCACGCCCGTAGATCGCCCCCCGCCATGGGGCCGCACGGGTGACGGCACGCCCGGCGTCAGCCGGTTCACAGGGGCCCGTCCTTCGGGGCGGGCCTCTTCGCGTCGCCGCCGCGGCGCGCCGGTCCGGCGCCGGACCGCCCCGGCACCAGCACCTCGTCCTCCTCCTCGAAGGCGGGGAAGTCGCCGGCGGCCACGCGCATGGTGCGCAGCAGGCCGAAGATCTCGGTCTTCTCGCCGTCGCCGTACATCGTCATGCAGAAGTCGGCGCCCATCAGATCGGCGGTCGCCCGCTCGACCACCTCGCGTCCCTTGGCCGTGATCTCGGCCAGGACGCCGCGGCCGTCCTTGGGGTTGCGCATGCGGCGGACCAGCCCCGCGCGCTCGAGCCGGTCGATGGTGTTGGTCACGCTCGTCGGGTGGACCATGAGCCGCTCGCCGATGCGCGACAGCGACAGCGCGCCGGTCCTGCTGAAGGTGAGCAGGACCAGCGCCTCGTAGCGCGCGAAGGTCAAGTCGTGCGGCCTGAGCAGCGTGTCCAGTTGCCCGATGAGGATCTGGTGCGCTCTCATGATCGATGTGACGGCGGCCATGGCGGAGGACGGCCCGAAACGGACGCGCCAGGTCTCAGCGGCACGCTCGATGGGGTCGAACGGCAGGTTAAGCGGCTTCGGTACACCGATGGACACAACGCTACGCTAGCGCCTGTCGCCGCCATTGACGCAGGGTCACTGAGTTCCATGGCATGCCCAAGAACCGGGACGCCAAACATCACGCTCCGTTATGGTGTGCATGTCAAGAGGTGAGGCGCGGCAAAGCCCGACCCAAAGCAAGGGGAAAAGCCGCGCCGTACGACGCGAGGCGCGGCTACGCGATCCCCGCGGGTGTGCGGCGTGGCGAGCAGGGTCGGGTGCCGGGTGCCAAGGGGCCGGCACCGGTGCCGAAACGCGCCGCTCATCCAGGCACGGGGGTTTTTCAAATGAAGAGCATGTGCGCGACGGCACGGGCCGCGCGGCCGGGTCTCCGGCCCGCGCGGGGCCGTGCTTGAGCAAAGGGGCGTTTCGCGCGAAGAGCTGAAGCACAGCGCGCTGGTGGCGGTAGGGATGCTGCTCGCGCTGGGCCTGCTCGCGGCGTGGAGCGTCCTTGTACCGGGCATTTCCGCATGGGAGAACATCGTCGTCGCGGTCATCGGGTCGCTCCGGCTGACCGGGCCGGTGGCCGCCGCGTTCGCCGCGTGGGTCGCCGTGCGCAAGCGCCGCGCCGCCCGCGGCCGGCTGCCGGGCGGCTGGCGGGTGCTGCGCGCGCCGCTGGCGGTGCTGGCGGTCGTGGTGGGCGCGTTCGGCGCCACCGTCACCATGCTCGCCATGAAGGCCGTCCTCACCGAGCAGGCCGGCCACCTGGCGCCGAGCGGCCTCGCCGTGGGCGCCGCAGGTCTCGCGCTGTACGCGGTGATCGGCTGGGTCACGGGCTGGGCCGCGCCCTGGGCGCTCGCCCCGTTCGCGGCGGGCGTCGGCAGCTACGCGTTGTTCGCGTCGCTGTCGGCGGGGTCGGGCTGGATCGTCAAGCTCGCGCCCGCCACGCCCGAGCCGTACGACCCGTTGGAGGGGCTGAGCCGCGCGGCGTTCGCCGACCAGTCATTGTGGCTGCTCGGGCTGACCACCGCCCTGCTGCTCATCTGGACCACCGTTGTGACCCGCAGGGCGCTCGCGCTGGCCTTCGCGCTGCTGGCGGTGCTCGCGGCGGGCACGGGCATGGCACGGGTCCTCGGCGAGCCGCAGGCCGTCGCCGCCACCGAGACGATGGTCTACAGCTGCCAGGAGTGGCCGATCACGGTGTGCGTCCACCCCGGCATGCGCAGCGGCCTGACCGAGCTGGGAGCCGCCTTCACCACGATCGCCGCCCGGCTCACCGGCACGCCCGCCGCCTTCTCCCGGGTCGAGCAGCGACCGCGTGACGACGTCCGCCCGGCCCCCGGGGGCGCGGCCGGCGCGGTCGCCATCCATGTGGACGACCTCACCCCCGGCTACGCGTCGAGGGCCGCGGCGGAGTTCGTCGAGCGCCTGGCCCCGCGGTGCGGCGAGGCCCGCGCCGACGGCTACCGGGCCATCGTGAGCGCCTGGCTGCGCGGCGAGCCGCTGCCGAGTGGGCCGCTGCCGGGCCATCAAGCGGCCGCCGCGTGGTTCTCCGCGCTCAGCGAGAGCCAGCGCCGCGACTGGTTGCGCATGTTCTACACCGACTTCGCCACCTGCCGGCTGAAGGCGTCGCACTTCGGCGGCGGCGGGGCGGCCGTCGCGGGCGGTGGCGGCACGCCGGCCGTTCCCGGCGGGGACGGCAGGGACGGCAGGGACGGCGGCGACGGCGGCGGCGGGGCGGCGACGCGGCGGATGTCACGCGGCGGGGACGCCACTCCGCCCGCCGGGCCGGCCGGCGCCACGCTCTACTCCGACCGGTCGCCGGTCCCCGGCTCGCCGTACCCGACCATGCCCGGCCCTTCCACGTCCGGTCCTTCCTCGTCCACTCCTTCCTCGTCCGGTCCTTCTTCGCCCGCACGGACGTCGGTGGCCTCGGCAAGGTGAGAAACCTCGCATCCCGGGAAGGAGAACGGCCGTGAACCGCCAGACGTCGACCCCCCGGACGGCCGCCGAGGCGGCGGAACCGGCACCACGCCGATCCCGCCGCGGCTGGCGCATCCTGGCAGGGGTTCTCACCGTGCTCGTGCTGCTGACCGTGGGCGCCAAGCTGACCTGGTCGTACCTCAACCCGTTCGGGGAGACCACCATCGACCGCAGCCAGCCGGTGCTGCTGCAGTCGATCCAGAACATGAGCCGATTCCAGTCCGCCACCGGCAACTTCCAGGTCATCGTGGACCTGGAGAAGGACGCGCCGTTCCTGCCGGACGCCGTCAAAGGATCGCGCACGCTGTTCGTCGGCGCGGGCGGGGTGAACGCCTACGTCGACTTCTCGCGCCTGCCCAAGGACGCGATCACCGTCTCCGCGGACCGCACCGAGGTCACCGTGCGCATCCCGCACGCGCAACTGGAGAAGCCGAACCTGGACAACAAGAAGTCCTACGTCTACGCCCAGCAGCGCGGGCTGCTCGACCGCGTGCAGGAGATGCTCTCCAACTCCCCCCAGAACCAGCAGGAGCTGTACGTCCTGGCCGAGCAGAAGATCGCCGAGGCCGCTCAGGCCAGCGACCTGCGCAACCGCGCCGATCAGAACACCAAGCTCATGCTGCAGGGCATGCTGAAGTCGTTGGGCTTCACCAAGGTCACCGTCGCCTACACCGACGAGCCCTGACCCGGCCGCCACACGCCGAAGCCCGCGGCATGGGTCTCACTCCTCGTCCAGCAGCCCCGCGTCGTGGACGAGGAGCGCGATCTGGACGCGGTTGTTCAGGCCCAGCTTGGTGAAAATGCCGGAGACGTGGGTCTTGACCGTCGGGACGCCGAGGTAGAGCGCGGCGGCGATCTCCGCGTTGGACCTGCCCTGACCGACCCCGAGGGCGACCTGGCGTTCACGGTCGTTCAGCGACGTCAGGCGCTCCCTGGCCTGGGCACGCCGCCGGTCGTGGCCCGATTCGGCCACCCGGGCGATGAGGCGCCGGGTCACCCCGGGCGACAGCACCGGACGCCCCTGCGCCACCTGACGCACGGCGGCCACGATCTCGGCGGGCGGAGTGTCCTTCAGCAGGAAGCCCGCGGCCCCGGCACGCAGTGCGGCGAGCACGTGGTCGTCGGCGTCGAAGGTGGTCAGGACGATGACCTCCGGCGCCATGGGCCGGGCCCGCAGCGCCCTGGTGGCGGCCAGCCCGTCCATCACCGGCATGCGGATGTCCATCAGCACCACCGCGGGAGCGTGCCGGTCGACCAGGGGCATCACCTGCGCGCCGTCACCGGCCTGGCCGACGACGGCGATGTCGGGGGCGCCGCCCAGCATCAT
Organism: Sphaerisporangium sp. NPDC005288; assembly: GCF_040607475.1. NCBI lineage: Bacteria > Bacillati > Actinomycetota > Actinomycetes > Streptosporangiales > Streptosporangiaceae > Sphaerisporangium > Sphaerisporangium sp. NPDC005288. Next base: position 369,574 of record NZ_JBEXGT010000002.1, on the reverse strand, counting down.
CACCAGCCCGGCCCGTACCAAGGGATCGTCGTCGGCGATGAGCACGCGCACCGGGGACGACTCGATCGAGGTCATGGCGGCCACGGTAACCAGGCCCACAGCCGCCAGTCACCTCCGGTGGCCCGGAGCCCCAGCGGCCGGTCACCGTCGGCGGCAGGTCCTTCGGCGGCGGGCCCTTCGACGGCGAGTCCTCCGGCGGCTGGCCCATGCTCAAGCCGCCCGTCGCCTCCGAGGGCGGGCCCGTGCTCCAGCCGTCCGTCCGCCAGGGCGACCCGCTCCGCCAGCCCCACCAGCCCCTGCCCCGCTCCTGACGGGGCCGGTCGCGCGGACGGCGCCGGAAGGGCGTTGCGGATCTCCACCTCCAGCCCGCGCCCGGGCGCGCCGCGCACCCGGACGCGCACCTCGGCGCCCACCGCGTGCTTACGGGCATTGGTGAGGCCCTCCTGGACGATGCGGTAGGCGGTGCGCCCCGCGCGGTCGGGGGCCGGGCCCGGCAGCTCCTCGGTGAACTTCACCCGCATCCCGGCCAGGCGCGACTCGGCGACGAGGTCGCGCACGTCGGCCAGGCCCAGGGGGGCCAGCTCACCGACGGGGGCGCGCAGTACGCCGATGACCTCGCGCAGGTCCTGGAGCGCCTGGTGGGCGCTCTCGCGAATGACCTTGGCCGCCCTGGCGACGTCGTCGGGGGACGCGCCCGGGTGGTATTCCAGGGCGCCGGCGTGGACGCTCAGCAGCGACAGCCGGTGGCCGAGCACGTCATGGATCTCCCGCGCGATCGCCTCGCGCGCCTGGTGCTGGGCCTGCAGGGCGCGCAGGTGGGCCTCGGTCTCGGCGCGGACGGCGCGGTCGCGCAGCGACAGCACCAGGCTGCGCCGCTGGTGAATGAACAGTCCCCAGCCCACCACCGCGCCCTGGATGGCCAGCCCCAGCACGAACAGCAGCGGGAAGGGCAGGTCGGGCTCGGGACGCAGGAACGTGTAGATGAGGGCGGACACCAGACTGAGGGCGAAGACGCCGCCGGAGACGCGCGGAGGCCGGTGAACGGCGACGGTGAACAGCGCCACCAGCATCGCGCCCGCGACCATCTCCGACCACGCCGACAGGACGACCAGCACCAGCGCCAGCTCCACCGGCCATCGGCGGCGCAGCCACAGCGAGGCACAGCTCAGCGCGCCGATGACCTGGTCGAGGGTGAACAGCCACGCCGGTGAGGGCATGACCGCGTCGAGGCGCTCGGCCATGGTCAGCAGGCCGAAGCCCGCCGCCAGCAGGAAGACGGCGATGTCCACGAGGGCGTCGCGGACGGGCCGCCGTGGCGCGGAGGCGATGGCTGATCGGTTCATCTGCCGCGAGCCTACGACCGGACCCCGCGCACCGCCCATCCCCACGAACCGGGCGATACGGAAGTCAGCGGGGACGAGACTTTCGCCGGAGAGAGCGCCGAGACCGGATACGGCGGTCCTGGGACGGCGATCCGCATGGCCGTTACGGGGCGGGCCGGCGGCTCCATAGCTTTCCGTCATGCGCAACAACATCGAGGTGGCCGGGCTGGTGCTGGCGGCCGAGGGCATCAGCGGGGCCATCGACCGGGTGGCCGTGCAGCCCTTCATGGCGATCTTCCTGAACTTCTTCAACCGCGTGGTGGTCCCCCGCATCGGCTTCCTGACCGGCTACGAGCTGTACGCCAACCTGGCGCTGGCCGCGCTCGGGATCATCGTCGTCATCGCCGCAGCTCCCCGCTCACCGTGAGCGCTCCGCACGCTGGGGCCATGCACGATCAGGCGAGCGCGCGGCACGGGAGGCGAGGCAGGCCTATCGGGAATGAAGGGTGAGGGTGCCGTCCGGGGTGTGGGCCACGGCGGCGCCGAAGGCGTGGCTCTCCTGATCGAGGACGGCCCTGAGCCACTCGGCGTCCTGGTCGCAGGCGCGGTCGAGACGCAGGCGGCGAGCCCGCATGGGGATCATGGTGAGGCCGAGCAGGCTTCCGGTGTCCGCGTCCAGCGACGCGAGGTACAGCAGTCTCAGGTCGTCCCGGTAGCGCTCGTAGCCGGCGATGCCCTCGTAGTCGTCGATGAGGTCGCCGCAGCCGTACAGGACGAGCCGGTCCCGGTACACCTCCACCGGGCGGGGGTGGTGTGAGGAGTGCCCATGGACGACGTCCACGCCCGCGTCCACCAGCGCGTGCGCGAAGCGCCGCTGCGCCGGAGGAACGTGGTAGCCCCAGTTGGAACCCCAGTGCAACGACACGACCACGAGGTCACCGGGGCCCTTGGCCCGGCGCACCCGACCGGCGATCTCCGCCGTGCCGATGTGCGCCGGCTCGGGGACCAGGTCGACGCCTGACCGGTCGGCGGTCGCCGCCCAGCTCGCGGGAACGCCGCTGGACTCCATCCCGCAGGAGAAGACCAGCACCCGGCCGCTTCCGTCCGGGGTGAGCACCACGGGCCGCCGGGCCTCGCGGATCTCCCGCCCGGCCCCGGCGGCGCGGAACCCCGCGCCGGTCAGGGCGTCCAGCGTCTCGGCGAGGCCTCTGCGGCCGAAGTCCATCACATGGTTGTTGGCCAGCGCGCAGACGTCGGGACGGGCGACGGCGAGACAGGAAAGGTTGGCGGGATTCATCCGGTAGTGGACGGCCTTGCCGGGCCAGAAGTCATCGCTGCGCGTGACGCTGGTCTCCAGGTTCACGATGCGAACGCCGGGCGACGACTCCTCAAGGACCGCCAGGGCGTCGCCCCACGGCCAGCGGTCACCGGCGGGGCGGGGAACCGGGCCGTTGACCGCCTCGGCCAGCCCGACGTAGTCGCGCGCGTCCCGGACGGACGCCTCCCGCAGCGCCGGATCACCGGGGTGGTCCAGGATCTGGTCGACGCCCCGGCCGAGCATCACGTCACCGCAGAGGAACAACGTCAAAGATCGACGTCGCATGTCTTCCATGCTATCCGCGCCGCGTGAACGACTCGGCTCCCGCTGGGAACGGGTCAGCTCTTGAGGAAGGCCAGCAGGGCCTCGGTGACCTCGTCGGCGTGGGTCCACAGCAGGCCGTGCGGGGCGCCCTCGATCTCCACGTAGGTGGCCTGCGGCAGCAGCCGGCGGAAGGGCCGGGCCGTGGCGTCGATGGGCAGGATGCGGTCGGCGGTGCCGTGCAGGATCAGGGTGGGCACGTCGATCTTGGCGATGTCGGCGCGGAAGTCGGTGAGCCACGTGGGCACGCAGGCCGACGAGGCGTACGCCGACGCGCCGGCGGCGACGTTCCAGCTCGCCTTGAGCGCGGCCTCGCTCAGCCGGGTGCCGAGGTTCTCGTCGGTGTTGTAGAAGTCGGCGTAGAAGGCGTCGAAGTAGGCGTATCGGTCGGCGGTCACGGCGGCGAGGATGCCGTCGAAGACCGACTTGTCGACGCCGGTCGGGTTGTCGTCGGTCTTGAGCAGGAACGGCTCGAGCGAGGCCAGGAAGGCGGCCTTGCTCACCCGCGTGGAGCCGTAGGTGCCGAGGTAGCGGCCGACCTCGCCGGTGCCCATCGAGAAGCCGACGAGCACGGCGTCGTCCAGGTCGAGCTCACTGAGCACGATGTCCAGGTCGGCGGCGAAGGTGTCGTAGTCGTAGCCGGCGGTGGGCTGGCTGGACCTGCCGAAGCCGCGGCGGTCGTAGGTGATGACGCGGTAGCCCGCCTTGAGCAGCGCCGCGGTCTGCTTCTCCCAGGAGTGCCCGTCGAGGGGGTACCCGTGGATGAGCACGACCGGCTGCCCGGAGCCGTGGTCTTCGTAGTAGAGCTGGATCGGGGTCGAGTTCTCGTTGCCCACGGTGATGTACGCCATGACGCTTCCTTCGAGGTAGGTGCTGTTCCATTCGCCTGTCATCGCATCGTACACGATTACCTCGTGCGCGAGATAATCGGGAACGCCGGGCCTGGCGTAAACTCCTTCCATGACACCAGGCACACCGGGCCCGGCACCAGCCGACACCGCGCCGGGCGCCCTGTCGGAGCTGCTGTGCTTCGACCTCTACGCGGCCTCGCGCAGCCTCACCGCCGTCTACCGCCCGCTGCTGGAGCCCCTAGGACTCACCTACCCGCAATATCTGGTGATGGTCGTCCTCTGGCAGCACGACGGCAGCACCATCCGCGACATCGTCGACCAGCTCCAGCTCGACTACAACACCGTCTCGCCGCTGCTCAAGCGCCTGGAGTCGCGGGGCCTGCTCACCCGGCGGCGCCGGGCCGACGACGAGCGCACGGTGGAGCTCGCGCTCACCGACGAGGGCCGCGCCCTGGGAGCCGCGGTCTGCCATATCCCGGCCGCCATCGGCGAGGCCGTGGGCATCGACGCCGCCACCATCGCCGTCCTCCAGCGCACCCTGCGCCAAGTCACGGCCTCGGCGAGCGCGTACGCCGCCCGCAAGGCCTGACGCCCCCCGCCGAGGAGGTCACTCCCCGGTCGTCGCGGCCGGGGCCGCCCACGCCGCGCGCACCGGAGCGCGAACACGGACACGCGGAAACACGGCGAGGACGGGCCCGGCGCGGCATCCCGCGCGCAATGCGCGCGCACCCGCGAGACTTGACTCCCATATTCACTGCACCCGGCAGGACACCTTAAAGATGGACCATCTCTCAAGCGGCCGGGGTCATCGAGAACCGCCGAACCTCGAGCGCCGATGGGACGGACGGCCCACGCCTGCGCGGGCCGCCGATCGACGCCCGCGTCCACGGGAGGTCAGGAGGCGGGGACGGTGATGATCAGCGCGTCGCCCTGGCCGCCGCCGCCGCACAGGCCGGCCGCGCCCGTGCCGCCGCCGCGACGGCGCAGCTCGTGGGCGAGGGCCAGCACGATGCGCGCGCCCGAGGCGCCGATGGGGTGGCCCAGCGCGATGCCGCCGCCGTTGACGTTCACCTTGTCCTCGGCCACGCCGAGCTCCTTGGAGGACTGGAGCACGACCGCCGCGAACGCCTCGTTGATCTCGATGAGGTCGAGGTCGTCCACGGTCAGCCCCTGCTTGTCCAGGGCGTGGCGGATGGCGTTGGCCGGCTGCGACTGCAGGGAGTTGTCGGGGCCGGCGACGTTGCCGTGCGCGCCGATCTCGGCCAGCCAGGTCAGGCCCAGCTCCTCGGCCTTGGCCCGGGACATCACCACGACCGCGCAGGCGCCGTCGGAGATCTGGGACGCCGAGCCGGCCGTGATCGTGCCGTCCTTGGTGAACGCGGGCCGCAGCCGCGCCAGTGTCTCCACGGTGGTGTCGCCGCGCACGCCCTCGTCGGCGGAGACGACCAGGGGGTCGCCCTTGCGCTGGGGCAGGGTCACCGGGACGATCTCGTCGTCGAACGTGCCGTCCTTGGCGGCGGCCGCCGCGAGCTGGTGGGAGCGCGCCGAGAAGGCGTCCTGCTCCTCGCGCCCGATGCCGAGGCGGGTGTTGTGCCGCTCGGTGGACTCCCCCATCGACACCTGGTCGAAGACATCCCTGAGCCCGTCGAACGCCATCGCGTCGACGATGTCGGCCCCGCCGTACTTGACGCCCTTGCGCAGGCCGGGGAGCAGGTGCGGGGCGTTGGTCATCGACTCCATGCCGCCGGCCACCACGATGTCGAACTCGCCGGCCCGGATGAGCTGGTCGGCCAGCGCGATGGCGTCCAGGCCGGACAGGCACACCTTGTTGATCGTCAGTGACGGCACGCTCATCGGGATGCCGGCCTTCACCGCCGCCTGGCGCGAGGGGATCTGGCCGGCCCCCGCCTGCAGCACCTGGCCCATGATCACGTACTGGACCTGCTCGGGCGCCACGCCGGAACGCTCCAGGGCCGCCTTGATCGCCAGGCCGCCCAGCTCGACGGCGGACAGGCCGGACAGGGAACCGAGCAGGCGGCCGATGGGCGTGCGGGCCCCCGCGACGATGACCGATCGCGACATGCCGGGCGGGGTGGCGGGAGAACTGGACACCAGGGCCTCCATGATGGGGTCTTCGGCGACTTTGCCACCATACCTACGACGCACCACCCGCCCCCAAGGCAGGTCTCTCGGAGCGCGCGCCGCGCGGCTCGCGAGAGACCCGCCGGGCATTCCGGCTTTCGCGGCCGGTCACGGACGGAGGACACGCAATGCTGCTGAGAATCGACCACGTGGGCATAGCCTGCGAGAATCTCGAGGAGAAGATCGCGTTCTACGAGTCGGCCTTCGGCGTGACCGTGGTCGCCCGGGAGGTCAACGAGGAGCAGGGGGTGAAAGAGGCCATGTTGCACGTGGCGGACGGCGAGGGCGGGGGGTCCTACATCCAGCTGCTCGAACCGCTGCACGCCGGGACGCCGGTCGGCAAGTTCCTGGCCAAGCGGGGTGAGGGCATCCATCATGTCGCCTATGGTGTGAGCGATGTCACCGCCGCACTGGAGGCCATCGGCGCCACGGGGGTGCGTTTGATCGACCTGCACCCGCGGCACGGCGCAATGGGCACGTCAATCGCGTTTCTTCATCCGAAAGATGTGGGAGGAGTCTTGACAGAGCTGGTCGAGTCCCCTCCTCGTCCGTCCTAGCTGACGAAACTTAACAATGGCTTATTCGTAACAAGTCGCGCAGAAAGTCGGACGGGACCTCCAATTCGGCAACACCGGAGTACGCTGGCCTACCATCCGGTACGTGGACCCGCCGTGGACGGGCGAGCCGGGCACGAGGACATCAGGGGCGAGCGGCAGCGCGCCCTTGCGAGCGAGTGCCTGGGCGCGCGCGCCCGCCGGCACCGGCCCCCGCATCGGATGTCCGCCCCCCGTCCGGCCCGTGTAGCCGTCTCGACAACCCAGGATCGAGCCTCATGCAGTCCGACATCGACGCCCAGCTGAACAATTTCTTTGAAGACGCCCCCACGCGGGAATTCGACGTGGTTCTCCGTGGCTACGACCGGCACCAGGTTCACGACCACCTCAAGCAGCTCGACACCGACCTGCGGCAGACTCGTGAGCAGCTCTCCGCCTTGCAACGGGAGCTGTCCGACTCCCAGCGGCAGCTGCAGGAGCAGGAGCGCCCGACCTACTCCGGTCTCGGCGCCCGCATCGAGCAGTTGCTGCGTCTCGCGGAGGAGCAGGCCACCGAGCTCGTCCAGGCCGCGCGGGCCGAGGCCAACGAGATCAAGGCCGCGGCGAAGGTGGACGCGGCGGACGTCCGGGCGGCGGCCGAGCACGAGGCCGCCGAGAAGCGCGCGCTGGCCACCCGTGAGACCGACGAGATGCGCACCATGGCCGAGCGGGAGGCCGAGGAGATCCGCTCGACCGCCAAGCGCGAGGCCGACGAGCTCACCTCGACCACCGAGCGCGAGGTCTCCAAGCTCCGCGCCACGGCCGACCACGAGGTCGCCGAGAAGCGCGCGGACGCCGAGCGCGAGATCGCCAAGCTGCGCACCACCACCGAGCGCGAGGTCGCCCAGCTGCGCGCCTCCACCAAGCGCGAGCGCGACGAGGTGCTCACCACGGCCAAGCGCCAGGCCGACGAGATGCGGGCGCAGGCCCAGCGCGTCCTGGAGGAGTCCGAGGCCAAGCGCGCCCAGGACGAGGCCGAGTTCGAGATCCAGCTCGCCGCCCGCCGCGAGGAGGCCGAGCGGCTGGAGGCCGAGCGTCACGCCACCGCCCAGGCCAACACCCAGAAGATGGTGGCCGAGGCCGAGCAGCGGGCCGCCACCGCCGAGCAGCGCGCCAGCAAGGCCACCCAGCAGGCCGAGCAGACCCGCCGCGAGGCCGACACCCACGCCAAGCAGCTGCTCGCCAACGCGCGCAAGAACGCCGACCAGATGGTCGCCGACGCCAAGGCCAGCGCCGACTCCATCGTGTCTGAGGCCAAGTCCGAGGCCGAGCGCAACCGGACCGTCGCCCAGCGCCAGGTGGACGAGCTGACCCGCCAGCGCGACAGCATCACCAGCCACCTCGCCCAGCTCCGCCAGCTCCTCGGCGGCGCCGCCCTGCCGGGCATGGACGAGGCCCCGGCGGTCGCGGCCCCCGCGCCCAAGCCGGCGCTGGCGGCCACGCCTTCGGTGAGCGAGAAGCCGAGCCCGGCCCTCGCTCCTCAGCGCGCCGCGGCCCCGGCCGAGGACGACTCCGAGTGGTGGCAGGAGTAACCAGCCCACCTGGCCGAGACCGGCGGTTCGGGTAAGGCGCCCGAGTCCGCCGAGCGGGGCGAGGCCGGCGAAGGGGATGCAGGACGGTGTGGGAGAGCCTGGCGATCACGGGTCGCTAGGCTCTCCTTTGTTGTCCGCCCGTTTCCACGACCCCGACTTCCCCCGACGGCGAGGAGCAGACCGTGCGTGACCTTCCTCCGGACGCGAGGTCGGCGTCCGATGTTCCAGGGAGGGCCCAGGGCGCGCGTGACGCCCGTGCCGACGCCTCGGAGGTGACCGACATCATGCCCGCGGCGGCGCCGTCCGGCGGCCGCAGGGGACGGTCCGCGCAGAGCATGGCGTCCCCGGGACGCGAGTACGCCCCGCCACGCCGTACGGCGTCCCCCTCGCCCGAGTCGGTTCCCGCACGCGAGTCGTCCTCCGCGCGCGAGTCGTCCCTCTCGCGGGAGTCGTCCCTCTCTCGGGAGTCGTTCTCCGCGCGCGAGGGGGCGCCCGGGCGGGGCATGGGGTCGCCGGGGCGGGCCGTGGCGTCGCCCGGGCGTCGAGGACGCGAGATGGCCGACGCCGACGGCGCGGACGACGGCATGACGGGGCCCGACCTGCCGTTCGGCGCGCCGGGCAAGCCGCTCACCCGGGGCCCGTTCCTGTGGGGCCTGACGGCGGCGCTGGGCGTGCTCACGGCCTGGGGGCTGGCGCAGGCGCTGGTCAGCTCGCGCAGCGTGATCGTGCTGATCGTGGTGGCGGCGTTCCTGGCGGTGGGGCTGAACCCCGTCGTGGAGGCGCTGCAACGGCGCGGCATGCACCGGCGGTGGGCCATCTCGCTGGTGTTCCTCGGCGTGATCGTGCTGTTCGCGCTCTTCGGCCTGGCGATCGTCCCACCGGTCAGCCAGGAGACCAGCGACTTCGTCGGGGCGGTGCCCGGGTACGTGCAGGGCCTGCTGGCCAACCCGACGATCAAGCAGCTCGACGCCGACTACCAGATCCTCGCCAACCTGCAGAGCTACATCACCAGCGGAGGTCTCGGCGCGACCGTGGCCGGCGGCATCCTGGGCGCGGGTGCGGTCGTGCTGGACGCGTTCTTCTCCGGCTTCACCCTGCTGGTGCTGACGCTCTACTTCCTCGGGTCGCTGCCGACGATCAAGGAGTACCTGCTCCTGCTGGTGCCGTCGAGCCGCCGCCCCCGCACGCGGGCCATCGGCGATGAGATCCTCGACGGCATCGGCGGGTACGTCGCGGGCAACGTGCTGATCTCGGTGATCGCGGGCGGGCTGTCGTGGCTGTTCCTGACGGTCGCCGGGGCCAAGTACGCGCTGGCGCTCGCGCTGGTCGTCGCCGTGACCGACCTGATCCCGCTGGTCGGCGCGACGGTGGGCGCGGTGCTGGTGTCGGCGGTCGGGTTCCTGCAGTCCGCTCCGCTGGGCATCGCCTGCGTGATCTTCTTCGTGGTCTACCAGCAGGTCGAGAACTACGTCATCTACCCGCGCGTGATGAGCCGCTCGGTCGACGTGGCGCCGGCGGTGTCGGTGATCGCCGCCCTGTTCGGGGGCGCGCTGCTCGGCGCGGTGGGCGCCCTGCTGGCGATCCCGGTGGCGGCCGCGGTGGCCCTGATCATCAGGGAGGTCGTCCTCCCCCGCCAGGCCCGGTTGTAGCGGCCGCCCCTGGACGGCTCAGGCGGTGGTGAGCCCGCCGTCGACGAAGAGCGCCTGCCCGGTCATGTAGGAGGAGGCGGGCGCGGCGAGGAACAGCGCAGGCCCGGCCATCTCCTCCGGCGTGCCCCAGCGGGCCATGGGGACGTTCGCCACCATGGCCCGCCCGGCGTTCTCGTCCTCGCGGAGGCTGCGGTTGAGGTCGGTGGCCGTCCAGCCCGGGCACAGGGCGTTGACCCGCACCCCGCTGCCGGCCCATTCCAGCGCCAGGGTCCTGGTGAGCCCCACCAGTCCGGCCTTGGCGGCGGCGTACGGGGCCATGAACGGGGCGCCCTGGGCGGCGATGGACGCCACGTTGATCACCGAGCCGCTCCCGCGCTCCAGCAGGTGCGGCGCGACGGCGTGGCACACCGCCATCGCCGAGTCCAGGTTGAGCTTCATGATCTTGTCCCAGCCGGACAGCCGCAGATCCTTGAACGGGACGATGAAGTTGGAGCCGCCGGCGTTGTTCACCACGATGTCCAGGTGGCCGAACGCCTGGAGCGCCTGCCGCACGGCCGCGGCGGCGGCGTCCCGGTCGGACAGGTCGGCCGGGATGACGTGCGCCGACCGTCCCAGCGCCTCGACCTCCTTGGCGACCTGGGCCAGGGGCTCGGGCGAGCGCGCGACCAGGACCAGGTCGGCGCCCGCCTCGGCGTAGGCCAGGGCGATCGCCCTGCCGATGCCCCGCGACGCCCCGGTCACGAACGCCTTCCGCCCTGATAGATCGAACGCCCGCACGACCGCCTCCTCTGCTCGAACCGAACAAGATTCTATGGGGCGGGCGCGCCCGGCGTCACGCCTCGGTCGGCAGCGGGAAGGCCGAGGGGTTGACCCGCTTGACGATCTCGTCCAGCACGATGCGCACGTACGGCTCGCCGACCCAGAGGTGCTTGGCCCCCTCCACGCCGACCACCTCGGCCTGCGGGACGGCCGCGAAGCGCCGGCGGGCCTCCTCCGGGCGCAGGTAGTCGTCGAACTCCGGCACCAGCGCGACCAGGGGACGGCCGAACTCCGCCCACGCCGCGAGGTCGGCGTCACCGGCCCGCTTGAGCGGCGGCGACAGCAGGATCGCGCCCTGGACCAGCGGGTCGTGGCCCCACTTGAGCGCCAGTTCGGTGCCGAACGACCAGCCGAGCAGCCAGGGAGCGGGCAGGTCGTGGAACTCGGCGTACTCCAGCGCGGCGGCCACGTCGTACCGCTCGCCCTCGCCCTCGTCGAAGGCGCCCTCCGACGTGCCGCGCGCGGAGGAGGTCCCCCGGGTGTTGAAGCGCAGCACGGCGACACCGGCCAGCGCGGGCAGCCGGTAGGAGGCCTTGCGCAGCACGTGGCTGTCCATCATGCCCTCGGCCGTCGGGAGCGGGTGCAGGCAGATGAGCGTGGCCGCGGGACGCCCCTCGGGGGGCAGCGCCAGCTCCCCCACCAGGGTCAGGCCGTCGGCCGTGTGCAGCTCGATGTCCTCCCGCACGGCGGGCAGCACCGTCGACGAGCGGATCTCCAATGCGTACTCCTCAGGTAACGGTCGAAAGGCCGACCGGGCGGGCGACGGGCGATGCATCTCCGTCGGGGCGGTGACGGGCGGGACATGTCGGGCGGTGCGTGACGGACAGGGCGTGACGAACGGGGCGTCTCAGGCGGCGCGGGAGCCGGGGAAGACGGGGCGGGCTCAGTAGCGGGAGCGGCCGGGGCCGCGGTCCACCCGCTTGCGCCAGCAGGCGGTATGCCAGTGGCGGCGCTCCCCCTCTCCGCCGCTCCAGTTGGGCCAGCTCACCACGTGGGGCAGCCCCGCGCGGATCTCCTGGTCGCACCCCGGGCAGCGGTACATCTTGTCAGAGCCCGCGCCGGAGACGTTGCGGACCTTCCACTCCCCGTCAGGTCCCTCCTCCACCTGCTCCATGCCGCGCAGGACTCCGTCGAGCGGGCGTGGCGCGACGGAGCCGCGACCCTTGTCTCTCGGGTCGGGACGGCGGGCGCGGCGGGGGCTCATATCGGCACGAACGTCGGTGTGGCGGGTGTTCTTCCGTCACCGGCCCCGGATGCTCGTCACACCGGCGGTCACCAGGCGGTCGAGCAGGGGCGTGGGCGCGAAGAACGGCTCGCGGTACTCGGCGTACAGCGCCCGCAGGCCGTCGCGTACCGTGCCGAGGCCGATGGCGTCGAGGGTCTCGAACGGCCCGGCCGGGTAGCCGCAGCCCAGGCGCATGGCGGTGTCGATGTCCTCGATGGAGGCGTAGCCGGAGTCGTACATCCGGACGGCGTCGTTGAGGTAGGGGTAGAGCAGCGCGTCGACCACGAACCCGGCGCGGTCGGCGCAGGGCACCGGGGTGCGCCCGAGCGCCTCCATCAGGCCGGCGACGGCGCGCGCCGTCTCGGGGGCGGTGATCGCCGTCGAGACCACCTCGGCCACCCGGTCGCCCACCAGGTGGAGCCCCGCCAGGCGCTCGGGACGCGGCAGCCGCGCGGCGTGCTCGACGACCGGCGTGCCGGACAGCGCGATCACCACGTCGGCCTCCTCCGCCTCGGTGTGCTTGACGCCCGCGGCCGCGAGCCGGGCGGCCAGATCCCCGGCGCCGTCGCCGAGCACGTGGACCGACCCGACCGTCGGCCCTGCCGGCCCTGCCGGCCCTGCCGGCGCGGAGGCGGGAGGCCGGGCGGCGCCGGCGTGGTCGTGGAAGCCCCGGCCGCTCTTGCGCCCGAGCAACCCGGCGGTCACCAGCTCCCTGAGCAGGGGGGCGGGGGCGTGCACCCGGTCGCGGGTCTCCTGGAACAGCACCTCGCAGATCTCGTGGGAGACGTCCAGGCCGATCAGGTCGAGCAGCGTGAACGGGCCCATCGGCAGGCCGGCTCCGGTCTTCATGGCCGTGTCGATGTCGTCCTTGGCCGCCACTCCGCGCTCCAGCAGCGTGACGGCGTGGTTGAGGTAGCCGAGCAGCAGCCGGTTGACCACGAACCCGGCCCGGTCGCCCACGGTGACCGGCGTCTTGCCGACGCGCCGCGCGAGCTCCGCGACGTCCGCGGTCAGCCCGTCCTCGGTGACCACCGTGCCGACGACCTCGACCAGCCGCATGACCGGGGCCGGGTTGAAGAAGTGCATGCCGACGACCTGGCCCGGCCGGGAGGTGAACGCGGCGATCGCGGTGACCGACAGCGAGGAGGTGTTGGTGGCCAGGACGGCGCCGGGCCGGCAGACGCGGTCGAGGTCCGCGAACAGGGCGCGCTTGTAGTCCATCACCTCGGGGATGGCCTCGACGACCAGGTCGGCGTCGCGCAGGTCCGCGAGGGCGCCGGTGAAGCCGACCCTGGCGAGGATGTCGTCGCGCTCCCCGGGGGTCATCCGGCCGCGGGCGACGGCCCGCTCGGTGGACCGCCGGAGGTTGTCCCGGCCGCGCTCGAGCGCCGCGGCGTCCACCTCCACGCCGATCACGCTCAGCCCGGCCCGGGCGAAGACCTCGGCGATGCCCGCGCCCATGGTGCCGAGACCGACGACGCCGACGGTGTGGAACGTGCGTGCCATCCTGCCCTCCTGCCGTCCCTGTTCTGGCCGCAAGTCTCCCAGAGGCGTCCCCTCGCCCGTCCGACGGCCCCGAGAACGCGCCCCCCACGGCGGGACGGGCGGTAGGGTTGGCCGTCATGCGGCTGGTCATCGCGCGTTGCAGCGTGGATTACGTGGGACGGCTCACGGCGCACCTCCCGATGGCGCCCCGGCTCATCCTGCTGAAGGCGGACGGTTCGGTGTCGATCCATGCCGACGACCGGGCGTTCAAGCCGCTCAACTGGATGAACCCCCCGTGCAAGCTGCGCGAGGAGGAGGGGCTGTGGACGGTCACCCACGGTAAGACCGGCGAGCAGCTCGTCCTGACGATCGAGGAGATCCTGCACGACTCCTCGCACGAGCTGGGCGTCGATCCCGGCCTGCGTAAGGACGGCGTCGAGGCTCACCTGCAGGAGCTGCTGGCCGACAATATCGCCACGCTCGGCTCCGGCTGGACGCTGGTCCGGCGGGAGTACCCGACGGCCATCGGGCCGGTGGACATCCTGTGCCGCGACCATCTGGGCGGCACCGTCGCCGTCGAGATCAAGCGGCGCGGCGAGATCGACGGCGTCGAGCAGCTCACCCGCTATCTGGAGCTGCTCAACCGCGACACCCTGCTGGCGCCGGTGAAGGGCATCTTCGCCGCCCAGGAGATCAGGCCGCAGGCCAGGGTGCTGGCCACCGACCGCGGCATCGACTGCGTCACGCTCGACTACGACGCCCTGCGTGGCATCGAGCGCACCGACACCCTTTTCTGACCCGCGCCGTTCGTCACCGCCGGTCGCGTCCGGGCGGAGCCATGCCCTGTTCCGGTCGCGCCCGACCGGACTGAACTAAACCCCCAATCTGTACATATATCGCGAAACCCGTCATTCACCCAGAACGCCGCCAATTGTCGGGACAGTTCATAGAAGGAATGGCGCAGAACGACCAGTCCCCTCCTCCACATCCCGCCCGGCCTTGCCAGAGGTCCGCACCGTAAGGCCGTTCACCTTCACAGAACCGGACACCGCACCCCACGCCGCCCCTGTGGCCATACGTTCCGCTATCGGTGCATTACTCGGTGAATTACCTGTGAACCAGATGCAACGGAAGCACCCCTTGAGAGCGTCTAGATCATGCGAGTGAGGGCAAGGTAAGGGCCGCGCTAACGCAATCCTTACCTTCCACGGGGTAGTTCATTATTCTCACCCGCGGTCACGGATGCTTCCCGGCCGAGATGGCACATGGGATACGAGGGGCATGTCCATGACCGCATGATTTGAGGGGTCTTCGGGGTGTTGACGAGGGGACGCAAGGCCGTCGCACGTGGGGCGGTGAAGCTGCTCGACCTGGTGAACGCGCGGCGGGCGCGGAAGGCTCCGCCACGGAGCACTCGATCGGTGCACATTCTGCTTTTGCACGCCTACGGGATGGGCGGCACGATCCGCACCGTGCTCAACCTGGCCGCCTACCTGGCGCGCGAGCACGACGTGGAGATCGTCAGCCTGACCCGCACCAACGAGGAGCCGTTCTTCCCGATGCCGCCCGGTGTGCGGCTGCGCTTCCTGGACGACCGCATCGCCCCCCGAGGACGGCTCGCCGAGTTCCTCGCCCGGCGTCCGAGCAGGTTGGTCCCCGAGGAGGAGAAGGCCTACCTCAACATGAGCCTTCTGACCGATCTGCGGCTGGCCCGCTACCTGCGCTCGCTGCGGGGCGGGGTGGTCATCGGCACGCGGCCGGCCTTCAACCTGGCCATGGGCCTGTTCGCGCCGCCGGAGGTGCTCACCATCGGCCAGGAACACGTCACCCTGGAGTCGCACGGCCCGCAGCTCCAGACCCAGATCAAGAGGCGCTACGGCAAGCTCGACGCCTTCACCACGCTCACCAGGGCCGATCTGAAGGAGTACACCAGGTTACTGAAGGGGAACCCGCCCGGGCGTCTGCTGCGCATCCCCAACGCCATCCCCGACTTGGCCGGCGAGGTGTCCTCCCTGGAGGAGAAGGTGGTCGTCGGCATCGGCCGCGTCGTGTGGGCCAAGGGCTTCGACCGCCTGGTCAACGCCTGGAAGAGCGTCGCCGAGACCCACCCCGACTGGGTGCTGCGCATCTACGGCGGCGGCACCCCCGAACGCGAGGAGAAGCTGCGCGACCGCATCGACGCGGCGGGGCTGTCGGACAAGGTCTTCCTCATGGGCAGCACCCCCGAGATCGGCGTCGAGCTGTCCAAGGCGTCGATCTACGCCGTCAGCTCCCGCTACGAGGGATTCGGCATGACCATCCTGGAAGCGATGAGCAAGGGCGTGCCGGTGGTCAGCTTCAACTGCCCGCACGGCCCCAAGGAGATCATCACCGACGGCCACGACGGGCTTCTCGTCCGGTCCAAGAAGGCCGCCGCGCTGGCGGCCGGCATCTGCCGCCTGATCGAGGACCAGGAACTGCGGCGCGAGATGGGCGCCAACGCGCTCAAGACCGCCGCGTCCTACGACATGGAGGTGATCGGCGCCCAGTGGACGGCCCTGCTGGCCGAACTGGACGAGCGCCGGCCGCAGCCCGAGTGCTCCCTCGGCACGCCGGTCTGACCCCGCCCTGACGCCCCGGAACCGGCCCCGCGGGCGCCGGCGTCGCGCACCGGCGTCGCGCGGCGGTGTCCACCGAACGGAGGACACGGGGTCGGTTGTCCGGTGGTGCCGCGCGGGGTCCGGGCGGACGATGCTCGAGGGCATGACGCAGACAGCTGTGAGGGTCCGCGGGCTGACCAAGCGCTACGGCGAGGTCCGGGCGGTGGACGGCATCGACCTGGACATCGCCGCGGGAGAGGTGTTCGCCATCCTCGGCCCGAACGGCGCGGGCAAGTCCACCACGGTCGAGATCCTGGAGGGGTACCGCAAGCGGGACGCGGGCGAGGTCACCGTGCTCGGCGCCGACCCCGGCCATCCCACCCGGCAGTGGCGGAGCCGGGTCGGCATCGTCCTGCAGACCTCCAACGACACCGCCGAGCTGACGGTGCGCGAGACCGTCCGCCACTTCGCCGGCTACTACCCCGGCGCCCGGGACCCCGACGAGGTGATCGCCCGGGTCGGGCTGGCTGAGCAGGCCGGCAAGCGCATCAGGCAGCTCTCCGGCGGCCAGCGGCGCCGCGTCGACGTGGCGCTCGGCGTCGTCGGCCGCCCGGAGCTGCTGTTCCTCGACGAGCCGACGACCGGCTTCGACCCCGAGGCGCGGCGCACGTTCTGGGAGCTGATCGAGGACCTGGCCCGCGACGGCACGACGATCGTGCTGACCACCCACTATCTGGACGAGGCCGAGGCGCTGGCCGACCGGGTGGCGGTGATCGCCAGGGGCCGCATCGTGGCGCAGGACCGCCCCTCCACCCTCGGCGGCCGGGCCGCCGCCCGCGCGACGGTGGGCTGGCTGGAGGACGGCGAGCGCCGGCACCTGGAGACCGGCACGCCGACCGCGACCATTCTGAAGCTCACCGGCCGGTTCGGCGGCGAGGTCCCCGAGCTGACCGTGACCCGACCGTCCCTGGAGGACGTCTACATGAACCTCATCGCGGAGACGACCCGATGACCGACGCCGTCACCGCCCCCACCGCGGCCGCTCCCCCGGCCGCACCGCCCCGCCTGCCCTCGGCGCTCGCGCTCGGCTGGTCCAGGGCCGGCGTGGAGACCCGGATGTTCTTCCGCGAGAGGGACGCCGTCGTCTTCACCTTCGCCTTCCCGATCGTGCTGCTGGCGATCTTCGGCTCCATCTTCTCCGACCGGCTCGGGGGCACCTCCATCACCGCCTCCCAGCTCTACACCGCGGGGCTCATCGGCGCGGGGGTCATGGCCGCGAGCTTCCAGAACCTCGGCATCGGCATCGCCGTCGACCGCGACGACGGCACGCTGAAGCGCCTGTCCGGCACTCCCATCCCGCACAGCGCCTACTTCGTCGGCAAGATCCTGCAGGTGCTCCTGGTGGCCTTCCTGGAGGTCGCGATCCTGCTGGCCATCGGCGTGGCCGCCTACGACGTGCGCCTGCCCTCCGACCCGGTCCGCTGGGCGACCTTCGCCTGGGTCTTCGTGCTCGGCATCACCGCCTCCTCGCTGCTCGGCATCGCGGTCAGCGGCCTGCCGCGTTCGGCCCGCAGCGCCTCGGCGGTGATCAGCCTGCCGTTCGTGGTGCTGCAGTTCATCTCAGGGGTCTACATCCCCTTCACGCAGTTGCCGCAGTGGCTGGTCGGAATCTCCTCCTTCTTCCCGCTGAAATGGATGTGCCAGGGCTTCAGATCGGTCTTCCTGGGCGATTCGGGGGCCGCCCTGGAGATCACGGGCACCTACGAACTGGACCGCGTGGCCATGGTCCTGGCAGCGTGGGTCGTCGGAGGTCTTGCCCTGTGCCTGATGACGTTCCGCTGGAAGAGCCGCCGCGACGGATGACGCGACGGACTCTCACCGGCCTTCTCCCCACCCGCCCGGGCGGCCCGCCCCCTGACCGCCTCACGATGCCGCTCCCCGGCGGCCCCGTGGACACCTCCCCCGGCCGCCCCGTGGACACATCCCCCGGCGGCCGCGCGGTCACGGCCCCGGGCGGGCCGGCGGTCACGGCCGGCCCCAGACCCGGCGCGTCGGGCGGCGCGAACGGGCCGGTGGCCAACGCCTGGCAGATCCTGCGCGGGTGGGAGGCGCTCTATCTGCTCGCGTTCGTGGTGACCCTCGCGCTGGTGATCATGGACAGGCGCGCGGGGGACGCCGCCAAAGCCGTGGCCATCGGCTCCCTGTGCGCGTGCGCCGTCGCCTACGTGCTCGTCGGGCGGCGCGCGCTCAAGGCCCAGCGTCACTACGGCCGTTTCGGGTTGCTCTACGCCGGCTTCGCGATCGTGACGTTCGTCCCCGCCACGGTGATCGCCCCACCGTCGACGTTCGCCCTGTTCGCCCTGTGCCCGCAGATGTTCATGGCGCTGCCCGTGCGGTGGGCGGTCACCACCGTGCTGTTGCTGAACACGGCTCCGGCGATCCGCTTCGTCATGACGCCCGGCGTCCGCATGGACGACCTGGTCGGCTTCGTGGCCTCCGGCGTGGTGGCGGCGGTCTTCTCGATCATCGCCGGGCGGTGGATCACCCGCATCGTCAACCAGAGCGCCGACCGGGCCGAGCTGATCGAGGAGCTGTCGGCCAGCCGGGCCGAGGTGGAGCGGCTCTCGCGCGAGCGCGGCGCCCTGGCCGAGCGCGAACGGCTGGCCGGGGACATCCACGACACCCTCGCCCAGGGCTTCACCAGCATCATCATGCTGCTCCAGGCGGCGGAGGCGCAGCCCGACCCTTCCCGGCACCTGGCGCTGGCCATGCGCACCGCCCAGGAGGGCCTGGACGAGGCGCGAGGGCTGATCACCGTCCTGCGGCCGCCTCCGCTGGACGGGTCGAGCATGGAGGAGGCTCTAGGCCGCATCGCCTCGCGCGTCGGCGAAGAGCTCGGCATCCCGCTGTCCTTCGGCGTCGAGGGCCGTTCACGGGCGCTGCCGCCCGGCGCGGAGGTCGTGCTGATCCGCGCGGCGCAAGAGGGGCTGGCCAACGTGCGCAAGCACGCCGGGGCCGCGTCGGCCGCGCTCGGACTGACCTATCTCGACCAGGAGGTGGTCCTGCGCGTGAGCGACGACGGGACGGGGTTCGACGGCCTGTCCCCCTCCGCCGGGTTCGGCCTGCGCGCCATGCGGGGCCGCGTCGAGCAGGCGGGCGGCACCGTGGACCTGGACACCGCTCCCGGGCGCGGCACCACGCTCACCGTCCGGCTCCCCCAGAAGGGCGGCATCGAGTGATACGCGTGCTGATCGTCGACGACCATCCGGTGGTCCGTGAGGGCCTGCGGGGCATGCTGGAGGCCGATCCCGGCATCGAGGTGGCGGGCGAGGCCGGCTCGGGTCGCGAGGCGGTGGTGTGCGCCCGCGAGCTGTCCCCGGACGTGATCCTCATGGATCTGCGCATGCCCGGCGGCGACGGCGCCGGTGCCATCCCGGCGATCCTGGCCGCCCGCCCGGAGACCCGGGTGATCGTCCTGACGACCTACGAGACCGACCAGGACATCGTGCGCGCGGTCGAGGCCGGCGCGGCGGGCTACCTGCTGAAGGACACCTCGCGGGCCGACCTGGTCGCGGCCGTCTTCGGCGCGGCCCGGGGCGAGACCGTGCTGTCGCCGGCCGTGGCGACCAGGCTGGTGACCCGCATGCGGGCGCCGGCCGCCGAGTCGCTGTCGCCCAGGGAGACCGAGGTGCTGGCCTTGGTGGCGCGCGGCCTCACCAACGCCGAGGTGGGCAGGGAGCTGTTCATCAGCGAGACGACGGTGAAGACGCACCTGCTGCGGATCTTCGGCAAGCTGGGCGTCTCCGACCGCACCGCCGCCGTCACCACCGCACTCACCCGCGGCCTCCTCTAGCCCCGCACCGGCCCCTTGGGGCACAGGCGCGAAGCCGCCCGGACACGGGTGCGACACGGACACGGAGCCGACCGGGATGGGGGCGACACGGACGCGGAGCCGACCCGGGCGCTGGCGCGGATCCGGCCGGGCACAGGAGCGACACGGACGCGGAACAATGTTCGGGGCAGATGGTATCCGGTGTGGCGGCGCGGCTAAGGTGACCACAGGTCCCGGGTAGGGACCAGCGTGGTCCCGGACGGGCGCATCCGGGCGCGAGCGCGGCCGTGAGGCCCGAGGAGGAGACGCCATGACAACCGCCACCGAGCAGGCCGCCTTCGACTCACTGAACCCCGCTACGGGCGCCGTCGTCGGCACCCACCCGCGGCACGACGCCGAGGCCGTCCACGCGGCCGTGGAGCGCGCCGGAGAGGCGGCCCGCTGGTGGGCGGGGCTGGGCTTCGAGGCGCGCAGGCGCCGGCTGCTCGACTACAAGGCGGTGCTCGTCGCCAATCTCGGCCGCATCGCCGACCTCGTCCAGCAGGAGACCGGCAAGCCGATCGGCGACGCCACGCTGGAGACGGTGCTGACGATCACCCACCTCGACTGGGCGGCGCGCAACGCCCGCAAGGTCCTCAGCCGGCGCCGCGTCTCGCCGGGCCTGCTCGGCGCCAACCTCGCCGCCACCCTGGAGTACCTGCCCCTCGGCGTGGTCGGGGTGATAGGGCCGTGGAACTACCCCGTCTTCACCCCGATGGGGTCGATCTCCTACGCCCTCGCCGCGGGGAACGCCGTGGTGTTCAAGCCCAGCGAGCTCACCCCCGGCGTCGGCGTGCTGCTGGCGGAGCTGTTCCGCCAGAGCGTGCCCGAGCACGAGGTGTTCCAGGTGGTCACCGGGCTCGGCGACACCGGAGCGGCGCTGGCCGCCGACCCCGGCGTCCGCAAGATCGCTTTCACCGGCTCGACGGCCACCGCCAAGCGGGTCATGGCCGCCTGCGCGGCCAACCTCACGCCGATGGTGGCCGAGTGCGGCGGCAAGGACGCGCTCATCGTGGACGCGGACGCCGACGTCGCCGCCGCGGCCGACGCCGCGCTGTGGGGGGCGATGTCCAACGCCGGGCAGACCTGTGTGGGCGTCGAGCGCGTGTACGTGGTCGAGGGGGTCTACGACGCCTTCATGCGCGAGCTCACCGAGCGGGCGCGGGCGGTGCGCACCGGTGAGGACTACGGGCCGATCACCATGCCGGCCCAGACCGAGGTGATCCGGCGGCACGTCGACGACGCCCTCGCCAAGGGCGGCACGGCCGTCGTCGGCGGCGCCGAGTCCGTGCGGCCCCCTTACGTCGATCCCGTGGTGCTGACGGACGTGCCGGAGGACTCCAGCGCGGTGCGCGAGGAGACGTTCGGGCCGACGGTCACCGTGCGCAAGGTCGCGAGCGCCGAGGAGGCGATGCGCAGGACCAACGCGGTCTCCTACGGCCTGGGAGGCACGGTCTTCTCGGGCAACGCGCGGCGGGCCATGGAGCTGGCGCGGGCGATGCTCAGCGGGATGACGGCGATCAACTCGGTCATCTCGTTCGCGGGTGTGCCGTCGCTGCCCTTCGGCGGCGTGGGCGACTCGGGGTTCGGGCGCATCCACGGCGCGGACGGGCTGCGCGAGTTCGCCCGGCCGAAGGCCATCGCCCGCCAGCGGTTCCCGTTGCCCGGGATGACCATCACCTCCTTCCGCCGGACCCCCGCGGAGATGGACCGCCTTGTGAAGCTGATCACATTCCTGCATGGTCGACGCAGAAGGTAGTTGTCCTGATACTTCCAGAAAAACGATCTTGCGTCCATAATGATGGGTTCCTACGGGGCCAGCAGGACGCGAGGTGAGCAGTGGCGACCGGACGCGACTACCGCGGAATGACAGCGGAGCAGCGATTAGCCGACCGCAGAGAACGGCTGCTGACCGCCGCCTACACGCTGTTCGCCGGCGCGGGCTTCACCGCGACCACGATCGAGCGGCTGTGCGCCTCGGCGCGCATCTCCAACCGTGCTTTCTATGAATGTTTCACGGGACGCGAAGATCTTATGCGCGCCGTGTACGACCGTTGCGTCGAGGAGACCATCCTCGCGGTCTCCAAGGCCATCGGCGAGGCGCCGCCCGACCCCGACAGCCGGATCTGCGCGGGCATCAGGGAGTACATCACCTTCGTCACCCGGGACCTGCGCCGCGCCCGCATCATGCACCTTGAGGTGCGGCGGGCGGGCGACATCCTCACCGCCCACCGGCAGCGCGCGGTCAAGGGCTTCACCGAGATCATCGAACAGAGCCTGGGAGACCTGCCGGACGGCCTGCCGAACCTGACCCACCTGCTCGCCCTCGGGGTCGTAGGCGCGCTGCAGGAGCTGCTGATCGAGTGGGTGCTGGCCGAGGAACGCCCGCCCCTGGACCACCTCATCGAGACGGCCGTCCACATCTTCCGCCGCTCGTTCGGCACCTGAGCGCCCGGCGAACGCCCGAGCCGTGCCCGCCCGGCCCCCCCCGACCCGCTCTCTTGCCCAGGCGCCCGGGCCCGTCGGCCCCGACGCGCGGCGGACGCGTGACCAGGCCACCGAAGAGTGACCAGGCCACCCACGCGCGACCAGGCCACCGACGCGTGACTAGGCCACCGCGGCCACGGGCAACTCGACTCGCAGGACCCGGTGCAACCGGGTGATGGCGAGCACCCGCATGACCCGCGGCGGCACTCCCCGCAGGACAAGGCGGCGACCCGCGCGTAGCGCACGGCGATGCGTGCCGACGAGAACGCCCAGGCCGGCCGAGTCGATCATCTCCAGGCCGGAGAGATCGACGAACATGTCACCCTCGCCGCTCTCGACCGCCTCGTGCAGGCGCGGCCGCAGCTCCGCGACGGTACCCACATCGAGCCGGGACCCGACGTGGACCTCCTGGCAACCCGGACCCATCCGGCCTCGCATGCCGCCTCCTCATGTCCGGCGACCTGTCGAGGCCGCATCGTCTCCCTGCCCGCTTCGGCGCCCCCCATGCCTCGATCCTGGTCAAACCGCACGTCGCGGGCGTCCGGCCGAGCACCGCCGCACGCGCGCGGCCCGCGCGGGCATGCGGATCGGGCACCCGGATTACGCTGGGCGGCATGACGCGAGCTGACAACGACAAGCCGGTCGTCCTCTCCAAGATCTACACGCGCACGGGAGACGACGGCAGCACGAACCTCGGCGACATGAGCCGCACGCACAAGACCGACCCCCGGCTCGCCGCCTACGCCGACGTCGAGGAGGCCAACGCCGCGATCGGCGTCGCCATGGCCATGGGAAACCTGCCCGCCGAGGTCGCCGAGGTGCTGTCCCGCGTGCAGAACGAGCTGTTCGACGTCGGAGCCGACCTGTGCACGCCGGTCACGCCCGACCCGGAGTTCCCGCCGCTGCGCGTCGAGCCGTCGTACGTCGAGTGGCTGGAAGCCCAGTGCGACCGGTTCAACGAGCGGTTGAAGCCCCTGCGCAGCTTCATCCTTCCCGGCGGCACCCCCGGCACGGCGCTCATGCACGTGGCCCGTACCGTCGTCCGGCGGGCCGAGCGCACGGCCTGGGCGGCCCTCGCGGCCCACGACGACGTCAACCCGCTGACCGCGACCTACCTCAACCGCCTGAGCGACCTGATGTTCATCCTGTGCCGCATCACCGCGGACGGCACCGAACTCCTCTGGAAACCCGGCGCCACCCGCTGACCCCTCCCCCCCGTCAAGACGACCACAGCCCCATCCCTCAAGGCACTCCGAGCCCGTCGAGCGCTTCCAGCGGATCGGCCACAAGAAGCACAGCTCGGGGCGCGGCGGTGCTGTGAGGAGGAGAGAGCGAGTGCGAGGTACGAGTGCTCGTGAACGACGACGAACAGCGCCGCCTCAAGGGCGCCCCGAGCCGCCGAGCGGAGCGAGGCCAAGAAGCACAGCTCGGGGCGCGGCGGTGCTGTGAGGAGGAGAGAGCGAGTGCGAGGTACGAGCGCTCGTGAACGACGACGAAGAGCGCCGCCTCAAGGGCGCCCCGAGCCCGCCGAGCGGAGCGAGGCCAATAAGCACAGCCAGACTAGGCAGCGTCGAGGTGGGCGCTGGGAGGGGCGGACTCGACCCAGGCGAGGAAGCCGGTGAGGGCGTCCTCGCTCATGGCGAGGGACACGCCCGCGCAGTCGACGGTCCAGTAGCCGGCGGGGCCCTCGTCGCCGGCGAGGGGGCGGCGGGTGGAAACGGTGAGGCCGCGCCTCGCGATAGCGTGGCGCGGCCTCAGTCGCAGTCCCAGGAAAGGGATCCAATGGAGCTCTCCGCCCGCGTAGCGGGCCACTCCACTCCTCCATGCGCGGTCTTTGGTCCGCAGACTACATACGACGTTCCCGCGGGATCGTGCCAGCAGCACCCCGCGCAGAACGATCAGGGCGGCGATGACCACAACGCTCACCAGTATGTCAAGCGCCGCCATTGCCGCCCCCACGTTCATGTCGGTGTATTTATCAGACCTCTTCGCCGGCCGCACGCAGCCGGGCCCGAGCACGTTTGGCCTCGATCTGGGCCTCGGCGTCCTCGTTGTCGGCCTCGACGGAGGCGAGCGCCCGCTGGAGCGCGTCGCGCGCCGACGCGACGTCCACCTCGGAGCCGAGCTCGGCCGTCTCGGCCAGCACCGACACGTCGTTGTTGGCCACCGAGATGAAACCGCCGTGCACGGCGGCGATGACGTCGTCACCGTCGCCGCGCCGGATGCGCAGGACGCCGCCCTCGACGAGGACACCGAGCACGGGCGCGTGATTCGGCATAATACCGATCTCGCCGTCCACGGTCTTGGCAATCACCATGTCGGCCTCGCCGGACCAGATCTCACGTTCCGGCGACACCACTCCGATGCGGAGCTTTGCCATCACACACCTTCCTCGAATGCCGGTACGGCGCGGCCGTACCGGCATTCCGTCGTCAGCGGGCCAGTTCCTTGGCCTTGGCGATGGCCTGGTCGATGCCGCCGACCATGAAGAACGCCTGCTCGGGCAGGTGGTCGTACTCGCCCTCGCACAGACCCTTGAAGGAGTGGATGGTCTCCTCGACCGGCACGAACTCTCCCGGCTGGCCGGTGAACGCCTCGGCGGCGTACATCGGGTGGGACAGGAAGCGCTCGATGCGGCGGGCCCGCTGCACGGTGACGCGGTCCTCTTCGGAGAGCTCGTCGATGCCCAGGATGGCGATGATGTCCTGCAGTTCCTTGTACTTCTGCAGGATGCGCTTGGTCTCCTGGGCGACCCGGTAGTGCTCCTCGCCGACGACCTGCGGGTCGAGGATGCGGGAGGTGGAGTCGAGCGGGTCCACCGCGGGGTAGATGCCCTTCTCCGAGATCGGCCGGGACAGAACGGTCTGCGCGTCGAGGTGCGCGAACGCGTTGTGCGGGGCCGGGTCGGTGATGTCGTCCGCGGGGACGTAGATCGCCTGCATGGAGGTGATCGAGTGACCGCGGGTCGAGGTGATGCGCTCCTGGAGAACGCCCATCTCGTCGGCCAGCGTCGGCTGGTAACCCACGGCGGAGGGCATGCGGCCGAGCAGCGTCGACACCTCGGAACCGGCCTGGGTGAACCGGAAGATGTTGTCGATGAACAGCAGCACGTCCTGCTTCTGGACGTCGCGGAAGTACTCGGCCATGGTGAGGGCCGACAGGGCGACGCGCAGGCGGGTGCCCGGCGGCTCGTCCATCTGGCCGAACACCAGGGCGGTGTCCTTCAGGACGTCCGCCTCGTCCATCTCCAGCCACAGGTCGTTGCCCTCGCGGGTGCGCTCGCCGACGCCGGCGAACACCGACGTGCCGGAGAACTTCAGCGCGACGCGGCGGATCATCTCCTGGATGAGGACGGTCTTGCCGACGCCGGCGCCGCCGAACAGGCCGATCTTGCCACCCTTGACGTACGGGGTGAGCAGGTCGATGACCTTGATGCCGGTGGGCAGCATCTCGGTGCGCGACTCGAGCTGGTCGAAGGCGGGCGACGGGCGGTGGATGCCCCAGCGCTCGCTGACCTGCAGGGACGCCTTGTCGGTGTCCAGCGGCTCGCCGAGCGCGTTCCACACGTGGCCCTTGACGACGTCGCCGACCGGCACCGAGATGGGGCCGCCGCTGTCGGTGACGGCGGCGCCGCGCACCAGGCCGTCGGTGGGCTGCATGGAGATGGCGCGGACCAGGTTGTCGCCGAGGTGCTGGGCGACCTCCAGGGTCAGCGTCCTGGACTGCTCGCCGAGGGCGACCTCGGTGGTCAGGGCGTTGTAGATTTCCGGCATGGCCTCGACGGGGAACTCCACGTCGACGACGGGACCCGTGACGCGGGCCACACGACCTACGGCGGTCGCGACGGTCTCAACAGTCATTGTGGTTTCTCACTCTTTCCCCGCAGAGGCGTCGGCGAGCGCGTTCGCTCCACCGACGATCTCGCTGATTTCCTGGGTGATCTCGGCCTGACGAGCCTGGTTCATCTGCTGGGTGAACACGCGGATGAGCTCGTTGGCGTTGTCGGTCGCCGACTTCATCGCCCGGCGACGCGAGGCGTGCTCCGAGGCGGCCGACTGCAGCAGCGCGTTGAAGATGCGCGACTCGATGTAGCGGGGAAGGAGCTGGTTGAGCACCTCGCCCGCGGTCGGCTCGAACTCGTAGTACGGCAGCGGACCCTCGGCCGGCTCTTCGGTGGTCTCTTCCACCTCGAGCGGCAGGATGCGCTTGACCTGCACCTCTTGCGTCAGCATCGAGACGAACCCGGTGTAGACGACGTGGATCTCGTCGATGCCGTTCTCGTCCTCGAACGCCGAGACCAGCGCGCCGGCGATCTCCTTGGCGTGGGCGTAGGCGGGGCTGTCGGAGAAGCCCGACCATTCCCCGCTCATCTCCCGGCTGCGGAAGCGGTGCCAGGTGATGCCCTTGCGCCCGACGACGAACGGCTTGATCTCGATGCCGCGGCCGCGCAGGTGACCGGCCAGCGCCTCGGCCTCGCGCAGGATGTTGGCGTTGAAGCCTCCGGCGAAGCCGCGGTCGCTGGTGACGATCAGCACGCCCGCCGTGGACGGCCGCTCCTTGGCGACCGTCAGCGGGTGGTCGATGTCGGCGCTGTTGCTCAGGACGGCCGACACCGCGCGAGTGATCTCGCGCTCGTACGGGACGGCCGCCTCCATGCGCTGCTGCGCCTTGATGATGCGGGACGAGGCGATGAGCTCCTGGGCGCGCGTGATCTTCGCCGTGGACCTGACCGACCGGATCCGCCGCCGCAGCAGTCTTAGCTGGGCACCCATGGGCTACTTCTTCTCGGTCGGGCGGACGTGCTTCACGATCTTCTCCTGGCCGACCTCGTCCGCGCTCAGGGCCTCGACGGGCTCGTCCTGCACCAGCATCTCACCGGAGGAGGTCTGGAAGCCCTTCTTGAACTCGGTGATCGCGTCCTTGAGGGTGGTGACGGTGTCGTCGCCGAGCTCCCTGGTCTCCCGGATGGCGTCCAGGACGCCCTTGTAGGAGGTGGAGAGGGTCTCCAGGAACTCGGTCTCGAAGCGCCGGATGTCCTCGAGCGGGACGTCGTCCAGCTCGCCGCTGGTGCCGGCCCAGACCGAGACGACCTCCTTCTCCACCGGGAACGGCGTGTACTGGGGCTGCTTGAGCAGCTCGACCAGACGGGCGCCGCGCTCGAGCTGGGCGCGGGAGGCCGCGTCCAGGTCGGAGGCGAAGGCCGCGAAGGCCTCCAGGTCGCGGTACTGCGACAGCGACAGGCGCAGCGTGCCGGCGACCTTGCGCATCGCCTTGATCTGCGCCGAGCCGCCGACTCGGGACACCGAGACACCGACGTTGATCGCCGGGCGGACGCCCGAGTTGAACAGGTCGGTCTCCAGGAAGCACTGACCGTCGGTGATGGAGATCACGTTGGTCGGGATGAACGCCGAGA
Organism: Sphaerisporangium sp. NPDC005288; assembly: GCF_040607475.1. Taxonomy (NCBI): domain Bacteria; kingdom Bacillati; phylum Actinomycetota; class Actinomycetes; order Streptosporangiales; family Streptosporangiaceae; genus Sphaerisporangium; species Sphaerisporangium sp. NPDC005288. Next base: position 341,967 of record NZ_JBEXGT010000002.1, on the reverse strand, counting down.
CGTCGTTGCCCTTGGTCTCGATGATCGGCAGACCGGTCATCGAGCCGGCGCCGAGGTCGTCCGACAGCTTGGCGCAGCGCTCCAGCAGACGGGAGTGCAAGTAGAAGACGTCGCCGGGGAACGCCTCGCGGCCCGGCGGACGGCGCAGCAGCAGGGACACGGCGCGGTAGGCGTCGGCCTGCTTGGTCAGGTCGTCGAACACGATGAGCACGTGCTTGCCCTGGTACATCCAGTGCTGGCCGATGGCCGAACCGGTGTAGGGCGCCAGGTACTTGAAGCCGGCCGGGTCGGAGGCCGGGGCGGCGACGATGGTGGTGTACTCCATCGCGCCCGCCTCCTCCAGGCGTGCCCGGACCTGCGCGATCGTCGAGCCCTTCTGGCCGACCGCGACGTAGACGCAGCGGACCTGCTTGGTCGGGTCGCCGGTGGCCCAGTTCTCGCGCTGGTTGAGGATGGTGTCCACGGCGATCGCGGTCTTGCCCGTGCCGCGGTCGCCGATGATCAGCTGGCGCTGGCCGCGGCCGATCGGCGTCATGGCGTCGATCGCCTTGAGGCCGGTCTGCAGCGGCTCCTTCACCGGCTGGCGCTGGACGACGGAGGGGGCCTGCAGCTCGAGCGGACGACGCCGCTCGGCCTCGATGGCGCCCTTGCCGTCGAGCGGGTTGCCCAGCGGGTCGACCACGCGGCCGAGGAAGCCGTCGCCGACCGGCACGGACAGGACCTCGCCCGTCCGGCGGACCGACTGGCCCTCCTCGACGCCGCTGAACTCGCCCAGGATGACCGCGCCGATCTCGCGGACATCCAGGTTCAGCGCCAGACCGCGCGTACCGTCCTCGAACTCCAGCAGCTCGTTCGCCATCGCGGAAGGAAGGCCGGAGATGTGGGCGATGCCGTCGCCGGCGTCGACGACGGTCCCGATCTCCTCGCGCGCGGCGCCTTCCGGCTCGTACGCCTGAACGAAGCGCTCAAGCGCGTCCCGGATCTCGTCCGGCCGGATCGTCAGCTCCGACATCTCTCTTCAGTCTCCCTAATCATCGGCCGCCCTGACACTGCTAGCCGGCCAACCGGCGGCGGACTTCTTCAATACGTCCTGCGATCGTGGTGTCGATCAGCTCGTCGCCGAGCCGGACCGAGAACCCACCGAGCACCCGCGGGTCCACCTCGGTGTTGAGGTGGACGTCCCGTCCATAGGTGGTGCGCAACCAGGCGGTGAGGCGCTGCTTCTGCGCGTCGGTCAGCGGGACCGCGCTGCGCACCACGGCGACAAGTTGCTGCCGCTGCTCCGCCACGAGCTGGCCGTACTCCTCCAGCCCACGTTCCAAACTACGTCCTCGCGGGTGCAGCACGAGCTGCGTGACCAGGCGCAGGGACGTCGGCGCCACCCTGTCGCGCAGCAGGTCGGCGACCAGCCCCCGCTTGGCGTCCGCCGGGACGGCGGGGTCGACCAGCGCCATGCGCAGCGCGGGGTTGGCCTCGACGATGCGGCCGAAGCGGAACAGCTCGTCTTCGACGTCGTCGAGCCTGCTCGCCGACTCGGCCTCGGCGGCCGAGGCGATGACGCTGAGCCGCTCCAGGGCGTCCGACAGGTCGGGCGACCTGGACCACCGCGCCGAGACGGCCGCGATGACGGTCTCCAGCGCGGCGTCGGCGATCTTGCCGCCGAGCAGGCCGCGGACGACCTCGGCCTTGCGCTCCACCGGGCGGGCCGGGTCGGCGAGGTTGCGCCGCAGCCCGTGCTCGTTGTCGAGCAGGACGGCGACCGCGCCGAGATCCTGCGCCAGCCGGCCGAGGTCTGCCGAGGCCGCGACCGCGTTGAAGCGCTCCTCGACCTCGGCGAACGAACTACGGCTCAGGCCCCTCATCAGCGCACCGCCGCCTCGCCGGCGGACTCCAGCTCATCGAGGAAGCGGTCCACGACGCCGCTCTGCCGGGCCTGGTCCTCCAGCGACTCGCCGACGATGCGGCTCGCCAGCTCGATGGACAGGCGGCCGAGCTCGGCGCGCAGCTGGGTGAAGGCCTGCTGGCGGTCGGCCTCGATCTGGGCGTGCGCCGCCTCGATGAGACGGCGCGCCTCGGCCTGGGCCTCCTCGCGCAGCTCGGCCTTGATCTGCGCGGCCTGCTCGCGGGCCTCCTCGCGCATGCGGGCGGCCTCGTGACGGGCCTCGGCCAGCTTGGCCCGGTAGTCCTCCAGCGTCTGCTGGGCTTCGGCCTGGGCCTCCTCGGCCTTCTTGAGGCCGCCTTCGATGGCCTCGGTCCGCATCTCCAGGGTCTTCTGGATGCGGGGCACAAGGAGGCGGCCGATGAAGAACAGAACGACCAGGAACGACACCCCGCCGATGACCATTTCGGCCAGGTCAGGCAGGAGTGGGTTGGTCGCTTCCTCTGCCGCTAGCGCGTACATGAATGCCGCCTTCCTTCAGAGCCGGTCGTCTGTCAGGCCCGGAAGGCGAACGCGAGCGCAATACCGATCAGCGCGAGCGCCTCGGCGAAAACGAAGCCCAGGATCATGTTCTGACGGATCAGGCCGTAGGCCTCCGGCTGGCGGGCGATGGCCTGCACGCCCTGGCCGAAGATGATGCCGATGCCGATGCCGGGGCCGATCGCCGCCAGGCCGTAACCGATGGAACCGAGGTTGCCGGTCACTTCGGCGAGAACAGCAGCAGACATGCGTGGTTTTCCTTTTCTATCGACCAGTGGGTGTGTGCCCACCGGAGGTGTCGGGCGGGGCTAACGGAAGGGGTGCCGCAGAGGGCGGGTCTCAGTGGGCCGGGTGCAGCGCGTCGTTGATGAACATCGCCGCGAGCAGCGCGAAAACGTAGGCCTGCAGCGCCTGGATGAAGATCTCGAAGGCGGTCAGCAGGATGGTCATCGCGACGCCCAGGATGCCGAGCGGCGCGCCGAGCGGAGTCAGGTTGGTGGCCAGGAAGTGCCAGCCGACCTCGGAGAACAGCGCGATGATCAGGTGGCCGGCCATCATGGTGGCGAACAGCCGGACCGCGTGGGTGATGTGGCGCAGGAAGAAGGTCGAGATGAACTCGATGGGCGCGACCAGCACGTAGATCCAGCCGGGCAGCCCGGGGGGGAACATCACGTTCTTGAAGAAGCCGATGGGCCCCTGGTGCTTGATGCCCAGGTACATCACCAGCAGCCAGACGAAGATCGACAGGATCGCCGGGTAGCCGATGCGCGACATCACGGGGAACTGGATGAAGATGACCGACCCGAACAGGTTCATGACCAGCACGAACAGGAACAGGGTGAACAGCAGCGGCATCCAGCGGTCGCTGTCCTTGCCGAGGTTCGGCCGGGCGATCTGCTCGCGGACGAACTGGTAGGCGAGCTCACCGGCGTTCTGGAACCCTCGCGGCACGAGCTTCGGCCGGGAGAACGCGAAATAGGTGAGCACCATGACCAGCAGCGTGCCGACCAGCGCGAGGAGGGCCGGCTTGTTGAACCAGGCCTGACCTTCGACGAGCGGCGGCCAGTCGAAAATGCCGAGCCCCGGAGCCTGGAACTCATCGGAGGCGAGAGGCGTCAGCGTGGCGCTCACTCGTCATTCCCTTCGTCGTGTTGATCGGTCAAGTGGCCATCCGGTGACCTCGCCGCGGACGGGCGGACCGGATGAGAAGTAGAAAGAGGGCGAGGAGGCCAGGGCTCGATGGCTCCGACAGATGTTCCCCAACCTTGTTTACCGCGCACGCGACAATAGCAGGCGCGGCTGTGACTAGTCATATCGAGCCAGCCTCGAGAGATCGTCATCTCGGGGGCCCGACGGTGAGCGGTCGAACCTCGTCTGCCGATGAGAGTGTAAGGGAAGCGGCGGTGCGGAGCATGACGGCTCACCTCTTCTCCTCGACCTGGCCGGGAACTTTGACCTCGGGATCGACATAGAGCATGCGAAGACGCAGGAAACCGCGCGCCTCGCCGATGGTCCAGCAGATGGTGCAGGCGATGACGGTCAGGCTGAACGACTGCGGATCCCACGTGGTGGCGTCGGCGAAGCGTTCGAGCAGCACCGCGAGCAGCAGGATCTTCACCAGGTAGGTGCCCATCGCCGCGGCCATCATGATCGTCGGAGAGATGCGCGCGGCGTAGGCGACGGCGATCAGGCTGATGGTGAAGAAGGCGACCACGACGAGGACCCCGATGCCCGAGCCGAGCGCGCCCTTGGAGCCCGCGAGGAACGCGGCGGCCACCACAGCGATCAGGCCGACCAGAGCCGTCGGGATCACGGCTGCTCTGAGTATTCGGAGATCGTTGTCCTGCATCGGTGCTCCAGGGCATCAGTTGTCAAGCGAGCGATTGCTACCTTACAGGGCTGGCGTTGCCCGGGCCTTGCCGGGCCCACTGCTAGTGAAAGATATCACAAGCTCAGGGAGTGCCGCCTTTACCTGGGCTTTCGTGCAGGTGAACGCCCGGGCGAGAGCAGAAGATGATCTGCGCGCGGGCCCGGATGCAGGCCCGGATGCGGGCCGGGTCAGCCGCTGGTGGCCGTGACGTGGGAAGCGCCTGCCGTCCCGGGCACCGATGGGTCCTCGGCCGCCGGCCCGGCGTCGGGAGCCGGTCCCCGGCGCGTGGCGTGGACGCCGCCACCGCGCCCGCCCCGGCCGGACCGCCACAGGGGAAGGCCCATCATCACCAGCACGGCCAGCGCCAGCAGCACGACGACCGGGAAGACGATCAGCGGCACGCCGCCGACCGACAGACCCACGACCGTCGCGGCGAACAGGAACGTCCACGCGTACATGATCAGCACCGTGCGCCGGTGCGAGTGGCCGACCTGCAGCAGACGGTGGTGCAGGTGGCCGCGGTCGGGCGCGAACGGAGACTTGCCGTAGGACGTGCGCCGCACCACTGCCATGATCAAGTCGGCCAGCGGGAGGACCATCACCGCGAGCGGGAGCAGGATGGGCAGGACGACGGGAAAGCGGTTGATGTCACCGGCCGCCCCGTTGTAGTCGACCGTGCCGGTCACCGTGACGACCGAGGTCGCCAGCACCAGGCCGATCAGCATCGCCCCGGTGTCACCCATGAAGATCTTGGCGGGGTGGAAGTTGTGCGGCAGGAAGCCCAGGCACATGCCGATGAGGATGGCCGTGATGGCCGCCGTGATGCTGAGGCGCCCCTGGTCGAGACTGTCGGTCAGCGCGACGGTCCAGGCGAAGGTCGCCATCGCCGCGATGCACACGATGCCCGCCGCCAGGCCGTCCAGGCCGTCCACGAAGTTCACCGCGTTGATGGCGACGACCACCACCATGATCGTGATGATCGTGGTCAGCGTGTTGTCCAGGCTGACCGTCTGGCCGTTCGGCAGCGGGATCCACAGCAGGGTCAGCTTGAAGGCGACCAGCAGCCCCGCCGCGGCGATCTGGCCGCCGAGCTTGACGAAGGCGTCCATGCCCCACCAGTCGTCCAGGAAGCCGATGACCACGATGACCCCGCCCGCGAGGGCCAGGGCGATGACCGTGTGGCCGTCGCCCATGCGCGGGTCGGCGAGCTTCTCGCCGATGTGGTCCAGCCGGCTCGCCACGAACAGCCCCGCGAGCATGCCGGCGTACATCGCCAGGCCGCCCAGCCGAGGGGTGCGGACGGTGTGCACGTCTCTCTCGCGGATCTCGGGCGCGGCCCCGATGCGCAGGGCGAAAACCCTGACCAGCGGGACCAGCAGGTAGGTGACCACCGCTGCCACCGACGCCATGAGGAGGTATTCGCGCACAGACCCCAGTTTCCCGGATTGTTCGGTCAGATGTGACCGAAAAATTACACAGAACTGCACATTAACCACGTGGATATGCCGGGTGACCCCGCGTGAGCTGCGTCACCCTCTCGGCCACCGACGCTATCGCACCCGGATGACGCACGGCCTGCGCCACCATCGATCCGATCTCCTTCATCTCGCTGACCCCCATGCCCTGCGTCGTCACGCACGGTGTGCCGACCCGGATGCCCGAGGTCACCGTCGGCGGTTCCGGGTCGTAGGGGATCGCGTTGCGGTTGAGGATGATGCCCGCCCGCGCGCAGCTCTGCTCGGCCGCCGCCCCGGTCACCCCGACGCCGCGCAGGTCGATGAGCGCCAGATGGGTGTCGGTGCCGCCGGACACCGGGCGCATGTCCTCGGCCGCCAGCGCGTCGGTCAGCGCGCGGCAGTTCACGATGACCTGCGCGGCGTACGCCCGGAACTCCGGCCGCAGCGCCTCCCCGAACGCCACCGCCTTGGCGGCGACCGCGTGCATCAGCGGGCCGCCCTGGGTGAAGGGGAAGACCGCCCGGTCGATGCGCGAGGCCAGCTCGGAGGTGCACAGGATGCCGCCGCCCCTCGGCCCGCGCATCGCCTTGTGCGTCGTGAACGTCACCACGTCGGCGTGCGGGACGGGCGAGGGCACCGCCCGGCCTGCCACCAGGCCGATGGTGTGCGCGGCGTCCACCAGCAACCACGCGCCCACCTCGTCGGCGATCCCGCGGAACACCGCGTGGTCGATGAGCCGCGGGTAGGCCGTGGCGCCACAAATGATCATCTTTGGCTGGTGCCGCAGCGCGAGATCGCGGACCTCGTCGTAGTCGATCATCTCGGTGTCGCGCCGCACCCCGTAGGCCACCACGTCGAACCAGCGGCCGGAGAAGTTCACCTTGGAGCCGTGGGTGAGGTGGCCGCCGTGCGACAGCGCCATCGCCAGCACCGTGTCCCCCGGCCGGAGCAGCGCGGCGTACGCGGCGAGGTTCGCCGACGCGCCCGAATGCGGCTGGACGTTGACGTGATCTGCTCCGAACAGCGCCTTCGCCCGCTCGATCGCCAGCAGCTCGGCCCGGTCCACCACCTCGCAGCCGCCGTAGTACCGCCTGCCCGGGTAGCCCTCGGCGTACTTGTTGGTCAGCGTGGACCCGAGGGCCGCGATGACGGCGGGCGAGGCGTAGTTCTCGCTGGCGATCAGCTGCAGCCCGCCGCGAATCCGGTCGAGCTCGTCGAGCAGCACCTGCGCCATCTCCGGATCGCGCCGCCGCAACTCCCCGAAGTCGGGCCCGTAGAACTCCCCGTCACCCCGTCCACCCTGAACAGACCCGTCACCCCGTCCACCCTGAGCAGAAGCGCGAGAGCCACCTCCCCCTTGCGACGGATCGCGCTCAGAACGCGCATCGTCGGCTGGGGCGCGACCGGGAGGCGCATCCGCGGCCGAGTCACGGCCAGAGCCCGGATCCTCGACAAGGTCCCGGCCAAGGCCCGCGTCGCCGGCGGGGTCGCGCTCTGGACGCGCGTCGTCGGCGGGGGCGCGATCCGGACGCGCATTCGCGGCGAAGCCTTGGACAGGGCGCGCATCCGGTGCGGAGTCGCGGTCGGGGCGGTCGCCCCGACCGGGTGATTCGTGGTCAGGCCGTCTCGCGTGCATGGCTGGCTCACCACTCCTTCCCCTCGCACGGACCCGTGCGTGGTAAGGACACCGATCTCCCCACTGTAAGCCCGGCTGTAAGCCCGCCCCCATCGCCATCCGCACCCACCGAGGATCGGCGTTCGTCCTGACCGGCCCCGAGCCCGGACCGGCCGGCCGTCCCGACCGACCGGCGGTTCGGATCGGCCCCGGTTCGAATCGGCCCCCGGTTCGGATCGGCCGGCGGTTCGGTTCGGCCGGCGGTTCGGATCGGCCGGCGGTTCTGAGCGGCCGATGGCGTAGGCCGGCGGATGGTCCGAACCGCCGGCGACTCCGAATCACCCGGCAGTGCGGATCGGGCGGCAGCCAGGATCAGCCGATGCCGCGGCGCGGACCGCCGACTCGATCAGCCCATGCCTCGGAGCGACACATGCCTCCGCGTCATTCGAGACCCGGATCGAACGCATGCTCGGGGCAATAACTGAGCGGGTCGGCTACCGAGCGGGTCAGCTGTAGGCGTGTGGGGCGCCGGCCGCGACCGGGACCCAGCGCGGAGTGTCCGCGGCCTGGTCGCTGATCGCCGAGAGCACCGACTGGCGGTACATGCTCAGGCGGTTGCGCCACTCGCTCATGTCCTGGACGTAGCGCTCGGCGACCGGCGCGTCCCAGACATCCCTGCTGCGGGCCATCTGCTGCGCCTTGTCCAGCGAGGTGGTGAGCTGCTCCAGCATCGGCATCACCTGCTGCCACAGGTCGATGAGCTTCTGGTACTCGGGGTTGAACCGCCAGCTCGTCGCCTGCCCGTCCGGGCTGAACGGGTCGGCCGAGCCGGGCGGGCTCTCTCCGGGCTGGAGCGGCTGCGGAGCCGGGGGATCGGCGTACATCTCTGGCGGCCCTCCTTCACGAACCGGACGACGGATCGAACCTGCCCCGCGACGACGAACCGGAATCCCCGTCCTCGTACGGGCTACCGGCCTGGTCCTCATACGGGTCACCAGCCCCATTCTCGTAAGGGTCACCGGCCGCGAACGTGGCGGCGTGCCCTCCGTGGGCGCTGAAATGGCCGTAACGGGCCTCACCTTCCGACGGGGAGTACAGACCCGACCGGACATGCTCACCCGGCTCCACGTGCCCCTGTAGAGCCGCATGGCCACTCTCGGCGACCCCGGAACCCGCCGGACCGGAATTGCCGGAGGACGCCGACGAAGCGGCGTCGGCGGACGAGGCGGGCGAGTCCGGTGGAAGGGGCGCCGACGGCTTGGCCGTATCGGACGGCTCGTTGGGCTGGATGTGGCCGACAGGACCATCCGGGTGCGGATGCCCTGGGTGTGCCCCGTCCGGCGGCACGATCACCGGTTGGTCCATCGGCGGGATCTTGTCCATGTTCTGCACCAGCCAGCGCAGGTACTCCCCGCTCGGCGGCTTCATGGTCACCTCGACGACACGCACCCCGTCGACGTCGATCACCCGCGTCCGTTCCTGCGAGGTGTCGATGTCATGAGGATTGTCCACCTTAGGTGTATCAAGCTGCCCATCCCCCACATCCGGCCCTTGCCCCGGCGCATCAGGCCGCTGATCCACCCCATGCGGCTGCTGATCAAGGCCCGACGGCTGGTGCTGATCAGGAACCGACGGCTGCTGATCCACCGCGTTCGGCTGATGATCCGGAGCCGACGGCTGGTGCTGATCCGGCGCACTCGGCTGCTGCTGCGGCGCATCGGGGCGCTGATCGACCGCGTTCGGCTGCTGGTCCGGCGCACTCGGCTGCTGATCAGGAACCGACGGCTGCTGATCCACCGCGTTCGGCTGATGATCCGGAGCCGACGGCTGGTGCTGATCCGGCGCACTCGGCTGCTGCTGCGGCGCATCGGGGCGCTGATCGACCGCGTTCGGCTGCTGGTCCGGCGCACTCGGCTGCTGATCAGGAACCGACGGCTGCTGATGCACGCCATCCGGCTGCTGATCGGGACCGGGCGACTGCTGCTGCGGCGCGTCAGGCCGCTGATCCACTGTGTGCGGCTGCTGGTCCGGCGCACCCGGTTGTTGGTCGGGGGTCGAGGGCGGCTGATCCTGGACAGGCGACTGGTGCTGTGGCGCGTCGGGACGCTGATCGACCGCGTGCGGCTGCTGGTCGGGAGTGTCGGGCTGCTCGGGAGGAGTGAGGGGAGACTGGCTGTCCGGGCCGGCCTGCGGATTGCCGTCAGTGGGCTCGATGTACTGCGGCTCGCCTCCCTGAGGCCCCGAATCCACACGGGGCGTCGGGTCGTGCTTGGGCACAGGGTCATGCTTAGGCGCGGGGTCGTGCTTGGGCGCGGGGTCGTGTTTCGGCGCGGGGTCGTGCTTGGGCGCGGGGTCGTGTTTCGGCGCGGGGTCGTGCTTGGGCGCGGGGTCGTGTTTCGGCGCGGGGTCATGCTTGGGCGCAGGGTCGTGCTTGGGCGCGGGGTCGTGCCGTGGGGTGGCGTCGGGCTTTTCGGCCTTTGGCGGCTGCTGCTTTTCGGTCTTGTCCTGCTGGTCGGGGTGCGTGTCGACCTTGTGAGTCTTGTCCTGGGTGTCGGACGTCGGCGCATCGTGCTTGTCGGCCTTGGGCGCGTCGTTCTTGTCGTGCTTGTCGTGCTTGAGGGCGTCGTCTTTGTCGATCTTCTCGACCTTCGGCGGGCCGCCCTTCTCGTTCTTGGCCTTGGGGGCGTCGTCCTTGTCGCCCTTGTCGGACGTGGGATGCCCGTCCTGGTCGGCGGTATGGGTCTTGTCGTTCTTGTCGTTCTTGTCGTTCTTGTCGTCGTGTTTGTCGGGAGCCTTCTGGCCCATGTTCTTGGGCCCGGTCACCGTGTCGTTCTGCTTCACCTTCTTCTCGAGCAGGACGACCCGGGCGCTGACATCACGGACGAACGCCTCGCCGGCGTCCGCCACCTGGGCCGGCCGGTACGTGGTCGGCACGGAAAGGCCGGCGGCGCTGGTCAGCTGGGTGACACGGCCCTCGACGCCGCGCATCTGCTTGCCCGCGCGCCCCACTTCGGCCAACAGCTCACGGACCAGCTTGGGGTCCATTCCGTCCAGCTTGCCCATGGGCGTCTCCCGTGGTCGTGACCGCCGCTCCTCTGGTGCGCCTCCAGAGAAGGCTCGCGCCCGCTCGCAGCCATGCTCTCTCGCCATCGGCCGTCGCTCAAGAGCACAGACGCACCTCACGCTACTGAGGCATCTCGACCCCGAGCCCGCACGATAGCCATACGGCATGAGTCACAGCGGTCACAACCCGGCTACCGCCATCACGGACGCTTGTCGGACCGACCTTCGTCGCCCGTGCGCGTCTCCACGCCACCCGTGATCGCCCTGTCGCTCTTGGCGGTGTCGTCACTCTTGAGGGTGTCGTCGGGCTTCACGGTCTCGTCGGGCTTGGCGGTCAGGCCGGACTTGGCCGTCTCTGCGGGCTCGACGGTCTCCTCCGGCCTGACGGCCGCCTCGACCTCGGCGCCGTCGCCCGGCTTCACCGTCTCGTCCGGCTTCGCGATCTCGTCCCGCTTCACGGTCTCGCCGGGCTTCTCGGTCTCAACGGACGCGGCGGTGACGTCGTCGGACGTGACGGCGTCGTCGGGCTTCGCCGTCTTGTCGGATGTGACGATCTCGCCGGGCTTGGCCGTGTCTTCCGGCTCGGCATCGCCGGTGGGCTCGGCGGCCTCGGCGAGAGCCTGCCGCGCGCCCGTCAGGCCGGAGACGTCGGTGTCAGGGGCCGCGTCGGTGGCGACGTACCCGATGACGCCGCGCAGCTTCTCCACCGGGATGGCGCCCTGGCGCAGCACCCGCGGGACGGCCGTCGTCAGGTCGATGATCGTCGAGGGCGTGGTGTCGGCGCAGGCGCCGCCGTCGAGATAAACCGCGACGGACTCCCCGAGCTGCTCCTCGGCGTCGGCGGCGGTCGTCGCGGGCGGCGCGCCCGACCGGTTGGCGCTGCTGACCGCCATCGGACCGGTCTCCTTGAGCAGCTCAAGGGCGACGACGTGCAGCGGCATGCGCACCGCCACGGTGCCCTTGGTCTCGCCGAGGTCCCAGTTGAGGGAGCGGCTCGCCCGGCAGATGATCGTCAGGGGCCCGGGCCAGAAGGTGTCGATGAGGTCCTGCCCGTAGGTGCCGAGGTCCTCGATGAGGGCGGTGGCGGCGCGTACGGTGCCGACCAGGACGGGAACGGGCATGTCTCTGCCGCGGCCCTTGGCCTCGAGGAGGGCATTGACGGCAAAGGGCGTGAAGGCGTCGGCCCCGATGCCGTAGACGGTGTCCGTCGGGATCACCACCAGCTCACCGGCCCGGATGGCGGACGCGGCGTCGGCGATGCCCGCGGCGCGCTGCTCGGCGGTGGAACAGTCATAACGTCGGCTCACGACTTGTCATCCTCCCACGTGGGCGGGCCGGTCTGAGCCGGGATCCCCCGCCCCGCAATCATTCCTGGCCGTAGCGGGCCGTGACGAACCGGTCGCGGCCGGCCAGGTCGGCGTGGTCGCGCGCGTCCCGCCAGCCGCGGTCTTCCGAGAACACCAGATAGACGGCCGAGCCCTGCTGGTCGGCGTGCTCCACCGCGACCAGGCCGCCCGGCCGCAGCAGGCGCCGGGCCGTGCGCTCGACGGCCCGGACCTCGTCCAGTCCGTCCTCCCCCGAGCCGTACAAGGCCCGCGAGGGGTCGTAGTCGCGCACCTCGGGGTCGCGCGGCACAGCCCCCGGCGGGATGTAGGGCGGGTTGGAGACGACCAGATCCACCTGGCCGTTCAGCTCGGGAAGGCAGTCGGCGAGGTCCTCCGGGTGCAGGGAGACCCGTCCTTGCCCGTGCTCGACGATGTTGCGCTTCGCCCACCCGTAGGCCACGGGATCGACCTCGACGGCGTGCACCTGCGCGAGGGCGACCTCCTGCGCGATCGACAGGGCGATGGCGCCCGACCCCGTGCCGAGGTCGACGACGAGGGGCGATGCCACGTCCATCTCGCGGAGCCGGTCGATGGCCCAGCCCGCCACCACCTCGGTCTCGGGACGCGGCACGAACACCCCTGGGCCCACCTCAAGCGACAGGTAGCGGAAGTAGGCCCGGCCGGTGATGTGCTGAAGCGGCTCGCGGGCCTCCCGCCGCGCGATGCCCTCCCAGAAGAGCGCGTCGAACTCCGAATCGGGCACCGTGTGGAGCTGGCCGCGCCGCACGCCGTGGACGAACGCGGCGATCTCCTCGGCGTCGGTGCGCGGTGAGGGCACCCCCGCCTCGGCGAGCCGGGCGGTGGCGAGGGCTATCTCGTCCATCAGCAGCGTCATGGGAGTTTTCGTGAAGGGCGTCGGCGGTGTCGTGGTCGCGTCCGGCTGCGTGCCGGGGGGCGGGGCGGGCGAGGTCACGTGGTCAGGAGTGCGCCGCGAGCTTCTCGGCCATCTCGGCGTCGGTGAGGGCCTGGATGACCGCGGAGAGGTCACCGTCCAGCACCTGGTCGAGGTTGTACGCCTTAAAACCTACGCGGTGGTCGGAGATGCGGTTCTCGGGATAGTTGTAGGTGCGGACGCGCTCGGAGCGGTCGACCGTGCGCACCTGCGACTTGCGCTCGGCCGAGGCCGCGGCGTCGGCCTGCTCCTGTGCGATCGCCAGCAGCCGCGCCCGCAGGATGCGCAGCGCGGACTCCTTGTTCTGGAGCTGGCTCTTCTCGTTCTGGCAGGAGACGACCACACCGGTCGGCACGTGGGTGATGCGCACCGCGGAGTCGGTGGTGTTGACGCTCTGGCCTCCGGGGCCGGAGCTGCGGAACACGTCGATGCGCAGGTCGTTGGGGTCGATCTGGACGTCGACCTCCTCCGCCTCCGGGTACACGAGGACGCCGGCCGCGGAGGTGTGGATGCGGCCCTGCGACTCGGTGACCGGCACGCGCTGGACCCGGTGGACGCCGCCCTCGTACTTCAGACGGGACCAGACGCCGTCCGAGCCCTTGCCCTTCACCGCGACCGTGACGTCCTTGTAGCCGCCGAGATCGGAGTGCTGGGCGTCGATGATCTCGGCCTTCCACCCGATGCGCTCGGCGTACCGCAGGTACATGCGGAGCAGGTCGCCGGCGAAAAGCGCCGACTCCTCGCCGCCCTCCCCCGCCTTGATCTCCATGATGATGTCCTTGTCATCGTTGGGATCACGCGGGATGAGCAGGTGTTTGAGCCGCTCTTCGAGCGGGGCGACGCGGCCCTCCAGTTGCACGGCCTCCTCGGCGAACGCGGCGTCCTCGGCGGCGAGTTCCTTGGCCGCCTGCAGGTCGTCGCGGACGTTCTCGAGTTCGCGGTAGGCCGACACGATGGGGGTCAGCTGCGCGTAGCGCTTGCCGAGGGTGCGCGCCTGGTTCTGGTCGGCGTGCACAGCGGGATCGGCGAGCCTCTGCTCAAGCTCCGCATACTCGTTGAGCAACTCGTCGAGATTCACCGTGCGTCCTTCTTCCTTCACCACCGGCTTGCTGCACCACCTGGGCCCTCTACCAAGAACGCCGACCCGGGCATCGCTCCCGCGAGCGGGAGCGATGCCGAGCCGGCGTCGGGCGCGGAGCTACTTGCTCGCGGGCTTCTTGCCGAAACGCTTCTCGAAGCGGGCCACCCGGCCACCGGTGTCCAGGATCTTCTGCTTGCCCGTGTAGAAGGGGTGGCAGGCCGAGCACACGTCGGCGTGGATCACGCCGTTCTTGGCGGTGCTGCGGGTGGTGAAGCTGTTGCCACAGCTGCACGTCACCTGGGTGGTGACATAGTCCGGGTGAATGTCGGGCTTCATCTGTAATCCTCTCTGGCGCGGCCGCCGGGTCGCCTTGGTCTCTCGCGGTCAGGTGACACGCGGACGGGCGGGAACCGGAACCGCCGAACTGGGTCGGCTACCAGTGTGCCAGATCCTCCAACCTCGCCAGGCCATCGCGCATTCCCCGGCGAGGGCCGGACCCGGCACCTGTCCCCGGGCGGCCCAGGTGACCCGCCGAGCCTAGGCCCCCGGACCCCGCCGCTGCCCACAAATCCCCCACAGGACCGCAAAAGCTCGGTAACAGTGCCGAGCGCAGCCCCCGTCACCCCTCGCAGCTGGGCCCCCGACACGACGAAGACAGGCGAACGAAGAGCAACGTAACCGCCAGGATGAGGTCCGGCCAGGCACGAGGAGCCGAGGACACGGCGACGGGATCACCGGCATCGGACCCGCAGGAGAGGGCCAGCACGGCAGCGGCGTGGCGGTGGTCGCCGGGATCAAAGGAGTGGCCGAGGACACGGCGGCGGATCACCGGCATCGGACCCGCAGGAGAGGGCCAGCACGGCAGCGGCGTGGCGGTGGTCGCCGGGATCAGACTCGGCGGAGGTAGGCGAGGACGGCGAGGACGCGGCGATGGTCATCGGGGGCGGGATCGAGGCCCAACTTGCCGAAGATGCCGGAGATGTGCTTCTCGACCGCACCGTCGCTGATGCCGAGACGCGCGGCGATCGCGTTGTTCGACCGGCCTTCCGCCATCAGCGCCAGCACCTCCGACTCTCTGGCGGTGAGCGAGTCCAGGGGCTCGTGGCCGCCCCGGCGGCTCAGCAACTGGATCACGACCTCCGGGTCGATGACCGTCCCGCCGCCCGCCACCCGGCGGACGGCCTCGAGGAACTCGGTCACATCGGCGACCCGCTCCTTGAGCAGATAGCCCACCGCGGCGGCGTTCCGCCCGATGAGCTCGGCGGCGTACCGCTCCTCGACGTACTGCGACAGCACGAGCACCGGAAGACGAGGCAGCACGGACCGGGCCTCCAGCGCCGCGCGCAGTCCCTCGTCGGTGTGGCTCGGCGGCATGCGGACATCGACCACCGCGAGATCGGGCCGGTGCGCGCGTACGGCCTCGACCAGCCCGGGCCCGTCGCCCACGGCGGCCACGGTCTCGATGCCGCCGTCACCGAGCAGCCTGACCAGGCCTTCCCGCAGCAGCACGGAGTCCTCCGCGATCACCACCCGCACCCGTCCACCTCCATCCTCACCCTCACCTCAGACCGCACGACCCCTCAAGGGGCGCCGGCCGCGGCCGCGGCGGCCCTGGCGGCGGCGCAGCCGAGATCACCGCAGTAACCCGCACCGCCATGCCGGTCGGCCCGCCGCGCCGAACCCGCGCGCCCGCTTCGTGACGTACCACCCGGCTCTGTCGGCGCCAGTGCGCCGGCCACCGGACCGCGTGGGCCGGTGCACCGCGCCGGTCGGTGCACCGCACTGATCGGTGGACCGCACTGATCGGTGGGGAGGTCACCATTCGCAGGGTAAGGCCGCGCGGACGAGAGTGGGGCCGCCCGGCGGGCTTTCGACGGTCAGCGTGCCGTCGATCGTGGCCGCGCGGTCGGCCAGTCCCGCGAGGCCGCCGCCCGGCCGCGCCCCGGCACCGCCCACCCCGTTGTCGCGCACCTCGACCACCACCCGCTGTTCCTGACGCCCCACCCAGACCGACGCCTCCGTCGCCATCGAGTGCTTGGCGATGTTCGCCAGGGACTCGGCGACGATGAAGTAGGCGATGCTCTCGACGGCCGCGGGCGGGCGATCGGCGATGTCCACCGAGACCGTCACCCGCACCGGGGCCCGGGCGGCCAGCGCCGACAGCGCGGCGTCCAGGCCTCTGTCGGTGAGGATGGCCGGATAGATGCCGCGCGCCAGGTCGCGCAACTCGGCGATGGCGGCCTTGGTGCCCGCGTGGGCCTGCGCGAGCAGCCCGCGTGCCTCGTCGGGCTCGGTGTCGAACTTCGCCTGCGCCCTGCCGAGATCGAGCACCACCGCCAGCAGCCGCTGCTGGGCGCCGTCGTGCAGATCGCGTTCGATGCGGCGGCGCTCGGCCTCGGCGGCGTCCACACCTCTGGCCCGGCTGGCCTGCAGGTGCCTGACCCGCGCCTCGTCGCCCGCGCCGAGCAGCGCCCCGGCCAGCATGCCGTGGATCCACGCCATGCCCCGCACGACGTACAGCGTCACGCAGAGCAGGGCGAGCCCGGCCGGCACCCAGGGCAGCGCCTCGGGCAGGGTGTCGATCAGAAGGCGCTCGCTGACGCGGGTGGGCACGCCGAACAGCACCAGGATCGGCTGCGTGATCAGCACACCGGAGACGACGCCCAGCGTGAACGTCGCCAGCGACTCGACCAGCCCGAGGGGCAACAGCAGGAACAGATAGCCGAGATCTTTGTAGGTGGCGGGGTCGGCGAAGAGTCGGCGCAGACGAGCCAGGACACCACCGCCGGCCATGGGCTGGTAGGGATCGCGGATGGTCACGCCGAACGCCAGGCGGAGCAGCCGCCGTTCGAGCATGGCACCGCCCCGCCAGACGAGCATGGTGAACACCAGCAGCGGCAGGCCGACCCAGATGGCCACCGTGGCGAAGGAGAGCGCCAGACCGGTCAGGAGGATGACGAACCAGGTGACGCCCCAGAACATGCTGAGCAGCAGATAGGGCACCGCGCGCCAGGTGAGGGGATCGACGAGCAGCCCGAGCGGGCCACGCGCGCCGAGCGGCACCCTCAGCCGCAACGGCGGGCGCCCGGACGCCGTCTCGCCGGCCATGGCATGCCCTCCGATCCGAATCGCGTCATCGGCGACGGCCCGTCCAGCCGTACGGAAAGAGCCTGCCAAGCCCGCGGGCTCGGCGCCATGGAGATGGCACCAGGAGTGGGGTGTGGCCAGCCCTACCTCCCTCCCTGCACCTGAGCGCCGATCGGCGATAAGGCGGATGGGTGAGCCGGTACGGGCATGGGCGGGAGGACCCGGAGACCACGATCGCGATCCTCGGGCTGAGGGGCGGACCGGATAGCCGGTACGACCAGAGGGAGCGGGGAACACCACCGCCATCCTCGGCTGACGGGTTGACCGGGTCACCGGCACGGACGGAGCGAGGCAACACCACCGCCGCCCTCGGGCCGACAGGTGACCGGGTCACCGCCACAGACGGAGCGAGGCAACACCACCGCCGCCCTCGGGTGGACCGGGTACCGGCACGGACCTGAGGGAGAAGGAGAACACGACCGCCGCCCTCGGGCCGACAGGTGACCGGGTCACCGCCACGGACGGAGCGGGGCGACACAACCGCCGCCCTCGGGTGGATCGGGTCACCGACACGGACCTGAGGGAGCGGGAGAACACGACCGCCGCCCTCGGAAGGTTTCCGGGGCGGCGGAGGTGGGTGGTCCGGCCGGTTGCCGCGCCCGCCCTGGGAGGCCCTGGTCGGCAGGCCGGTCCTCCCGGCCGGGGCCGGACAGGGACGGGCTGTGACGTGGGCGTGCCCGGGCGGGGCGGGCCGGGTCAGTCGCGGTCGGAGCTGACCGTGGTCTTCTGGACCTGGAGCAGGAACTCGGCGTTGGACTGCGTCTCGCGCATCTTCTCCAGCAGCAGCTCCAGAGCCTGCTGCATGTCGAGGGCGTGCAGCACGCGGCGCAGCTTCCAGACGATCTGCAGCTCGTCCCTGGACATCAGGATCTCTTCCTTGCGGGTGCCGGACGCGTCGACGTCCACCGCGGGGAAGATGCGCTTGTCGGCCAGGGAGCGGTTGAGCTTCAGCTCGGCGTTGCCGGTGCCCTTGAACTCCTCGAAGATGACCTCGTCCATCTTGGAGCCGGTCTCGACCAGCGCCGTGGCGAGGATCGTCAGCGAGCCGCCGTTCTCGATGTTGCGGGCGGCGCCGAAGAACCGCTTGGGCGGGTACAGGGCGGTGGAGTCGACACCACCGGACAGGATGCGCCCGGACGCCGGGGCCGCCAGGTTGTAGGCGCGGCCGAGGCGGGTGATGGAGTCGAGCAGGACGACCACGTCGTGGCCCAGCTCCACCAGCCGCTTGGCGCGCTCGATGGCGAGCTCGGCGACGGTGGTGTGGTCCTCGGCGGGACGGTCGAAGGTCGAGTGGATGACCTCGCCCTTCACCGACCGCTGCATGTCGGTGACCTCTTCAGGACGCTCGTCCACCAGGACGACCATCAGGTGGCACTCGGGGTTGTTCCGGGTGATCGCGTTGGCGATCGCCTGGAGCACCATCGTCTTGCCGGCCTTCGGCGGGGAGACGATGAGACCGCGCTGGCCCTTGCCGATGGGCGCCACCATGTCGATGATGCGCGTCGTCAGGATGTTGGGGTCGGTCTCCAGCCGCAGACGCTCCTGCGGGTAGAGCGGCGTGAGCTTGGAGAAGTCGGGGCGGTTGCGCGACTGCTCGGGGTCCATGCCGTTGACGGTGTCCAGCCGCACCAGGGCGTTGAACTTCTCACGGCGCTCGCCGTCGCGGGGCTGGCGCACCGCTCCGGTGATGACGTCGCCCTTGCGCAGGCCGTTGCGGCGGATCTGCGCGAGCGAGACGTACACGTCGTTGGTGCCCGGCAGGTAGCCGCTGGTGCGGACGAACGCGTAGTTGTCCAGGATGTCGAGGATGCCGGCGATCGGGATCAGGACGTCGTCGTCGCCGATCACGGGCTCGTTGCTGTCGAAACGGTCGCGCCCTCGGCGGTTGCGCTCCCTGAACCTGCCGCGGCGTCCGCGGCGGTCGTCGTCGCCCTGCAGGTCACGGTCCTGATCGCGGCCCTGGTCACGACCCTGGTCGCGCGTCTGCTGGCGTCCCTGGTCGCGGTCACGGTCACGGGACTGGTCGCGGTCGCGGGTCTGGTCGCGGTCGCGGGTCTGGTCGCGGTCGCGGGTCTGGTCGCGGTCACGGGACTGGTCGCGGTCACGGGACTGGTCGCGGTCACGGGACTGGTCGCGGTCGCGGGTCTGATCGCGGGTCGGCTCGCGGCGGCCCTGGGCCTCGCCCGCGTCTGCGGCGCGCTGCTCGGGACGGCTGTTGTCGTTGCGGTTGTCGGGACGGTTGTCCCCGCGGTCACGACGGTCGGCGCCACGGCCGCGGCGCTCGCCGCGCTCACGACGGGACTCGCCGCGCTCGGGACGGCCCTCGGCCTGCGGGGCCTCGACCGGCGTGGAGACGGCGGCCGGGGCGGCCGGGGCCTGCTCGGGAGCCTGCGTCTCGGCCACGGGAGCGCGCTCTTCGCGGGTCTCGATGACGGCCTCGACCGGCGCGGGGCGGGAACGTTCCCGACGGGTACGGGCCGGGCGCTCGGCCACCGGCTCGGCGGCGACCGCGGGAGCCGGGGCGGCGACAGGCTCGGCCGGGGCGGCAGGGGCGGAGGTGGAGGCACCTTCAGCAGATACGCCCTGCTTCTCCTGGATGGCCGCGATCAGCTGGCTCTTGCGCATCCGTCCGGTCCCGCTGATGCCCAGGCTCGACGCGAGAGCCTGCAGCTCGGGCAGCACCATGGCCGCGAGGCCGGTGCCGGAGCGACGGCGCGGCCTGGCCGCGGCGCGGGTGGGGGTGTCGCCGGCGGCCGACGGCGCTGCGCCGGGGGCGTCGGAGAGGAGTTCGGTGGTGTCGCTCAACTAAAAGGTCCTTCCCAGGGGTCGGGCGTCGGCCACGATCAGCCAGGCGTCCCGGTGGTGCGACCCGGCGGGACAGACCGGGTCGGGCTGGACGAAGCTCTAAGGTGTCGGTAAACCGGTGCGTCGAACCGGCCCGTGGCCGTCACCGTCGAGATTCGTGAGCCGTTGGGGGCCCGGGGGTCGCCCCCCGGCTGGTTACCGCCGACCAGATGTCGATGTCAGTCGAACGCGCATGTCCCCGATTACGCCGCTCCTCGACGCACCAACCGGATGTGGAGCAACCGGAGGCGATGAATTCGGGAAGCCCGCTGTGCGGCCTGTGTCTTGCGACCCAAGGCGCGATCCAGCGATGTATGGCTGACAAGCACGCACCCGCAACGGGGGCATCTGGTGCGGCTATCAGCCTAACATCACCAGCGCACACTGCTATTCCCTGAAGGTCGAAGATGCATCAGCGTGTCTCGGGAGATTCAACGCTCGCGCCGGACCGATCGACGTCCAATGGCTGGATGTGCCAGTCACTACCCACTTCCGACGCGATCAAATCATGGGTATCCGCCGTTCCGAACACCAGAACCGTAGGACCGGCTCCGGAGACCACGGCGGGAACCCTTGCCACGCGGAGACGTTCTACCAGATCGGCGGTGCCCGGCATCGCAGGCGCGCGGTAGGCCTGGTGGAGACGGTCTTCGGTGGCGGCGAGCAACAGCCCGCTCTCGGGTCGCTGGGTGAGCGCCGCGATCAGCAGGGCCGCGCGTCCGGCGTTGGCCGCCGCGTCGGCGTGCGGCACGTCCTTCGGCAGAAGCCCGCGCGCCTCCTCGGTGGAGAGCCGGGTTCTCGGCACGCACACCACAGGTCGGACGCCCCCATGCGGGCTCAGTTCCAGCTTATGCGGTGTTCCGGACAAGTCGCTCCACGCGATCGTGAGCCCTCCTGACAGGCAGGGCGCGACGTTGTCGGGATGCCCCTCCATGCGCGTGGCCAGCGCGAAGACGTCGTCGTCGGAGAGCGAGGGCGCGGCGAGCGCACGGGCGGCGAGGATGCCGGCGCAGATGGCCGCCGAGGAGGATCCGAGGCCGCGCGCGTGCGGGATGCGGTTGTGACACCGCAATCTCAGGCGCCGCGGCTGCGGCGCGCCCGCGAGATCGAGCGTGGCACGGACGGCCCTGACGATCAGATGGCCCTCGCCGGTGTCCAACTCGCCCGCGCCCTCGCCCTCGACGTGGACCTCGACGCCCGGGGCGTCCCCCTCGGCGCCCGGCGTGTCGTCGAGGATCGAGACCTCGACCTCGTCGTACAGGGTCAGGGCGAGCCCCAGAGAGTCGAAGCCCGGCCCGAGGTTCGCGCTGGTGGCGGGCACGCGGACCATGACGGTGCTGCTCGGTGACATGCGTTTCCTCAAGGGATGGGGTCGATCTCGGCCGATCATACGACCGCGCCGCGCGTCATGCGCCGCGGGGTCGCCGCCGGGTCGCCCGGGTCGCCGCCGGGTCGCCCGGGTCGCCGCGGGGCCGCCGCCGGGGCGCCGCCGGGGCGGCCGTGCGGTCACCGCTCGGCGGGTCGCATGGGAACGGCCCCTTCGCGGGGCCGGTCCACGTGGACGGAAGAGTCCACCCGCCGGATCACCGGCGGGTGGGTCTCGGGGCGGCGCCCGGTGTGTCAGGCGAGTTCGAGCGCGGCGGCCGCCGCGAAGGCGTCGACCGGGATGGTGAGCGGGGTGGGCGCGCCGGAGATCGCCCAGTCGGGGTCCTTCAGGCCGTTGCCGGTGACGGTGCACACGACGCGCTGGCCCGGGCGGACCAGCCCCTGCTCGTGGGCCTGCAGCAGGCCCGCGACGCTCGTCGCCGAGGCGAGCTCGACGAACACGCCTTCCTCCTGGGCGAGCAGTTTGTACGCGGCGGCGATCTGGCGGTCGGTGACGGCCTGGATGTCGCCCCCGGACTCGTCGCGCGCGGCCTCTGCGAGATGCCAGGAGGCCGGGTTGCCGATGCGGATCGCCGTGGCGATCGTCTGCGGATGGGTGACCGGGGCGCCGTCGACGATGGGCGCCGCCCCCTTGGCCTGGAAGCCCAGCATGCGCGGGGTGTGGGTGGCCGCCGAGCTCTCGGCGTACTCGCGGTAGCCCATCCAGTAGGCGGAGATGTTGCCCGCGTTGCCCACCGGGATGCAGTGGACGTCCGGCGCGTCGCCGAGGGCGTCCACGATCTCGAACGCCGCGGTCTTCTGCCCCTGGAGGCGGTGCGGGTTGACCGAGTTGACCAGGGCGATCGGATAGTTCTCGGCGAGCTTGCACGTCATCTCGAGGCAGTCGTCGAAGGAGCCGTCGACCTGGAGCAGGCGGGCGCCGTGCACCAGGGCCTGCGCCAGCTTGCCCATGGCGATCTTGCCGCGCGGCACGAGCACCGCGCAGGTGAGCCCGGCCCGGACGGCGTAGGCGGCCGCGGAGGCGCTGGTGTTGCCGGTGGAGGCGCAGATGACGGCCTTGGCGCCCTCTTCGAGCGCCTTGCTGATGGCCACGGTCATGCCGCGGTCTTTGAAGCTGCCGGTGGGATTGAGGCCCTCGACCTTGAGATACACCTCGCAGCCGGTGAGCGCGGAGACGCGCCTGGCCGGGACCAGCGGCGTGCCGCCCTCCAGCAGGGTGACGACGGGCGTCGTCGTGGTCACGGGGAGCCGGTCACGGTATTCCTCGATAAGGCCACGCCAAGCCCTGAGCATCGTCACTCCTCCCGCGCCCGGCCCGGTTCGAGCGGGCACGACGGCGCGTAACCATGGGGTCCCGCTACCAGCGGTATCAGGCACCGAGTCTACGCAGGCGCCGGGCGCCCCCGCGCCTGTTGTCCACAGGGTGGACCACTCCGGCGGCCGCACTTTCCATACTCGGGCAAGGTGCACCAGGGATACACCGGGTAGCGGTCAATATCGCATCCCTGAAGAACCCCGGAAAGCTCACTGTCTCTTTAACCTCTTTTGCCTCACAATTGGGGCAAGACCCGCCATGCCGGAAGGAAAACGTCGCCGTGACCGCCGCGAGCAGAATCCGGGCCGGGGACGACCGCGACCGCCTGCACTGGCTCCTGGACCACCTGCCCGCGAGCCGTCCCGGCCGCCCGGTCTCCGTCCTCGACCTGGGCTGCGCCGAGGGCGAGCTGTCGTTCCTGCTCGCCGAGCGGGGCGACAAGGTGACCGGCGTCGATCGTGACCCGCGGCTGGTCGCCGAAGCGCGCCGGCACGCCGGCCGGCTGTCCGCCGACGTCGCCGCGCGCGTCGGGTTCGAGGTCGGGGATGGGCACGCGCTGGACGGCGTTCCCGACGAGAGCTTCGACGCGGCCGTGGCCGGGGAGATCCTCGACCGCGTCGGTGACCCCGTCCAGGTGCTCGAAGCCCTCCACCGCACCCTCCGCCCGGCCGCGACGCTCGTCTTCACGGTGCCCTACGGCGTGAACGAGGCCGTCCTGCGCCTCGCCCACGCCGTCGGCGACCACGCCGAGGACCCGGGCGACACCGGGGAGGACGAGGCCGAGCGGCGGCGGGTCTTCTACCACGGCAGCCTGCGCCACCTGGTGGAACCGCTGTTCGAGATCCGCGAGCTGACCGTGCTGCGCCACCACCTCGCCGGGGTCGCCGTCCGCAGGGACGAGCCGCGCGGCACCCCGGGGTTCGCGCTGAGCCGGGCCGAGACAGCGTTCCTCCAGCGCGAGCGGCACCTGCACGGCGAGATCGCCGAGTTGCGCGCCCTGTGCGCCGAACTGAGCGACCGCGAGGCCACCCTGACCCGCGCCGGGCAGGAGTTGCTCGGCCGCAACGCCCAGTTGCGCGCCGAGGCGACACGCCTGCTGCAGCGGATGCGGCATCTGGAAGGCCGCCTCGCCGAGTACCGCGAACTGATCGCGCGCCTGCGCCGCTCGCGGGCGTGGCGCCTGATCACGGCCTACCGGCGGGTGCGTTACTCCTCGGTTCGCGAGGCCCCGCCGGCCGCGCAGCACCCCGTGGCGATCGGCTCTCCCCCGTCCGCCCGGCGCGCCCTGCCCGGCCGGACGGAACCCTGAGCCGTACCGCGCGTCCGCGGACCGGCGTCCCCGCACCGAAGATCTCATCGGCCGCGGAGCGACCGGATGCGGTTGACGAGCTTCCGCGCGGCCGGAGGCGGGGACGACGGCTGAGCGCTCGCCGGCTGAGCGCCGGACGGCGGCTTCTCGGCGGCCTGCGAAGGCAGGGGCCCGGAAGGGGACGACGGCGATGACGCCGGGGCGGACGAGTCCGCCGGGACGCTCGAAGGGGCCGCCTTCCCGGGTTGCGTCCTCGGCCGATCGCCCGGCGCCGGCGGCCAGAACTTGGCCGCGGGAGCGCGATGCACGCCGTGCGTCCGCTCGATCACCGCGTCGAGGTCGTCGCCGGGGCCGGCGAGCAGGCGGGCGCGGTTGACGGCGTCGGTGCGCTCCAAGCGCGCCGTTCTCCCGTCGGGGAACTCCACGACCAGCAGCCCGGCCCGCTTGTCGTTGATCATCCTGATCATGACCTCGAGCGAGCGGCGGTGCAGCGGCACCTCCACCGGCCCGGTGTAGCGGAACGGGACGGGCGCGGCGTCCCGCGCCGGGGCCGACGCGAGGAGCACCCCCTCGTCGTGCCGGAACTGCTCCCGGACCAGCCGCAGCTCCAGGTCGGGGTCGTCGAGCACGCGGTGGCGGCCCTCGGTCAGCCGGTCCCACGGCGCGACGAGCGTGACCCGCACGTCCGGCAGGCTGCCGCCGAGCGCCGCGGCCACGGCGGCCCGCACCCGCGGCTCGGCGTGCCCCTCGGCCTCAAGGACGACCTCGACGTAGGGCACCAGCCAGCGCCGGCCCGGCTCCTTGCGCAGGTCGCGGCGCAGCGGGACCCGCTGGGCCAGATAGGGGGCCACGACGCGGACGGTCGTGTCGGTGTCGACGCGCTGGGCCGGCAGCCCCAGGTGGACGGCGCGCGCCTCCATGTCGGGCACGAACACGGCGCCGGTCATGGCGAGCCGGTAGGCGAACTCGGTGTCCTCGCCCCTGAGGACCCGCGCGTCGAAACCCCCGGCGCGCGCGAACAACGCGCGGCGGAAGGAGACGGTGGGCCCGGTGCAGACGTGATAGGGGTTCTTGCTGGTCCGCAGCCCGTCCAGCCGCCTGATCGTCGCCTCCGTGGAGCTCGGGACGGCCGTGGACAGGTCGAACAGCCCGTCGAAGTCGCCGTCGCGCACGGCGGCGTGCACCTGCTCGGGGGTGCGCGCCTGCTCCTCGACGAAGACCTTGGCGCCGATGGTGACCACGTAGTCGGCCAGATGGTGCCAGCGCATGAGCGCCTCGATGTGCTCGCGGCAGATCACCATGTCGGAGTCGAGGCGCTGGACGATCTCGCCCTCGGCCAGGCGCGCGCCGGTGTTGATGGCGTGCGCGATGCCCCAGCCGCCGGGGGCGCCGGGCACCAGGCGGGTGCGCTCGGGGCGGATGCCGGGCAGGCGCAGCGGCGGCTCGCTGCCGTCGTCGACGACGACGACCTCCATCAGGTGGGAGGGGTAGGTCTGCGCGGCCAGGGCGGCGAGCGTCAGATCGAGCCGGTGCTGCCCGCCGTACGCGGGGATGACCACGCTCACGGGCAGGGACGGCGTCCACGCGCCGAGCGGCGGCGGGATGAGCGGCGAGTAGTCGTTGTGCCGGATCACCGGCCGCGCGGGACCGCCGCCGCCGTTCGGGGAGGCCGAGCCTTCACCGCCATCACCGGTCACGTTCGTGGAGGCGGTCAAGATGATCGCTCCTTCGTCGGTTCCGTTCGCCGCCGGAGCCGACATTACCCAAACAAGCTGGGAGGTTCATGAGAGGCCCGTGGCGCGGTCACCTGCCGGTCTTCCCCGCCTGCGCGGATCATGCGCGGCCCGCGCCGTCTGACATGCGCCCTTACCGCGCCGGCCGCCTCCGAGTGGACCTCCGGGGCGCCACCCTCGTCGCGTCGGCGGCCTCCGGCCGATCACGGCGACCCGGCCCGCCGTCCGCTCCCCCACCCGACGCGCCGTCCGCCTCCCGCTCGCCCTGAAAGCGCCGTCCACCCAGCCGCTCCCTCAAAGCGCCGTCCGCCCACCCGGCCGACGCGCCGTCCGGCTACCCGCCCGCGCCCGTAGCGCCGTCGGTCTTGCCGCTCGCATCCGCGGCGCCGTTCGCCTTCACGCCTGTGCCAGGAACGCCATCGGTCTTTCCCCGCACGCCCGAAGCGCCGCCCGCCTGTTCGCTCCCCGTGCCGTTCGGGGGCTCGCCGGGGATCGTCACGGGCGACGACGGGCCGTTCAGCGGCTCGCTCGGGGCCTGGGCGGCGCGGCGCACGGAGATGCGCTTGATCATGGTGCGCAGCCGGCCCGCCTTGAGCCTGGCCACCTCCCGGCGCAGCCCGCCGACCTCCCTGCGCAGGTCGACGGCGCTCTTGCGCCAGCGTCCCGCCTCCTCGCGCCACTTGGCGACCTGCCCGCGCAGCCGCTCGGCCTCCTTGGTCAGCCTGACCACCTCGGCCTCGGTCTCCAGCCGGGCGCGGTAGGCCATCCGGCGTCCCCTGGCGGGCACGGCCTGGGACGCGGGGACGAACCCGAGCGTCTCGCCGTCGATCCACAGCGCGCCGTAGACCTCGTCCACCAGGTCGTCCACCAGGTCGTCCATGGCGGGACCCGCGAGGGTGGAGGAGGGCTCGGCGGCCAGGACGAGCGCGGCGCGGGCAAAGGCGGCGCGGCGCTCCAGGCGTGCCGTGGCCAGCTCTTCGGGGGTCTCGGCGAGCAGCACGCCGACCAGGCCGTGCCCGTCGTCCACCGCCAGGTCGAGCAGCTTGGCCAGCGTGTCCTCCTCCGGCACCCACCCGGCCGGCAGGCACAGCCGGAACGGCGCCACGCGCGGGGCGCCGCCCGAGGCGAACCGCACGCGGCCGTCATGGGCGTAGTGGCCGAGGATGAGCGCGAGGTCCAGGCGGGGATCGGTGAGCGGCGCGCGGCGCTCGGGCTCCAGCGTGTCCCAGGGCCCGGTGACCAGCACCGACACGTCCGGCAGGGTGCCGGACAGGACGGCGTCCACGGTGGCCCGGGTGTCCTCGTACCCGGCGGCCTCGACCACGACCTCCAGGTACGGCACCTTCCACTGGCGCGCGGGGTGGGCGCGGAGCCAGCGGTACTGCGGGATGCGGTCGCCGATCAGGGCGTGGCTGACCCGGTCGATGGGCTGCTTGTCGCGCATGCGCATCGACGGGCCGAGGTGGTAGCCCCGGGCGAGCGGCTCGGGGACGAACACCGCGCCGGCCTGCGCGAGGCGGTATCCCATCTCGGTGTCCTGGCCGAGGATGAGCTCCTCGTCCATGGGGCCGGCCGCGTCGATCAGCCGGCGGGCCACCGAGGTCGCCCCGCCGACGTGCAGGCTGAAGGCCCGGTTGGGGGTGTCGGTGAGCCCGTTGGTGCGCTGCACCAGATCGACCAGCCACTCGTGCGGCTCGGCGGGCTCGAACAGGGCGGACAGGTCGGCGGTGGCCGCCACCGCCCCGGGATCGGGCAGCGGGGCCGTGGTGAACCTGAGGTAGCTGGTGACGACGAGGTAGGGGGCGAGGTGGTGCCAGCGCATGTGCGCCTCCACCTCGTGCCGGTCCGGGACCACGTCGGAGTCGAGCCAGTGGACGACGTCGCCGGTGGCGGCGGCAAGGCCGGCGTTGCGGGCGTCGGCCCGGCCGGGGACCTCGCAGACGACCAGCCGGGTGTCGCCCGGACGGATCTCCGGCAGGCGCAGCGGCGGGCTGCTGCCGTTGTCCACCACGACGACCTCGGTGAGCTCGCCGGGGTAGGTCTGCGCGGCCAGCCCGGCGAGGACGAGATCGAGCTTGTCCTGGCCGTTGTAGGCGGGCACGACGACGCTGACGCGAAGGCTCGGCGTCCACGCGCCGAGCGCGGGCGGGTCGAGCACGGTGTAGTCGTTGCCGCGGACGCGCGGGACCGCCGGACCGGCCGCCGCGGGCGCCGTGTCGTCGGGGCGCAGGGTCTGGCCGCTCATCGGGTTCCCAGAAAGTGGCGGGGCACGGGGCCGCCGGGACGGGTCACTGCGTCTCCAGGATGCGGCTCGGCCGGAAGCCGCGCCATTGGTTCGCCGAGACGCGCAGGAAGTGCGCGAGGGGCAGCTGCCAGGTGTGGCCGGCGGCGAGCGCGCGGCGCAGGACGTAGCCGAGCCCCTGGGTGCGGTAGATGCGGGCTCCGGCGGCGTGGGCGGTCTTGAGGAGCTGGGCGTCCACCCCCCGCGACACCCCCTCGAACCCGCCGATCTCGTGGTACTTCTCACGAGCGAGGAAGATGGTACCGCCGGCCACGTGGTCCGACCAGACCTCGCTGGTGTAGTCGGTGCGGCGCACGGTGACCTTCAGCGGCTCCAGGTAGAAGAACTCGGCGGCGGTGCCCACGATGTCGGCCCCGCTGTAGGCGCGGGCCATGAGCAGGTCGGCGAGGTGCTCCGGGGAGTACCAGTCATCGTCGTCCCATTTGGCGATGTCGTCGCCGCCCGCCTTGGCCGCCACCTCGTGCAGCACCTGGCCGAACGGCGTGGCCTCGTCGGCCTCCACCAGGGTCAGCGGCAGGGGGAACCCGGCGACGGCGCGGCGCACGTCCTGGTGGGAGGCGGGGACGCCGTGCAGCCCCAGCAGGACCTCGACCTGGACGTGCCGCTGTCGCGCGATCTGGGCGAGCGCGGAGGCGAGCAGGGCGGGCCGCTTGCTCGACATCACGACGCTCACCGTCGGCAGAGCCGGCGCGGGCGTCGCTGCAGGGACGGCCGGCGCGGGCGGCATCGCGAGGGGGGCCGACGCGGCCGGCGCCGTGGGCGCGGAGCCGCGCGCCCCCGCCGTCCCGTCGTTGCCGTGGCGCAGGGCGTGGCGCCGCAGGCGGAGGCTGTGCTCCTCCCTGCGCAGATCGCTCACCGAGCCCACCGAGGGGTCGCGCGGGCCCGGCGCCCAGGAGGTGAGCAGCGCGGCGAGGCCGGGATCGGCCTGCTGCATCCAGGCGGGCGCGTCGTCCGCGTGGAGGGGCACGCCCGCGCGGGCCAGCGCGCGGATCGTCTCCAGCACTCCCGCGGCCTCGGTCGCGCCCGGCGGCCCGGACGCCGTGGCCGGGCCCGTCGCGGACGCCTCCGCGGTGCCCACGGCCTGCGGCCAGCGGACGCGCAGGCCCGGGAGGGCGCGGAGCGGCACGATGTCGGCCGCGGTCAGCGGCGCGGCGGCGGGCCGTCCGGCGAGCACCGGCCGGGCGCCCGAGAACGACAGCTCGCCGGGATCGGCCGTCGGCGTCCGCACGTAGCCGAGCGGTGTCGGGTCGCCCTCTGCCAAGGCCTCACCTTTCAACTGCCGGCCCCGCCGGGGGCGGCGGGGGGAAAGACGCCCAGGACCGCGCGGGACAGGGGCGCCGCACGGCGCCGAGGTCCCGCGAGGATGCGCGGAGCGGCGTCCCCGGGCGGGCCCGGGTCAGGGCGTGTCGTCGCCCTCGACGCGCATCACGCTCGTCACGCCTCTGACGATGTCGAGCTCGCGCAGCCCGTCTATTGTGGCCGAAAGCGCGGCGTCACTGGCCCGGTGGGTGACCAGGACGAGCTGGGCGTCGTCGCCGTGCCCCTCCTGGCGCACGGTCTGGATGGACACGTCGTGCTTGGCGAACATGTCGGCGACCGTGGCGAGCACGCCGGGTTTGTCGGCGACGTCCAGCGACACGTGGTAGCGGGTGACCGTCTCGCCCATCGGATGGACCGGCAGGTCGGCGTAGGTGGACGCCTGGGGGCCGTGGGTGCCGGCCAGGCGGTTGCGGGCCACGGCGACCAGGTCTCCGAGCACCGCCGACGCCGTCGGCGCGCCGCCCGCGCCCTTGCCGTAGAACATGAGCTGCCCGGCGGAGCGCGCCTCCACGAAGACCGCGTTGTAGGCCTCGCGGACCCCGGCGAGCGGGTGGCTCCTCGGGATCATCGCCGGGTGCACCCGCACGCCGACCGAGCGGCCGTCGTCGGACCTGGCGCAGATCGCCAGCAGCTTGATGACGTAGCCCATGGCCTTGGCGCTCGCGACGTCGGTCGCGGTGATCTCGGTGATGCCCTCGCGGTGCACGTCGGCGGCCGTCACGCGGCTGTGGAAGGCCAGCTCGGCCAGGATGGCGGCCTTGGCGGCGGCGTCGAAGCCCTCGACGTCGGCGGTCGGGTCGGCCTCGGCGTACCCGAGCGACTGGGCCTCGTCCAGGGCGTCGCTGAACGAGGCGCCCGTGGAGTCCATCTTGTCGAGGATGTAGTTGGTGGTGCCGTTGACGATGCCGAGCACGCGGCGGACGTGGTCGCCCGCCATGGACTCGCGCAGCGGCCGGAGCAGCGGGATCGCCCCGGCCACGCTGGCCTCGTAGTACAGGTCGACGCCGTGCCGCCCGGCCGCGCCGTGGAGGGTGGCGCCGTCCTCGGCGAGCAGGGCCTTGTTGGCGGTGACGATCGACTTGCCGCCGGACATGGCGGCCAGCATCAGCGACCGGGCCGGCTCGATGCCGCCGATCACCTCCACGACGATGTCGATGTCGTCCCTGGCCACCAGGGCCTCGGCGTCGGTGGTGAGCAGGGCGGGGTCGACGTCGCCGTCGCGCTTGCGGGCGAGCCGCCGGACCGCGACGCCCGCCAGTTCGAGCGGCGCGCCGATGCGGGCGGCGAGGTCGTCGGCCTGCTCGTGCATCAGCCGCACCACCTGGGAGCCGACGACGCCGCAGCCGAGCAGCGCGACCTTCAGCGGCGTGCGCGGCTCGCCGGGATCGCCCGGCCTCTCGTGCCTGCCCCGGGCCCCCGGGGCGGCCGGGACCTCCGCGCCGGGCGTGGCCGCCGCGCCGGATCCCTGTGGCCCCTCGGGCTCGACCGGTTTCATACTTGCCCCCTCAGCAGGTCGTCCTCGGTCTCCCTGTGCATGATGACGCGTGACTCGCCGTCCTTGACCGCCACCACGGCGGGCTTGAGGAGGTAGTTGTAGTTGTGCGCGAGCGAGCGGCAGTACGCGCCGGTCGCCGGCACCGCGAGCAGGTCGCCGGCGGCGACGTCCTTCGGCAGCCACACGTCGCGCACCACGATGTCGCCGCTCTCGCAGTGCTTGCCGACCACGCGCGACAGCATGGGGGCCGCGTCGCTGGCGCGCGAGGCGAGCACGCAGGTGTACTCGGCCCCGTACAGGGCGGTGCGCAGGTTGTCGCTCATGCCGCCGTCGACGCTGACGTAGGACCGC
Organism: Sphaerisporangium sp. NPDC005288; assembly: GCF_040607475.1. NCBI lineage: Bacteria > Bacillati > Actinomycetota > Actinomycetes > Streptosporangiales > Streptosporangiaceae > Sphaerisporangium > Sphaerisporangium sp. NPDC005288. The sequence goes on along the minus strand of NZ_JBEXGT010000002.1, from coordinate 310,983 downwards.
AGCCCTTCGACGTCCTTGACCGTGCCGACCTCGTAGACCGTGATGCCGCCCGGCCCCGAGATGGCCCGCCCCGGCTCGACGGTGAGCCGGGGGACGGGCAGGCCGGCGTCCTCGCAGACCCGGGTCACGATCATGCGCAGGTTGTCGGCCACGACCTTGATGTCGGGCGCGTCGTCGCCGTCGACGTAGGCGATGCCGTAGCCGCCGCCGAGGTCGAGCTCGGGCAGGACGACGCCGTGCTCGTCCTTGATCTGCGTCAGTAGCATGGCCAGGCGCCGGGCCGCCACCTCAAAGCCCGCCGTGTCGAAGATCTGGGAGCCGATGTGGGAGTGCAGGCCGACCAGTTCGAGCTGCGGCAGCGCCAGGATGCGGCGGACGGCCTCGGCCGCCGCGCCGCTGTTGAGCGACAGGCCGAACTTCTGGTCGTCGTGGGCGGTGGCGATGAACTCGTGCGTGTGCGCCTCGACGCCCGTGGTGACCCGGATCTGGATCTTGGGACGGACGCCCAGCTCCTCGGCGAGGTAGCCGACGCGGGCGATCTCCTGGAAGGAGTCGACGACGATGTGCCCGACGCCCACCGACAGCGCCCGCTTGAGCTCGGCGTAGGACTTGTTGTTGCCGTGCAGGGCGATGCGCTCGGGCGGGAAGCCGACGCTGAGCGCCACGGCCAGTTCGCCGCCGCTGCAGACGTCCAGGCCCAGGCCCTCCTGGTCGACCCAGCGGGCGACCTCCTTGCACAGGAACGCCTTGCCCGCGTAGTAGACGTCGTCGCCGGGGAAGGCCGCCTTGTAGTCGCGGCACCGGGAGCGGAAGTCGTCCTCGTCCACGATGTAGAGAGGGGTGCCGTACTCACGGGCCAGGTCGCGGACGTCCACGCCGGCGATCGTGACGGCCCCGTCCGCGCGGCCGGACGTTCGCGGCCAGATGGTGGGGGCGAGCGTGTTCAGGTCGGCGGGGGCCTGCGGAGGGCGCTCCTCGGGCAGCACTTCGGCGTGCCGGTCACCGGCGGGATGGGCGAATCGACTCACCCGAACGAGGCTATCCGACCCTGTGATCCCACCGCGCCCTGTGCCCACCTGGCGAGACGGCGATAAGGAAGATCTTCCGCGCGACAGGCCGCAAGGCGTACCACTTCCGGCCATTTGCCGCTTTTAGTCATATTTTGCCCGGCAGGGTCTGCCCGAGTTCCGTGAGCTCCTCCCCGAGCACCTTGCGGACGGCCCGCGCCATCCACAGGCGCGCGACATGCGTGCCGGTCGGCGCCTGGTCGCCCATCGGGATCGCCGGAGCGTGCTCGAACGCTTCGTGGTAGGCCCACGCCAGCCGTTCCAGGTACGCCGGCCGGCCGGAGTCGCGCCCCGCCCGCCTGCTCGGCAGCTCCGCCAGCACCCGCAGCACCGCCCGGTCACGCCGATCGTCGAGCGACTCACCCCGGAAAGCCGCCGGCGCCCCCTGACTTTCCCCCGGCACCCCCGCAAGGCCCGGCTCCGCCTGACTCTCCTCGGACGCCCCCGCATCGGGTGCTCCAGCGTCGGACGCCCCCGTATCGGACGCCTCCGCATCGGACGCTCCAGCGTCGGACATCGCCGCATCGGACACTGCGGCATCGGACGCCACCGCAAGGCCCGGCTCCGGCCACAGGGCGGCGCCCAGGCCGAGGTCGCGGGCCCAGCGCTGGACGGAGCCCGCGCGCACGTAGGCGTACCGGACGGCGAAGCCGGGATTGCTCCAGCCGCGCGGCCGGTCCGGCCACGGCGCCGTCAGCGGACCGCCGTGCGCAGGCGCCGGGGGCGGCGGCTCCGCCAGGATCTCCGGGACGATCATCCCGGGCACCGCCAGCTCGATCACCAGGAAGCCGTTCGGCCGGGCCTGGACCGCCCGCACGCCCGGCACCGACCGCAGCCGCGCCGCCAGTTCCTCCGCCACCGCCGGCACGGGCCGCCCCGCCGCCCGCCGGAGCGCCGCCGTCGAGACGTACACCGCCTCGCGCTCCCAGGACCCTTCAGGCACGGGTGGAGTGCCGAGCACGGCACGCAGCGCTGCCACGATAGGTCGCACAGAGCTCAGGCTACGGGGCAGCCACCGGCGCTCCCCGCCACCGCCGCCGGGGCGTCCGCGGCGGGCGCCGCCGCCAGGCGCAGCGCCTTGCGGATCACCGCGGCCGGGTCGCCGAGGTGGTAGACGCGCTCGGACGGCTCGATGCCGTCCAGGAACTCCTGGTAGCGCACGGCATAGACCAGGTGCGCCAGCGGCTCGGCGAGGGCCAGCGCCCTGGCCGGATCACACCCGGGCACCTCCGACGCCCACGCGTCCGCCCACGCCCGGGCGGCGGCCGGGCGTGCGGCCCGCGGCAGGAAGTCGCGGATGCGCAGCCCGTCCAGCACCGGATCGCCGAAGTGCGCGTCCGCGAAGTCCAGGACGCGTGGCGGGCCGCCGTCTCCGCGCAGGTTCCCCGGGTGGAAGTCGCCGTGCACGATCGTGGCGGGCAGGCCGCACTCGGCGAGCAGCGGCCAGCGTTCGACCAGCTCCAGCGCGCGGCTGACCTCCTCGGCGGTCAGCTCGCGGCCCACGTCTCCCGCGAGCAGGTCGCGCACCAGCCCGGCGACCACCGGCCCGCGCCGGTCGTCGAGAACGAGCCGGTCGTCCCAGGCGACCCGTGAAGGCCCTGCCGCATCACCGGCGCGGTCCTCCCCGGCGCGGGTTTCCCCGGCGCGAGGCTCCCGGGCGAGGGCCTCCCGGGCGAGGGCCGCCTGCGCGGCGACCAGACGGGCCACCGCGCTGGTGACGACGTCCTCACCGGCGTCCCAGCAGTCCTCACCGGGCACGTGGTCCAGCAGGACGCGTCCCCGGTCCGCCGCGATAACGGCGGGGACCAGGCCGGGGTCGTGGCGGGCGAACGCGGCGATCACGGCGGCCTCGTCGGCGGCGAATCGGGGGGTGGTCTTCAGCCAGACCGGCCCCCGATCGGTGGGCAGGCGGAACAGCCCGGCCAGGTTCCAGGTGCGGCGCTGCCGGATCGGCCCGTTCAGGGGACGACCGGCGCGCGCCAGCGCGTCCGCGGCCCAGGCGAACGCCTCGCGCAGCCCCTCGGCCCGTGCCCACGGCGCGCGCAGTTCGTGATTCCCGGCGATGGCGGCGAGATCTTCCCGTACCCACCCCGACTCCGACCTCGACCCCGACCCAGACTCCGATCCCGACTCCCATCCCGACCCCGACCTCGACGCCGCGACCGACCTCGACGCCAAAACCGGCGTCACGTCACGCCCTGTACGCCGCCGGGCCTCGACACCGGGCACCCACTCGCGCTCCGCACCGGCGGGCCGCTCCGACGGCTGCACGCGCTCAGGTGACTCCGGCGCCTCGACGTGCACGGGCCGCTCCGCCGCCGGGAGGCGCGCCGGTCGCTCCAGTGCCTCGGCGTGGTAGACGGCGTGGCCGTCACGGCCACCCTCGCCGCCCTCGACCCGGAGCAGGCGCAGCACCGCCACCTCGGCCTCGAGCATCCGCCGCAGGTGGCCGAGCAACTGCTCGACCTCCGCCCACCAGGGGATGTCCATGGAGAAGGGCCCGGCCAGGCCGAGAACCTCCTCGCCCGAGGTCACCCACGCGCTGACCGTCCGTCCCATCCGGCCAGTCTGACCGTCACCCGCCCGGCCGGCGACCGAATATCGCGGTACGGAGCCGTCCATCGGCACGCAGCGCGAGGAGCTCGGGGGCGAGGATGGCGACCGTCCTGCCGTGGACCCCGATCAGTCCATCGCGGCGGAGCCGGGAAAGGGCCCGGCTGACCGTCACCCGCGTGACCCCCAGCAGGTCGGCCATGACCTGCCGGGTGCCGGGCAGCGTGACGATGCCGCCCTCCCCCGCCGAGGCGGCCCGGTCCAGCAGCCAGGCCGCCAGCCTGGCCTCGGCGGAAAGCGTCGCCGTGGTCGCGAACTGCTCCTGGCGGTGCCGGGCATGGGCGGCGAGGACGCGCAGCACGTGTCCGCGGACGGAGGGCGCGTCGTCCACCAGTGCCAGGAAGCGGTCTCGCGGAAGGCTCCGGACGGTGCACGGGGTGAGCGCGGTGAGGGTGGCGGTGTGCCCGCGGCCGTCGATCACGGCCACCTTGTCCAGAGCGCAGGGCCCGCCCCACTCGCCGAAGCGGACCACCCGTCCCGAGCGGGCGGTGGCCGTGGCCGCCACCCGCCCGCGCAGCAGGAGCAACAGGTGCGTGGCCGGGTCCCCCGTGTCGCGCAACGTCTCGCCGGCGGGGTGGCGGCGTGTCACCGAGACGTTCCAGAGTTCGCGCAACCGGTCGTCCGCCACCCCGGACAGCAGCGGCACGCCGCCCAGGGAGCGCCATCCGCCGGCGGTGTCGGGCGCGGCCGTTCCGGCCGATGCCGCAGCGGGTTCCGGCGTATCGGATTCCGGCGTATCGGGTGATACAGACCGAGTCATCACCGAGAACCTACCGTCGGGCGCATGATGATCGTCGAACTCGCCTTCACCCCCGCCCCCGAGCGTCTGGCCGCCCGTGCCGCGCACCGCTCCCTCCTTCTCCGCCTGCACCAGGAAGGCCGGCTGGTGGCCGCCGGTCCCTGGGCGGACGACTCCGGCGCGCTGCTCGTCTTCGACGTGGAACGCGCCGAGTTGGCGGAGATCCTCGGCGACGACCCGTACTACCGGACGCCGGGCGTCGGGGTGGCGGCCGTGCGGGAGTGGTCGCCGATCGTCGGCCCCGCCGCCTGAAGGCGGGGCCGACCGCTCACTCGGCGAAGGTCCTGCCGGTTTCCAGGAGGGTCTTGAGTTCGCTGAGGACCCAGGCGTGGCCGCCGCCCGCGCCGTGGTCCTCCCACTGGCCGGCGACCAGCGCCGCGAGTCTGGGGGCGCCCGCCAGCTCGTGGGTGAGGGTCAGGGAGCAGACCCCGCCCGGCAGTTCCTTGATCTCATGAGTGATCACGGTGGCGCGCTCACCGGCGATCTCGGGGTCCATCAGCATGCGGAAGGTGGTGACGAGCTTGCGTGGCGGGTCGGCCGACACGACCTCCCCCTCGATGACCACGTCGGGGACCTCCCGGCCGCCGGCCGCGCCCGCCGCCTTGAACTGCTCGGTGGCGCGCACCTTGTACGCGCCACCGGGGCGCAGGTCGTAGTCGGCCAGGCCGGTGTAGCCGTACCGGGCCGTCCACTCGGGCCTGGTGATGGCCTCCCAGATGCGCTCGGGGGTGGCCTTGATGTAGACGCGGTAGACCTGGCTGTCCGCCGCGCCGGGCGTGGGGGTGGTCATGCCCGGTCCTCCGGTTCCGCCTTGCGATCGACGAGCGCCGTCACCAGACGCCCGGTGTACTTGTCGGCCCACCTGTCGTGGACCGGCCGGATCTCCACTGATGCCGGCCGCCGTGACCGGCCGCACGGCGAACCCGTGACCGGGGTCATCGGGCGTCGTAGGCCGTCCTCGACTCAAGGATGCCGGAGGCGTTGTCCTCCGCCCACCCGGCCAGGGTGCGGACGACCTCGAGCAGGCTGTGCCCGCGCGCGGTCAGCGCGTAGTCGACCCGCGGGGGTTTGGTGTCGTAGACGGTCCGCGTCACCAGGCCGTCGCGCTCCAGCCCCTGGAGTGTCGCGCTGAGCATGCGTTTGGTGATGGGTTCGCTCATCCGGCTCAGCTCGTTGAACCGCCGGGTGGTGTCGCCGAGCTGGCAGATGACCACGACCGACCACTTGTCACCGATCCGTTCGAGCACGTCGCGGATCAAGGCGCGGCGGGTGTGCTCGGACAGAGCGGCCTCGTCCGCCTCGGGGATCGGAGGTGCCATGACCAGCAGTATACGAGAGGTACCAGGTTCCGCTCCTGAACGGTTCTCCCGGCGATACCAGGTCATGGCGAAGTGCCTTCTTGCCGCCTTCACCCCATCGATGCAACGGTACGAATAACAGACCTGGTATACATCGAGAACCATGAAGGAGCTGGGACTTTGCGAGCGATCGGGGTGTACGAGTTCGGTGGACCCGAAGTACTGCGGGTCGTCGACCTGACCGAACCACATGCCGGGCCCGGCCAGGTCCGGGTACGGGTGCACGCCGCCGCGGTGAACCCCGCGGACACACTGCTGCGCTCCGGCGCGCACGCGGGGGCGTTCGCCGGAACGCCGGCCCCTTACGTCCTCGGGATGGACATCGCCGGGGTGATCGACGAGATCGGTCCAGGGCCCCGGACCGGCCTGTCCATGGGCGAGCCGGTGATGGCGATGGTGCATCCACTGCCGCCGGCCACGGGCGGCTATGCCGAGTACGTGGTCCTGCCGGCCGGCTGGGTCGTCCCCGCACCGGCGGGCGTCGATCATCCGGCGGCCGCGACGCTGCCGATGAACGGCCTCACGGCGCTGCTGGCGCTCGACCGGCTGGCACTGGCCCCCGGCTCGGTCCTGGCGGTCACCGGGGCCGCCGGCACCCTCGGCGGATACCTGGTCCAACTGGGCAGGCACGCGGGGCTGACCGTGGTCGCCGACGCCGCGCCCGCCGACGAGGCCCTGGTCCGCGGGTTCGGCGCGGCCGACGTCGTGGCCAGGGGGGCCGATGTCGCCGAACGCATCCGAGCCCGGCATCCCGATGGCGTGGACGCCGTGGCGGACCCGGCGCTGATAGGCCCTCGCTTGCTGGGCGCCGTACGCAACGGTGGCGCCTACGCCCGGTTCCGCAGCGGTGACGAACCCGGCGGGCACCGGTTCGACGACGGCGGCGCGGTCTCCGTGCGGGCGGTGTTCGTCCCCGACTACGCGGGGCGGACCGACAAGCTGCACCAGATCCGCCGGCTCGCCGAGTCGGGTGTGCTGACCCCGAGGGTCGCGGCGACCCTCCCCGCCGCCCAGGCCTCCGACGCGCACCGGTCGCTGGAGGCCGGCGGTGTCCGCGGCCGGCTCGTGCTCACCTTCTGACCTCCACCGACTCTCACCGGCTCTCACCGACAAAGGAGTTCCACCATGTCCGCACGTTTCGCGGAGAAGGTCATCGCCAACATGGGCCCCTCGCCGGAGGACTCGCTGCGCGCGGCCGGCGCGATGCACCCGGCCGGACGGATCGCCCGACCCGAGGAGATCGCGGCGCTCGCGGCGTTCCTGCTGAGCGACGAAGCGCGATTCATCACCGGAGCCGCGCTCGCGATCGACGGGGGAATGACCGCGGGCTGACGGGGACATCCGCCGTCCGCCGCTGAAGCGCGGAGCCGTCTTTCCGGGAGAAGCGGAAGAGCGGCGGGGAGCGACCGGCGTCGTTTCGTGAACCGCCCGGGAAGCCCGGGCGTGTGGGAGAACCGGCGGGCGCGGGTCGCGATCTGGCCGGGGAGACAGAGGACCCCTCGGCGCCGCCGCGATAGCCTCGTGCCTGGAGCCGGGGACAAGGAGTGGTCGCGATGAGATGCCCGCTCACGAGAACGGCGTCCGTCATACCGGCCGCCCTCTCGGCGGCCCTGCCGGCCGCCCTCCTGGCGGCGGCCCTCGCCGGATGCGGCGCCACCACGACCGGAGCCGCCGCCAGTGCCGTCCCCACACCCGCCGCCCCGCGCTCATCAGCGCCGTACCCCGCGGACGGCCCGCAGGGCGGGTCCCCCTCTCCCCCGGACGGCTCTGCCGCGGCCACCGGCACTTCAGGCACCGTCGGCGCCTCCAGGACCGGCGGATCTTCCTCGACCGGCGGCCGGGACGCCGCCTCCATCGACTACAAGGGCCGGCCCCGCCGGCTGGTGGCGCAGTGGGAGTCGTTCGGAGGGTTCGCGGGCACCCGCAGGGACCTCACCCCACCCAAGATCGCGGTCTACGGCGACGGACTGGTGGTCGCCGGCGCCGAGCGGCGGGTGACCGTGAAGCCGGCCGAGGTGACCGCCCTGGTGCGCACCCTTCGCCGCGATCTCGGCGGCCAGGCCGCCACCCCGTCCCCCACCGCGGGCCCGCGCGTCTCCGACGCCATGACGACGGTGCTGGCGGTCCGCAGCGGCGGCACCATGCGGTCGGTCACCGCCTACGCCCTGCAGGAGACCCGCTCCCAGCACGGCTATCCGGCCGCCCTCTACCGCGCGCTCGACACGATGAACGGCCTTGCGGCCCGGGTGGCCCGCACCTCGTCGCCCTACACCGCCGGCCGGGTCCTGCTGGTGGCTCAGCCTCGTCCGGGCGAGAGCGGCGCGCCGTGGCCGGGTCCCGTCCCCCAGCCCTCGGCCACGAACGAGTCGATCGCCATCAGGCACCTGTCCGGCGCGAAGGCCCGCGCCGTGGTGCGCCTCGTCCACCGCGACCCCAAGAAGGGCGCCTGGCCCCTCTACCGCGACCACCACGACCACACCTACGCCCTCTCCTGGCGATACCTCCTCCCCTCCGAGTGACGAGGCGGGCGAGCACCGCCCGGGGGCGGAGTTGTCGGTGGCGGTGGGCATACTGCGGGGCATGGAAGCCCGGATCTCTCTCATCACCCTCGGCGTCGCCGACCTCGCGCGGTCCCACCGGTTCTACAAGGACGGCCTGGGCCTGCCGACGAGCCGCACGCCCGAAGAGGGCATCGTCTTCTTCCGGACCTCGGGGGCGACGCTCGCGCTCTTCCCGTACGACGAGCTGGCCAAGGACGTCGGCCCAGGCTGGGAGGTGCCGCGGTCGAAGTTCTCCGGCATCACCCTGGCGCACAACGTCCGCGAGCGCCACCAGGTCGACGAGGTGCTGGCCCTCGCCGCAGCCGCCGGCGCCGAGATCGTCAAACCGGCGGAGGACACCTTCTGGGGCGGCTACTCCGGCTACTTCACCGACCCCGACGGCTACCTGTGGGAGGTCGCCTGGGGCGCCTCCCCCTTCAACGACGACGGCTCCCTCCAGGTCACCTGAGCCGCCCGTCGACGCTCGCGCCCTCCGGCGGAGACCTGTCGCCCGTCGTCGTGCGTGATCTCGATGCAATGGCCCCATGGCCGTCGAGGAGGACCATGCCGACCGCGCCGGGCCGAACCGGCGTCACGCCTGTCCGACTGACACCCGGGGAACTTGGGAGGAAACGCCGAAAAATCCGGCATTATCCACATATGGTGTGATGCCTGGTCATTAGAGACAATCGTCCCCGCACTGTTGATCAACTGCAGGGACCCCCTTGAAACAACCACATCGACGCTGGAGCGTGTCGGCGATCGCCGCCGTGTCCGTTCTGGCGCTGTCGAGCCCGGTCACCGCTTCGGCGGACGCCTCCCGCGCCCCCTCCTCCCCCACCGGCACGGTCTCCGAGGGTGTGCCGCCGGGCACCCACTCGGTCACGCTGATCACCGGGGACGTCGTCACCACCCGCCCGTCCCCGGAGCCTGGACGGTCCGGCGGCACGGTCGTCGTCCGCGGGCCCGGCGGGTCCCCCGCGCAGGCCCGGGTCACGGAGTCGGGGGGCGACCTCTACGTCTACCCCGAGTCCGCCCTTCCGTACGTGGCCGGCGGAATCCTGGACCGGCGGCTGTTCAACATCACCGACCTGGTCGCCGACGGCTACGACGACGCGCACCGGCCGCGGTTGCCGCTGATCGTCGCCTACGCGCAGGACGCCTCCGGTCTTCGCGCGAGCGGCCCGCCCCCGGGCGCCACCCGGGTGCGGGACCTCGCCGGCGTCCAGGGCGCCGCGCTCTCGCAGGACCGCGCCCGCTCGGCCGACTTCTGGAGTGCGGTCACCGCCGCCCCCAAGGCCGCGCGTGCGAGCTCGCCCTTCGCCGGCGGCATCACGCGCATCTGGCTGGACGGCGTGGTGAAGGCCGATCTCGCCGACACCACCGCCCAGATCGGCGCCCCCGAGGTGTGGGCGGGCGGTGACACCGGGCAGGGCGTGGACGTCGCCGTCCTGGACACCGGCGTCGACACCGGCCACCCCGACCTGGCCGGCCGCCTGGCCGCCACACGCAGCTTCGTGCCGGAGGAGGACGCGGAGGACCACAACGGGCACGGCACGCATGTCGCCTCCACCGTGGCCGGGACGGGTGCCGCCTCCGACGGCCGGGAGAAGGGCGTGGCGCCCGGCGCCGAGCTCCACATCGGCAAGGTGCTGTCCAACGGCGGCTCGGGGATGGACTCCTGGGTGCTGGCCGGCATGGAGTGGGCCGCGGTCGACCAGCACGCCAAGGTGATCAACATGAGCCTCGGCTCGGACGTCCCCTCCGACGGCACCGACCCGCTGAGCGCGGCGGTCGACCGCCTCAGCGCCCAGACCGGAGCGCTGTTCGTGGTCGCCGCCGGCAACACCGGCGCCCCTTACAGCATCAGCGGCCCCGGAGCGGCGGACGCGGCGCTGACCGTCGGCGCGGTCGACTCCACCGACGCGGTGGCGTCCTTCTCCAGCCAGGGTCCGCGCGTCGGCGACGGGGCCCTGAAGCCCGAGATCACCGCCCCCGGCGTCGACGTCCTCGCGGCGCGTTCGCGGTACGCCTCCGAGGGTGAGGGCGACTACCAGACGCTCAGCGGGACCTCCATGGCCACGCCGCACGCGGCGGGCGCCGCGGCCCTGCTGGCCGCCGCCCACCCGGAGCTGGACGGCCGCCAGTTGAAGGACCTGCTCACCAGCACCTCCCGGCCGACCCCGTCGTACGACGCGTTCCAGGGCGGCAGCGGCCGGCTGGACGTCGCGGCGGCCGCGCAGGCGGGCGTCTTCGCCTCGGCCACCGCCTTCGCCGGGCAGGTGAAGGCCGGGGCATCCGGCGCGGTGGACCGTCCGGTGACCTACACCAACACCACCGCGACCCCGGTCACCCTCGATCTCGCCGTCGCGGCGCCGAGCGCCCCCGATGGCATGTTCCGGCTGTCGGCCGGCCGGGTGGTCGTGCCCGCGCACGGAACCGCCGCGGTCACGGTCACGATCGACGGCTCGCGGGCGAGCGGCGACGAGCGCTACAGCGGCCAGGTGCTGGCGACCGGCCCGGACGGGCACGTGGCCGCGCACACCGCCGTGTCCCTGGGCGACGTGGCCCACAAGCTCACCATGGTCCTCAAGGACGCGCACGGCGAGCCGATGCCGGGGGTGGTCCAGCTTCTCAGGTCGGGCCAGGACCTCCCCGAGTTCTGGATCATCGACGAATCCGGCACGGCCGAGACGTACCTGCCCAACGACGTGTACTCGGTGCTGGCCTTCAAGGCCGTCCAGGGCGTGCACGGCCCGAGCTCGCAGGGCATGGCGCTGCTCGGCGACCCCGAGGTCAAGATGGACCAGGACACCACCGTCACCCTCGACGCGGGGAAGATCCGCCGGGTGGACATGACCACCCCGCAGAAGGCGGAGGTGACCTACCAGCGCCTTGAGTACTTCCGCTCCATGGGCGGCTGGTCGTGGCGCGACTACATGGAGGTCCAGACCAGCTACGACAGCCTCTGGGCCCAGCCGACGACCGACGAGGTCACCCACGGCGACTTCTACCTGGCCGCCCGGTGGCGCAAGGAACTGCCCGCGCTGAGCGTCTCCAGCCGTACGACCGACTTCACCGACGTGCTGCGGCAGGACTCGGTCACCCCGCTGCCCGAGGGCCGCTACAAGCTGCCCGCCGTCTACGCCGGTGACGGCGCGAGCGCGGACTACGCCGGCCTCGACGCGCGCGGCAAGGCCGTGGTGGTGCGCCGCACCAGCGCGGTCGCCGACGCCGACCAGGCGGCGGCCGCCGCGCGCGCGGGCGCGAAACTCCTGCTCGTCCGCAACGACGAGCCGGGACGGCGCGTCCGTCCCTACAACGCCGATCCGCTCACCCCGGCCCCGATCGACGTCGCGCTGCTCAGCACCGACGAAGGGGACAGGCTCATCCAGCAGGTCCGCGACGGCAGGGCGACGCTCACGGTCGACTCGCGGCCGGTCAGCCCGTACGTGTACGACCTCATGCGCACCTGGCACAACGAGATCCCCTCCGACCTGGTCGTGCAGGGCGGTCCGAAGAACCTGGCCAGAGTGGACGTCACCTTCGCCGGCCCCGGCCCGGAGCGGGGAGGCGGCGAGTACCGCTTCGACTGGCCGTCCTACTCCGAGTGGGGCATCGGCACCACCATGCGCGAACCGGTCAAGGGGCGGCGCGTCGACTGGGTCTCCACCGGCGCCGCGAACGCCTGGGGACAGGAGGCGTACGTCGACGGGCTGATCTACGAGATCGAGCCTCGGGCCACCTACCGGCCGGGCAGCACCCGGTCGCAGGAGTGGTTCAAGCCGATCGAGCGTCCCCACCTCAACGACAACTACAAGCTTCCCAGCCGCAGCGGGAACTGGCTCAGCCTGGACGTCCCCGGCTACGGCGGCGCCGACCACGTCGGCATGTCCATGGACTACCAGCTCAGCCGGCAGACCCTCACCCTCTACCAGGGCGAGACCCGGCTGGCTCAGGGGACGGGCACCGTCGTCGGCGGGACGGCGCCCGCGGACGGCCTGCTGCCCTACCGGCTCGTCGTGGACAACAGCCGCGACGCGGCGTTCAGCCCGTACTCCTCCACCACCCACACCGACTGGACCTTCACCTCGCAGGCCCCCGCGCAGCAGGACGCCCAGGCGGTCCTGCCGCTGATCCAGCTCGACTACGAGATCGCCACCGACGACGCCGGCAGGGCGGCGCGTAACGCCACGCTGTCCGTCTCCGCCACCGCACTGCCGCGCGCCGCCGGAGCCGGGCGCATCGGCCCGGTCACCCTGGACCTGTCCTACGACGACGGCAGGACCTGGCACCGCGTCACCTGCGACCACGACGGCCGGTACCGCCTGTCCGCCCCCAGGACCGCGTCCTTCATGTCCCTCAGAGCCGGCGCGAAAGACTCCGCCGGCAACGCCGTCACCCAGACCATCACCCGAGCCACCGGCCTCCACTGACGCCTCGACCCAGTTAGGGCCCGCCCTCCTCCAGAGGGCGGGCCCTGGCACCCGCCATCCGGTCCTTCGGCCCGGACGAACAGAGAGCAAAGATTCGATCACGCTTCGCCACCATGGGCCGCGGGAGGTCATCGCGGAGCGGGAGGCATTGCCCGGAGACTGCGCGAAGGCCACCACCGGGGGCGGTACCCGAGACGTAAGAGAGGCAGGTCTGATGGGTGGTTACCACACCCGCTGGGTGCGTCCTGAAGATCCGCCCGAAGACCCCGAGCGGATCGCGATCCGCGAGGCGATGGCTTTCGGGAAGGCCCTGTATGACCGACGCCTGGCATTGGGCCTCAGTACGGTGGAACTGGCCCAGCGAGTCGGCATGACGCAAGATGCGATCGAGTGCATCGAAGAGGGCGGTACAGCACCGACGGTACCTCTGCTGCGAAGGCTTGCCGCGGCACTGAACGCCGATGTCCGCTTGACCTCGGGCCATGATGTGGGCTCGGTGTCCTTCGAGGCGCACGCAGCCTGAGCGCGCGAGGACCGAGCGTCCCAGTCCGGTGTCCGGCGGTCGCGTGAGGAGTCAGGGGGCCGACTGCTCGTTCGCGTGGGGAGGTTCGGCGGGGGTGGCTCGGCCGCGGGGGGGCGGGTCGTGGGTGGCAGCCCATTCTGAGAGGGACCTGAGTTTGTCCTCTGAGGGGGAGCCGGTGGCCGCCGAGTAGAGGATCAGCCACATGCCCGGGTCCGTCGGCGGAACCAGCGACTCGTAGTTGAGAGTCATGATGCCCACCTGTGGGTGGTGCATGCGTTTCGTCCCGTGGGTGTGCTGGTAGACCCTGTAGTCCGCCCAGAATCGGGCGAACTCCGGCGACCGGCCGCCGAGGTCGTCGACCAACCGGCCGAGGTACGGGTCGTGCATGCCCTGACCGGCGGTGACGCGCAGGATCGCGACCATCTGCTCGGCGATGGTCGCCCAGTCCGGGTAGACCTGCCGGGCCTTGGGGTTGAGGAACATCCAGCGGAGCATGTTGCGGCCGACGTCCGGAGCCGTGAAGTCGTCCAGCAGGACCTTGCCCATGCGGTTGATCGCGACGACGTCCAGACAGGGACCGTGGAGCACGGCGGGAACGGGATCGAGGGCGTCGAGCATCATGCGCAGCGCGGGCCGGGCTCGTGGGCGTTCGGCCGAGCCGAGATCGACGGCGGGCCCAGAGGCGGTCCTAACCAGGTCGAACAGGTGCCGCCGCTCCAGCGGATCAAGGTGGAGGGCCTCCCTCACTCGAAGGCTCCAGGAGTTCGTCATGCCGATGCCGGTCAACCGAGAAACTGGACTTCCGCGTCCTGCACGAGTGGCCGTACGGCGGGCTTCGCCTGGCCTACCTGAGCCCGCCGAACGACGACGACTTCCATGTCGAGATCCTCGCGGGGCCGGTCCAGTTCCCCAAAGAGGTCCTCGACGACCTGGAAGTGAGCTTGAGGCACGGCGGCTACCAGCACGTGTGCCTCCACGTCGACAGCGTCGACCAGACTCGTGCGGAGTTGGCCCGCCGGGGCGTCGACCTGGTCGGCGAACCGTTCGTGGTGGAGGAGATCAGCCGCCGCCTGGCGTTCTTCCGCGACCCGTGGGGCAACATGTCCGAGTTGTCGGAGACACTGCCCGGCGCCGGAGCCTGACCCCGGCGGGCTCCACCAAGCGCAGTGATCGTCACGGGCCGGCGATCAGGGGACGGTGACCACGACCTTCCCCGCCGGATGCCCCTGGGCGAGGTAGCGGATGGCGTCGGGCGCGCCGGGGAGGGGGTAGGTGCGGTCGATGACCGGGGTGACCGCGCCGGACTCGATGAGACGTGCCAGCTCCGCGAGGTCCTCGGCGCGCTCCTTGGAGATCAGGCCGCGTAACCGCCGGCGGGTGAACACCGACGCCAGCGGCGCGCGGAGCTGACGCGTGTAGCCGCCCAGCAGCCCGCCGGCGTCGTGGCCGCCGCCGGCCAGCACGAGCGTCCCGCGCGCGGTGAGGGCGCGGCACAGCAGCGACAGCGGCCGGCATCCGGCGGTGTCGATGATGGCGTCGTACCGCGGGCCGTCGCGGTCGACCTCCTCACGCGTGTAGTCGATGACGTCGTCGGCGCCCAGGGAGCGGACCAGGTCGGCCTTCGAGGCGCCGCACACGCCGGTCACCCGCGCGCCGAACGCCTTGGCGATCTGCACCGCGAACGACCCGATGCCGCCCGCCGCGCCGATGACCATCACCCGCTGCCCCGGTCGCACGGCGGCGGCGTCGCGCACACCCTGCAGTGCCGTCATCCCCGAGATGGGCACCGCCGCCGCCTGCTCGAACGACATGCCCGGCGGCTTGGCGGCCAGCCGTCCGCAACTGGCGGTCGCGTACTCGGCGAACGAGCCGCTGCGGCAGGTGCCGAACACCTCCTGTCCGGGCCGGAATCGGGTGACGCCGGAACCGGCCGCCGTCACCACCCCGGCCACGGCGAGACCCCGCACCCCGACCTTGGGGGCGCGCAGCCCGAACGCCGCACGCGCGGCGTAGGGCCTGCCCGTCATGCAGACCCACACGCCCGGGTCCACGCCGGCGGCACGCACCTGGACGAGCACCTCGTCCCCGGCGGGCGACGGGCGGTCGATGTCACGCAGTTCCAGCACGTCGGCCGAGCCGTACACGTCCTGGGTGATCGCCTTCATGACATCTCCTCCGGAGAGTCGGGGTACTGGAACACGTCGTCGAGCGGAACGCCGAACACCCGCGCGATTAGGAACGCCATCTCCAGGGACGGCGAGTAGCGGCCCTGCTCGATGGCGAGGATGGTCTGCCGCGTCACGCCGATGCGCTCGGCGAGCTGGGCCTGAGTCATCTCGCCGTGCTCGAAGCGCAGCGCGCGGATGCGGTTGGTGACACGGGTCGCCTTCACCATTGGGGGAAACCCCCGCGGTACAGGCCGATCTTGGCGATGTTGCCGAGGACGGCCGAGAGGGTGAAGCAGAGGTAGATGACGTTGGCGATCCAGAACTGATGCCATCCGGCCATCGCCATGAGCATCGCCGCGACCCCGCCGATGACGACGAACGACTGGCCGATGTGGTCACCGCGGTGGCCGATCTCGCGGTCGCGCACGTCCTTGGCGCGTGACGCGCCCGGCGTCAGGGCGCCGAGGACGATCTCGGCCACGATCGCCCCGGCGATGCTCGCGCCCACCGTCCACAGCAGGACGGTGGCGTAGGGCACGTCGGGTAAGGCGCGCCCGTCCACGCGTCCCAGCACGATGACCAGGTACACGGCGTACGAGATCACGGCGGCGAACAACCGGATCCACGCGCGCTTCTCCTCGAGCGTCATGATCAGCCCTCCCAGATGTTAAGAATCTTTGACACCTCCAATGTAAGCCATCCTAGACTTCATGTACAGAATTTTTTACATACGAGACCCGCACCGACCCTGGCAGGTGCGTGAAAAGTCGCAAGGATGGCGACTCGCCGAGAGCGTCTCGCCCCGCCGCCCGGTGGTCCGGTCGCTCAGGTGGAGGCGCCGCCGAAGGCTGTTTCGTTGCCGTCCGGGTCGCGATAGGTGATCTTGCGGACACCGTTGGAGTAGGTCTCCCGGGCCGTGGGATCGAGCCCTCGTCCGGCGATCTGGGCGACGCGCGCGTCGAGGTCGCCGACGAACAGCGTGTTCCTGGCGTGCCCGGCGTGCTCCGGGCGGGCCTCGATGTACACGTAGCGATGTTCCGCCAGTTCCCACACGGCCTCGGTGTCGTTCGGGAAGAACGCCGGCGGGGAGCCCAGCAGTCGCTCGTACCACTCCAGCGCCGCCGCGTAGTGGGTGACCGGGATTCCGGCGAACAAGTCGAGAGCCATGCCGCGATGGTACGAACCGACTACGACACTCCGTCCCCCTGAGGATCACGGCCGAACTCGGCGGTCCCTGCTTCGCGGCGGAGCGACGCGGAAGCGGGGTCGTCGTCCGTCACAGAGCGCAGCGCCGGCCGTAACCGTAGTCTTGCGTCGTCAGACGCGGACAGTGACGAGGAGACGCCGGATGACAGCCCTGCCGGATGACAGTTGGCTTCTCAGCATCCGCCCGCAACCAGCGCGGGTCACCGCTGAAGAGTACGACGCGGTGCCCGAAGAGATCGCCCGAGCCATAGAGATCGTCGACGGCTACGTGGTCTACTGCGCGGCGCCGACGCCTGATCACCAGACCGCCGGCAGGCGATTGGCCAACCTGCTGGAACGTCACGCCAAATCCGCGATGGACGCGGGCTACGAGTGCCTGACCGTGAACAATGATGTGGATCTACGCCTGCGTGATCTGCCACTGCTCAATCGGCGGCCTGACGTCGCGCTCTACAGGTGCCTCGACAGAGAGCGGGGCGAACGGCTGCGCGCCGACCATGCTCTGCTGGTCGTGGAGATCGTGTCTCCCGGATCGGAGACTCAGGACACGACCGACAAGCTGGGTGAGTACGCCAAAGCAGGTATTCCCCACTACTGGATCGTCCGCCTGGACCGAACGGGCGTATCGATCATCGAACGCTACCGCCTGGACCCCGCGGCCATGCTGTACAAGCACGTCGGCACCTTCATGAAGGACGAGTCCGAGTTCGGCGAGGCTCCTAGGGTGACCAACCCCATCCCCATGGTCATCAACTGGACGGACCTCCAGTTCTGAACACCAGGACGACGACCGTACCCGCCTGGGGTTGGACGTAGCCTTCGAAGAGGGCGGAACTCCGCCGACCGTCGCCCCTGCCGCGACCGCCGGCGGCGGCACTGAACTCCGACGCACGGGTTACAGCACACGTCGATCCTCCCAAGGCCCAGCATGACGCCATGCGAGCGGAGCGCGGATCCGCCTCACAGGCGCCCGGTCGGGGGAGCTCGAGGGGCGGAGCCCTTCGATCGGGGGTCGAAGGGGGCGGAGCCCCCTGGGGAACACAGGCCGAGCCGGAGTGCGCGCAGCGCGCGTCGGCGAGGACCGTATGCCTGGAAGCGGCTAGATCAGGGCCAGGGGGTGGGGTTGGACGTAGCCTTCGAAGTGGGCGGAGGTGAGGAGGCGGCCTTCGGTGGAGGGGCGGCGGCAGAGGTAGGAGTAGCGGTCGGCGGAGTAGACGCGGACGCCGTCGGTGCGGCACTGCCGCATGAGGACCTCGTCCCATTCCTCTGACATGTCGGCGATGCCGAGCTCGACCAGGGCGGGACGGCGGGCGAGCAGGGTGGCGCCGCCGAGTTCGGGCAGGAAGCGGTGCTCGGCTCCGGGCTGGCGCAGCAGGGTGGCGCCGGTGTCGGCGATGTGCGCGTAGAAGGAGGCCTTGCCGACGATCTCGGCGTCGACGGCGGCGAAGTACCGCGACAGGTCGGCCAGGTAGTGCTCGCCGTACAGGTCGCGGGGGTCCAGGACGGCCACCAGGTCGCCGTCCGCCAGGCGCAGTGCGCGGTCGAGCGCGGCGCCCCGGGTCAGGGGCGAGCCGGCCGCACGGACGATCAGATCCTCGAATCCCGGCGAGCCGGCCACCCCGGACAGGCCACCCTTCCCGGGCGAGTTGGCCGTCTCGGACAGGCCCGCCTTGCCGAGCGAGTGGGCCGTCTCGGACAGGTCCGTCTTTCCGGGCGAGTGCGCCGTCTCGGGAGAGCCGGTCACCGGGGGGTCGCCGAAGGGGCGTCCGGACCGCTGGATGCCGGAGAGGCGGTCGCGAACGGCCTTTTCCACGACGGCGGTGTCCAGGCCGTCGGTGACGATGACGAGCTGACCGGGGGCGTGGGCCTGGCGTTCGAGCTGGGCCAGCAGGTTGTCCAGCTCGGCCGCGCCGAAGACGGCGGCGATGGCGGTGACGGCGGCGGAGTTGCGCACCGAGGCGAGCCCGGCGGTGTGCAGGATCGGGTCGAGCAGCGGGGTCACCGGCACGGTGGAGCGCCAGGCCAGGTGGGCCTCGGAGGCGCACTCGGCCTCGGCGGCGAGGTAGTCGCGGACGGAGTCGAGCGCCGCCGGCAGTGACGCCTGGTCGACCGGGGCGGTGAGCTGCATGATCGGCGTGCCGCAGGCGGAGACCTCCTCGACGGTCCGCGCGTCGGCGTCCGGCCCGGCGAGCACCATCGAGACGGAGCGGTAGGCCGTCAGCAGGTCGTCGTAGGTGGCCTTGGGGGTGACCAGCGGCCGCCACCCGGCCTCCGGCGGCACCTCCGCGGCCTGCGTGGCCGTGCCGAGCAGGCCTACCCCGTGCCGTCCCTCGGCGGCGGAGATCTGGTTGTGGACCCGCGGCTGCACGGCGTGCGGCAGGATGCCGACGCGGTCGTGGCGCAGCGCGGCGCGCCATTCGCGCGCCCTGGCCTCGGAGGTGGCGAGCACGTGGTCGAAGTAGGAGGCCATCGGGACGGCGGTCGAGACGGGGCCGGCGGAGTGCCAGAAGATCGTGCGGATGCCCCTGCGGGAGCACTCCTCGACCAGGTCGCGCAGCCCGCGGGAGCGCCCGGCGAGCTCCTCCAGCCACCGGCCGCCGTTGCCCTGGCGCGGCCCGGCCTGGACGGACTCGACGAACAGCAGGTGCGGCCGGTGCTGGTCGAGCATGGCCTGCCAGTTGTCCGGGCCGAAGTTGGTGACCTGCCGCCACTCGTACCGGAACAGGGCCTCGGACTGCCGGTCCACGATGGCGGCGACGGTCAGGTACGGCCGGGTCAGCGGGCCCTTGGGCACGACGAAGCCCTCGGCCATCGCCGTGGAGACCTCGGGGCCGGCGGTCTGCGGCGTGACGGCCGCCACCGGCGCGGTTTCGACGGCGGGCGGGGTGGGGGCGAAGTCGGAGCGCCTGGGCGCGGGCCGCTTGCCGACGGGGGCGCGCAGGGTGCGGGCGACCTCGCCGGGGTTCTTGGTGTGGATGGCGTCGCCGAGCTTGGACCACCGGCTGGCCTGCACCGACTCAAGGCGCCACTGGGCGACCTCGGTCTGGTACCGCTGCTCGGCGAGGTTCTTGGCGAGCTGGGCGACCTGCCGCTCGGCGGTCTTCAGCCTGGCCTCGGTCTCGCGCAGGCGGGTGAGCGCCTCGGCCTCCGAGACGGCGGCGCGGGCGAGCCGTTCCTGGTAGTCGGCCAGCAGGCGGGTGAGCTCGGCCGCGCCCGAAGCCGCCGCCACGGCCGCTTCGAGGGCCCGACGGGTGCTCTCCAACTCTTCACTCATGCCATCACCGTGTCCCCAGACGTCGAGCAAGAATAATCGCAGATCCGGCCCGACCATCTCGAACCGCCGCAAGTCCGTACACTCGGCAGGTACTCGCTGAGGGGAGACGTCACAGTGCGCAACGGGAAGTGGCCGGAGTACGCCGCGCGGCCGTACGTCTGCGGCGCCATCGGCGCCTACGACCCCGACCGGCTGCGACTGCTCGCCGGCGCGGGCCCGGCCGTGCGCGAGGTCTACCGGGCCGCCGGGGCCGCCCTGCTGAGCTCGGCCCCCGTGGCCCCCTACGCGGCCCCGCCGAAACCGCCAACCGACCATGACGACGGCCAGGACGCCGCCTCCGGACACCCGGCGAGCGGCGGGGCGCGGTTCGCGTGGGCGGAGGGCCGGCCGTCCGGCGCCATGCCGTGGTGGGCGGTGGCCGAGACGTGGGAGACGCCCGGCCTGATCGACGAGCCCGACACGGTGACCCTGCACACCGGCGCCTTCGGGCTGATCGACGTGTACTACCTGACCGAGCCGGGCCCGGAGGGCGACGCGGTCTACTTCGCGGGCAACATCGAGCCGCTGCTGGCCCTGGCCCGCCGGCCGCACGAGGTGAACTGGGACGCCTGGGCGGCCATCTTCAAGCTGACCTATCCGCTGCTGGAGGACACCCCCTACCGGCAGGTCAGGCGGCTGCCCGGCGCGACCGCCCTGGTGTGGTCCCGCTCCGCGCGCAGGATCGGCGTGGACAGGCGCGCCCCCCGCTGGGTGCGCGAGGAGCCCTTCGACCGGGGCGTCACCGGAGGGGACATCGTCGCGCTGCTGCACGAGGCGCTCAAGCCCTTCGACGACCGGCCGCTGCTGGTGCCGGTGAGCGGCGGGTACGACTCGCGGCTGCTCGCCTCGGTGGCGGTGGCCCGCAAGATGGACGTGGTGTCCTGGACGACGAGCCCGGACGACGGGCTGGACAACGACATCGACTTCGCCCGCCACGTCACCCGCGAGCTCGGCATCCCGCACCGGGTCGTCCCGCAGGACGCCGCGGCCTACCCCGGCGAGGCGCGGTGGGCGGCGCGCAGACTGGAGTACCTGACCAGCCACCACGCCTGGTACTCCCCCTTCGCCCGCGAGGTGCACCAGGCGGGACGGGCGGTCGTGGACGGGCTGGCGGGCGGGCCGCTGATGAAGAACTTCCTCATCACCGCCGACGCCGTGGGAGCGGGCACCTCGGCCGACCGGCAGGCCGCCCTGCTGTCGGCGCTGGCGACCGGCGAGCCGCACGTCCCGATGCTGTCGGACCGGGCGCTGGCCTTCGTGGACGACCGGGTGGGCGCGGCGTTCGGCCAGGCGACGTCCATGCTGCGCGGGCACCGCTCGGAGCTGCCGCTGAGCGTGCTGCACACCCGCACCGCGCGGGGCATCGCCCGTTCCCCGGTGAACCTGGTGGGCCCGGAGATCACTCCTGTCTTCCCGTTCCTGCACCCGGAGCTCTTCGACGCCGCCCTGTCGGTGCCGGTGGACCGCAAGGAGGGCGGGCGGTTCTACCGGGAGATCCTGACGGCGGCCAACCGGCGGGTCGCCGCCCTGCCGTCGACCAACGGGGCGCTGCCGCACCGGCGGGTGCCGCTGCGCTCGAACGGCCCGGCCGCGCGCGAGTGGAACCACCGCATGCTGGTGAAGGCCGCGACGGTGCCGGGGCTGATGTCGGGCCCGATGCTGGAGGCGGTCGAGCGGGGCCCGGACGCCCTGACGGCGTTCGGGTCGTGGAACTCGCGGTTCTGGCTCCGTGGATTGGTGCTTTTCGGTTCCTGGCTGACCGACTACGAGGACGCGCTGGGCGACCTCACGCCACCGTGGGCGCAGACATTGTGAACCGTTTCACCAATACCGGCGAATTCCGCGTCCCATCAGCGGGGACACGGAGGGTGGCGGCCGAAATACGCGAGCATTCGAGGGAGTGCGGTCGATTACGCGGTTGGCACGCTGGGTGACCTCCACTGATCGACTCCGAGGGACCCTAATGGCCTGCTAGTCTTCGGCGAAACAGCGCCGAAACACGCTGAGCACCGAGCCACCCCTTCGGTGACGGCGTCGGGCGGGAGCCGCAGGGATGACGGCTCCGTCGGCGCGAGCCCCTGTGTTGTACCGCCCTACTCCCTTGATGCGAGCGATACCTATGAGCGCTTCACCATGCCCGGAATCCGTTTCCGAAGACTTCATCTCATCCGACCCCCAGTGGTACAAGAGAGCCGTCTTCTACGAAGTGCTGGTCCGCGGCTTCCGCGACTCCAACGGCGACGGCACCGGCGACCTGCGCGGGTTGATCGAGAAACTCGACTACCTGCAGTGGCTGGGCGTCGATTGCCTGTGGCTGTTGCCGCTGTACGAGTCGCCGCTGCGCGACGGCGGCTATGACATCGCCGACTACATGAAGATCCTCCAGGAGTTCGGCGACCTGGCCGACTTCGTGGAGTTGATCGAGCAGGCGCACAAGCGGGGCCTGCGCATCATCACCGACCTGGTGATGAACCACACCAGCGACAAGCACCCCTGGTTCCAGGCGTCCCGGCACGACCCCACCGGCCCCTACGGCGACTTCTACGTCTGGTCGGACGACCCCACGCGCTACCCCGACGCGCCGATCATCTTCGTCGGGGCCGAGGAGTCCAACTGGACCTACGACCCGGTGCGCGGGCAGTACTACTGGCACCGGTTCTTCCACCACCAGCCCGACCTGAACTACGAGAACCCCGCCGTCCAGGACGCCATGCTGGAGGTCCTGCGGTTCTGGCTCGACCTGGGCATCGACGGCTTCCGCCTGGACGCGGTGCCCTACCTGTTCGAGCGCGAGGGCACGGCCTGCTCCGGCCTGCCCGAGACCCACATCTACCTCAAGCGCGTCAGGGCCGAGGTGGACCGCCTGTACCCCGACCGGGTGCTGCTGGCCGAGGCCAACGGCTGGCCCGAGGACGTCGTGGAGTACTTCGGCGACCCGACGACCGGCGGTGACGAGTGCCACATGGCCTTCCACTTCCCGCTGATGCCGCGCATCTTCATGGCGGTGCGCCGCGAGTCGCGCGAGCCGATCTCCGAGATCATGTCGCGCACCCCCAAGCTCCCGGAGAACGCCCAGTGGGGCATCTTCCTCCGCAACCACGACGAGTTGACCCTCGAGACGGTGACCGAGGAAGAGCGCGACTACATGCACGCGGAGTACGCCAAGGACCCGCGCATGCGCGCCTACCTGGGCATCCGCCGCCGCCTCGCGCCGCTGCTGGAGAACGACCGCGACCAGATCGAACTGTTCACCGCGCTGCTGCTGTCCATGCCGGGCTCCCCCGTCATGTACTACGGCGACGAGATCGGCATGGGCGACAACATCTGGCTGGAGGACCGCGACTCGGTCCGCACGCCGATGCAGTGGAGCCCCGACCGCAACGCCGGCTTCTCCGGCGGTGACCCCGGACGGCTGTACCTGCCGGCCGTCATGGACCCGATCTACGGCTACCAGGCCGTCAACGTCGAGGCCCAGATGAAGAGCGGCTCGTCGCTGCTGCACTTCACCAGGAAGATGCTGGCGGTGCGGCGGGAGCACCCGGTGTTCGGCACCGGCGCCTACACCGAGCTGTGGTCGCCGAACTACAGCGTGCTGGCCTTCGTCCGCGAGGAGGGCGACGACCGCATGCTGTGCGTGAACAACCTCTCCAAGCACCCTCAGCCGGTCGAGCTGGACCTGCGCCGGTTCACGGGCATGACGCCGGTCGAGTGCCGCGGCGGGGTCAGCTTCCCGGTCATCGGCGAGCTGCCCTACCTGCTGACGCTGCCCGGGCACGGCTTCTACTGGTTCTCGCTCACCCGCCCCTAGAAGACGGCCCTGGAAGAGTGGGGGAAGCGCCGACGGCTTCTCCCACTCCGAGGCGGACCGGCCTCGGGCGCCGGGCCCGCGGGGTGACGGCTCCGGCCCCGCGATCGTCGAAGAAGAAGCCGGCGCGAGGGCGCCGGCTTCGTCCCAGGATGCGGCGGGTTACGGCTTGCGGGCGACGGCGCCGCTGAAGGTGTAGTAGGTGGCCGAGCGCTCCCAGGACTCCCCGGGTTCGGCGCGCCAGTCCGCGAGCGGCACCAGGCCGGGCTCCAGCAGCTCGAAGTCGCCGATGAAGCCCATGAGCTCCTCGCGGGTGCGCCACCTTCCGGTGCCCAGGTGCTCGTTGAAGACCTTCTCCATGACCTCGGCCTGCTTGTGCGACTCAGGATGCTCGTCCTGCGCGTCGAAGAAGTTCGACATGGCCAGGAAGCTGCCCGACGGGAGCGGGTCGCGCAGCCGGGCGGCGATGCTCCACGGGTCCTCGTCGTCGTTCAGGTGGTGCAGGATGCTGAACATCAGCAGGCCGACCGGCTCGCTGAAGTCGATGAACCTTTGCAGCGTGGCGTTGGCGTAGATCGCCTCCGGCTCACGGACGTCGGCCTGGATGACGGTGGTGGTGTCGTTGGTGGCCAGCAGTGCCCGGCCGTGCGCGAGGACGATCGGGTCGTTGTCCACGTAGACCACGCGCGCCGCCGGGTCGACCTCCTGGGCGATCTGGTGGACGTTGCCCTGGGTGGGCAGGCCGGATCCGAGATCGATGAACTGGCGGATGCCCTCTTCTGCGGCCAAGTAGTGCACGGCCCGTCGCAGGAACCGCCGGTTGGCCTGGCCGGCCTCTTTCGCGTCGGGGACGATGCTCAGCGTCATCTCGCCGATCTGCCGGTCGACGGCGAAGTTGTCCTTGCCGCCCAGGAAGAAATCGTAAACACGGGCGATACTCGGCTTGGAGGTGTCTATTTCGGGCGGCAGCCCGGCATCGTCGCTCTTGGCCCAGTTCCAGTCTTCACGATCGGACACGCTCATCCCCACCCTGTCTCCACCGGCCCGCGAAACGCACCGGGATCGAGGCATATGTTAGCGCGCACAACCAGATTTATCTGGATATCGCCACTGAGTCACCGATAACACCCTGACGTCGGGAAGAATGGGTGGCCACCGGCGGTCGAATCGCGGGACCCGCTCTAACGCGGGGTCACCGGGACCCTGGCGCGGGCGGCCTTACGGGCGGGGATCAGGGCCACCAGCAGGGACGCCCCGATGGCCGTGACCATGGCCAGCAGCAGCGTCGCCGGCCCGGGCGCCCGTCCGATGCCCGCGCCGATGCCGCTGGCCGCGCCCTGCAGGTCGATCAGGCCGGAGGAGACCAGCGCCCCCGCCGCCGCGCCCACGCCGACCCCGAGCGCCACCAACAACCCTGTTCCGGTGACCAGCGTGCCCATGACCTGGCGTGGGGTCAGGCCCATGGCCTTCAGCACCGCCAGGTCCCGGGCGTGGTCGCGCAGCCCCACGGCGCTCGCCGTCAGCAGGTTGGCCAGCCCCAGCAACGCCAGCACCGCGACGAGCGCCACGATGATCACCCGGATCACCGACAGCCGGTCGGCCGGGTTCACCGCCTGCGACACCTCAAGGCCCTGTTCCTGCAGGCGGGCGCGCACGCCGGCCGGGTCGGCGCCGTGCCGCAGCGCCAGGCTGTAGTACTGCGGCGGCAGCGCGTCCTTGGGCGCCAGGGTGTCCAGCGGCACCGAGAGCACCTCGCCGTCCTGCTCGGGCTCCAGCACCCGCCCGACGATGCGGACGATCAGCGGGGTGCCGCCGATGGTCAGCCGGGTGCGGTCGCCGATGCGCACGTGCAGCAGGTCGAGCAGGCCCTGCCCGGCCACGGCCTCGCCCCGGTCGCGGTACAGCCGGCCCTCGACCACCGAGTACGGGTAGGGGTCGGTGACCGTGCCGAGCGCGCGGGTGCGCACCGTGCGCGTCTGCCCGGGGACCAGCGCGTCGACCTCCGTCCCCGGATAGGCCGCCACCACGTCGGCGTCGGCCAGCGCGCGCCGGCCGGCGTCCGTCGCGGGCACGCTCCCCGGCCGGACGGTCAGGACGGCGGCCTGGCCGACCTGTTCCGGATGGGCCTTGAAGCCGTCCAGCGTCGCCCAGACGCCGAGGCCGATGGTGATCAGCATCATCGGGATGGCCAGCCCGAACGCCGTCAGCAGCGCCGGCAGCCTGCGGGTGAAGGCATCTCTGGCTCCGAGCACCAGCGCCGGCGGCAGCCGTACCAGCAGCGCCAGGCGGGCCATGCGCGACAGATGGCCGCGCGGCGGGGTCACCGGCGCGGCCGGGAGCGGCGGCGTGCGGCCGCCGCGCCAGGCGGGCAGCCAGACCGCGACCAGCACCACCAGCGCCGTGCCGAAGGCGATCGCCAGCAGCGGCGCCGAGGACAGCGGCACCACCACCGTGTCCGCCAGCGCGTAGGCGGTGATCAGCCGGCCGATCAGCACCCCGGCCGCGATGCCGGCCATCCCCAGCGTGCCGTGCTCGACGACGAGCATGCGGACGACCTGGCGGCGGGTGAACCCCAGGGATTTGAGCGTCGCGATGTCGCGCCGCTGGGTGAGCACCCGCGCGCCGGTCGCGTTCGCGATGGCCAGCGCCGCCGCCACCAGCCCGGCGACGCCGAACAGCGCCAGCAGAACGCCCAGCAGCCGGTTGTCCAGCTCCATCGACGCCTGTACCTCGCGCCAGGTCGACACGCGTTGCACCTGGCCGGCCAGCTCGGTGATCGTGCGCTGGACGATGAGCGAGGTGTCGTCCGGGTCGGCCAGGCGAAGGCCGGTCACCGACTCGCTGCGGCCGAGCGCCGGCTCGACCTGCTCCAGCGTCGCGGCCAGGGTCCAGGCGACGCCCGGCGTCCATTCGGGGTAGAAGCCCTGGTCGCCGCTCTCGGCCAGCCCGATCACCCGCAGGCCGTGCGTGGCGCCGTTCAGGCCGATGACCGTGAAAGGGCCGCCGGTGCGCAGCCCGGCCGCGCGGGCGAAGGAGCGCTCGACGACCACGCCGTTGGCGTCTCCCGGGTCGAGCCAGCGGCCCTCCCGCAGGACGGGCCGGCCCACCGAGGGCAGGACGGCGCTCATCTCCTGCAGAGCGACGGGCGTCTTCTTCCCGCCCTGGACGAGCGTCGCCGGCGCGCTGCGGTACGGGCCCGCCACGTCGGTGACGCCGTCCAGCGCCTTGAGCGCCGCCGGGTCCGGGGCGTCCCTGGTGTGCAGCCAGACGTGCGCGCCGTTGCCCCGCGTGAACAGGCCCCGCCAGGGGTTGGTGCCGTCCTCCAGCAGGGTGGCGGCGGTGATGAGCGCGGTGACGATGCCGGCGACCACCAGCACGGTGAGCACCGCCTGCGCCCGCCGCGCCCGCAGATCGGCCCTGATCCACCGCCTCTCGGCAGTATTCATAGCACCGGCTCACTCGGGCGAAGCGAGCGCGATCGCCCCTCAGCCGTGTTCATATCGCTCGCCCACTCGGGCGAAGCCGCGCCGGTGCTCTGAGGGAGGAAGCCGGAAGTGCGAGGAACGAGCGCTTCCGGCTGACGACTGAAGAGCGCCGGCTGAAGGGCGGCTTCGCCCCGCGCGAGCGCAGCGAGCGCCATGAGCACGCCTCATCCGCGCAGCTCCACGACGTCGCCGGGGCCGCCCTTGCGGCGGCGCACCGGGGCGATGGCGCCGTCGTCGACGACCTGGCCGTCCAAGAGGGTGACGACCCGGTCGGCCAGGCCGGCGACGCGGGCGTCATGGGTGACCATGACGATCGTCTGGCCCTGCCGGTGGACCTGGCCGAGCAGGCGCAGAACGTCGCGGGTGTTGCGGCTGTCGAGGTTGCCGGTGGGCTCGTCGGCCAGCAGGACCTGCGGCTGGTTGGCGAGCGCGCGGGCGAGGGCGACGCGCTGCTGCTCGCCGCCGGACAGCCGGCCCGGCGCGGAGTCGGCCTTGTCGGTGAGGTTCAGCTCGCACAGGAGGTACTCCCTGCGCTCGCGCGCGTGCTTGGGGGACGCGCCGGCCAGCAGGGCGGGGAGCTCGACGTTGTCGGCGACGGTCATGTTGTCGACGAGGTTGAAGAACTGGAAGACGAAGCCGATCTTCTGGCGGCGCAGGATGGCCCAGGCGCTCTCGTTGAGGGTGTCGGCGCGCCGGCCGTCGATCCAGATCTCGCCGCTGGTGCGGGTGTCCAGGCCGCCGAGCATGTGGACCAGCGTCGACTTGCCCGAGCCCGACGGCCCCATGATGGCCACGAACTCCCCGCGCTCGACCCGCAGGTCGACGCTCCGTACGGCGGGCACCGGCAGGCCGCCGGTCTGGTAGATCTTCACCAGGTTGACCGTGTGCAACGCGGGCGTCGCCGGGTGGGGCGGGCCGGGGGGCGCGGTGGTCACTGGTCACTCACCACTTTTCCTTGGTTCACTTCGTCAGAGCAGATCCTCCTGGCAGCGCTCCAGCCAGTCGAGATCCGCCTGGAGATGGAGCATGGCGCCTTCGATCAGCAGGTGCGCCGGGCGGTTGTCCTGATCGGTCTGTTCGGCGAGTTCTACCAGATCGCGCATGATAGCGAGGTAATGCCGGCGCTGCCGGTTGATCAGCGCCATGCGGTCGGCGATGCCGGTCATGGGGGCGAGCACGAGCTTCATGAAGAACTCGTCCCTCACCCGCGGCCCCTCGGTGGGCGAGTCGACCCACTCGTCCAGCGCCTCGCGGCCCTGGGCGGTGCAGTAGTAGACCTTCTTGTTCGGGCGGTTGGACTGCTCGACGTCGACGCTGCGGATCAGGCCGTCCTTCTCGAGCCTGCCGAGGGTGACGTAGATCTGCCCGATGTTGGGCGACGGGTAGGCGGTGCCGAAGATCTGTTCGAGCGCCTGTTTCAGCTCGTACCCGTGGGCAGGTTCCTTCGCCAGGAGCGCCAGCAGCTGGAGCCGCACGCCCCACCTCCCTCGGGCCTCGCGTTACCTATGTGTTACGGACCAATCCGTTGACGTCCACATTATCGCTATGCATAACATGCATGCATCTACATAACACGCATGTAACCCAATCAACATCCGGAGGACACGTTGCGCCGCCTGGCCCCCGTACTCGTCGCAGCGCTGCTGGTCAGCGGCTGCGCCGGGCTGGGCGAGGGCGACGCGGTGCAGACCGGGGGCACCGACGGCACCGGGCCGATGACCTTCGCCACCGGGCGCGACACCACCGGCTACATGCAGCCCCTCATCGACAAGTGGAACCGGGAGCACCCCAAGGAGCAGGTCAGCCTCCTGGAGCTGCCCGAGGCCGCCGACGAGCAGCGGGCGCAGATGGTGGCCAACCTCCAGGCCAGGAGCGAGCGGTACGACGTGCTCGGGCTGGACGTGGTCTGGACGGCGGAGTTCGCCGACGCGGGCTGGATCGTCCCGCTCGACCGCAGCATGTTCCCCCTGGACAAGCTGCTGCAGCCGGTCGTGGACACCGCCCTGTACCAGGGGAAGCTCTACGCGGTGCCCTACACCAGCAACGCGGGGCTGCTCTACTACCGCAAGGACATCCTGTCCGCCGAGCACCTCAAACCGCCGAAGACCTGGGCCGAGTTGCGCGAGCAGGCCGTCCGCCTCGGCAGGAAGTACAAGCTGGACGGCTACGCCGGCCAGTTCCTGCCCTACGAGGGCCTCACCGTCAACTTCGCCGAAGCCGTGCAGTCGGCGGGCGGCGAGATCCTCAGCCCGGACGGCACCAGGGTCACCCTCGACCTCCGTACCGCCGCCACCGGGCTGGACTTCCTGGTCGGCGGGCTGCGCCAGGGCTGGATCCCGCAGGAGTCCCTCTCCTACAAGGAGGAGGAGTCCCGGCTGGCGTTCCAGCAGGGCAAGCTGCTGTTCGCCCGCAACTGGCCGCACGCGTACGGGCCGGCCACCCGGTCCAGCATCGCCGGCAAGTTCGCGGTGACCCGGCTGCCCGGCCTCGACGGGCCGGGGTCGAGCACGCTCGGCGGGCTCAACCTGGCCATAAGCGCCTACTCCAAGCACCAGAAGTCGGCGCTGGACTTCATCCGCTACTTCACCGGCCTGGCCAACGAGCGCAGCGTGCTCACCGAGGGCTCCTTCCCGCCGGTGTGGGCCGAGTTGTACGACGACCCGGCCCTCATCAGGCGTTATCCGTATCTCCCGGTGCTCAAGCAGAGCATCATGTCCGCCCGGCCCCGGCCGGTCTCCTCCAAATACGACCAGGTCAGCCTGGTGATCTCGAGCGCCGTCTCCGACGCGCTCAACCTCAGGAAACCCAGCGACGAGACCGTCGCGACCCTGAAGCAACAGCTCAGCGAGATCATTCGCACCCCATAGAGCGGGGGCGATCCCCCCGCGCATCCCTTCATCCCAAAAATCCGATATTCGCTTTCTGGGCCTCAACAGGAGGTAGCACCATCATGCGTGCCAAGACGACTGCGGTGGTGGCCGGGCTCATGCTCGCGGCCACCGCGTGCGGCGGTCAGTCCGGCGAGACCACGCCTTCCGCCAGCGCCGGCGGCAGCAGCGCCCCGGCCGCCAAGTCCCTCGCGGGGACGACGATCGAGATCGCGGCCAAGTGGACCGGCGACGAGCAGAAGTACTTCCAGAAGGTGCTCACCGCCTTCGAGGAGAAGACCGGCGCCAAGGTGACCTACGCCTCGACCGGTGAGGACACCGGCGCCTACCTCGGCCCGCGCATCCAGGGCGGCAACCCGCCGGACGTCGCGGTCCTGCCGCAGCCCGGCCTGGTGCAGCAGTACGCCGACCAGAAGGCCCTGAAGCCGCTGTCGACCGAGGTGCAGGCCCAGATCGACCAGAACTACACCCCGTACTGGAAGAGCCTCGGCTCGGCCGGCGGCCAGGTGTACGGCGTGCTGGTCAAGGCCGCGCACAAGTCCATGATCTGGTACCGCGCCCCCGCCTTCGACGACGCCGGCGCCCAGCCCGCGACCACGTGGGACGAGCTGATCACCAAGACCGCCCAGACGCTGGCGGACTCCGGCACCGCCCCGTTCGCGCTCTGCGCCGCCTCCGGCTGGACGCTCACCGACCTGTTCGAGAACGTCTACCTCTCCACCGCGGGCCCGGACAACTACGACAAGCTGTCCAAGCACGAGATCCCGTGGACCGACGCCTCGGTGACCACCGCGCTGGAGAAGATGGCGCAGATCTTCGGCAAGAAGGAGTTCATGCTCGGCGGCTCCTCCGGCGCCCTGCAGACCGACTTCCCGACCTGCGCCACCCAGGTCTACGGTCAGAAGAAGGCCGCCATGGTGATCGAGGCCGACTTCGTCGCCTCCTCGGCCGTCCAGTCCGGCGCCAAGGTCGGCGAGGACGCCAAGATCATGCCGTTCCCGAAGGCCGGCGACACCGCCCCGGTGGTGCTCGGCGGCGACGTCGCGGTGGCGATGAAGGACTCCAAGGGCGCCATGGCGCTGCTGGAGTACCTCGCCTCCGCCGAGGGCGGCTCGATCTGGGCGAAGAACCCCGGCTACCTGTCCCCGAACCGCAACGTCTCGCCCGACAACTACCCTGACCCGCTGACCAAGCAGCTCGCGCAGACGATCATCTCGGCCGGCGAGGCCGTCCGGTACGACATGTCCGACCTGGCGCCGAGCGCCTTCGGCGGCACCGACGGCAAGGGCGAGTGGAAGGACCTGCAGGACTTCCTGCGCGACCCCAAGGACATCAAGGGCGCGCAGGAGAAGCTCGAGGCCGACGCCGCCAAGGCCTGGAAGAAGTAGGGACGCAGGCCGTGACCGAACGGTTGGACGGCCCGCAGACCCCGCGCGGCGACGACGAGGTCGTCGCCCGCGGGGCCTCCCCCGGACCAGAAGAGACCCCAGAAGAGACCACGGAACCGACCACGGCGAACGACCTGACCGGCCCCGCCGCGCCGGCCGGGAAAGCGCATCCCGCGCTCGAGGACGTGGCCTCCGGTGAGGACGGCACGACGAGCGCCGCGCCGCCGGAGCTCGCCACGGGCAACGCCGTGCCCAAGGTGGCCTACGGCCGCTCGGGCAACCTCGGCCCCTCGCCCAAGGCGGCCGCGCTGTTCCTGCTCCCGGCGTTCGTCCTGCTCGGCGCCTGGGTGGTCTACCCGATCATCTACTCCATCATCCGCAGCCTGTACGACGCCAACGGCGGCACGTTCGTCGGCCTTTCGAACTACGGCGCCATCTTCAGCGACTCGGGCACCCTCACCACGATCAGGAACAACCTGATCTGGGTCGTCGTCGCCCCGAGCCTGGTCACCGTCCTCGGCCTCATCTTCGCGGTGCTGACCGAGCGGGTGCGCTGGGCGACCGCGTTCAAGCTGGTCGTGTTCATGCCCATGGCGGTGTCGCTGCTCGCCTCCGGCGTCATCTTCCGCCTGGTCTACGAGCAGGACCCCGACAAGGGCGTCGCCAACGCCATCATCACCTCGGTGCACGACGTGTTCGCCTCCAGCAGCGGCTACCCCGGCGCGCGTCCCCGGGAGAACGACCAGGCGCCGGTGGTGGCGGACAAGGGCGCGGTGCTCACCCGGCAGCCCGCCCAGGCGGGGCAGCAGGTCATCATCCCGCTGGTGGGCATGAAGCCGGACGCCCTGCCCGCGGGCGCCGCCAAGGCCAAGCCCGCCGCCGCCGCGCCCGGAGAGCTGTCCGGCACGGTGTGGCTGGACTTCACCCCCGGCGGGGGGACGGTCAACCAGATCGACGGCAACGAGAAGGGCATGCCCGAGGTGACCGTCGAGGCGGTCTCGGGCGGCGCGGTCAAGGCCACCGCCACGACGGCGGCCGACGGCACCTTCCACTTCTCCGGGCTCCCCGCAGGCTCCTACCAGGTGCGACTGCCGCAGTCGAACTTCGCCCAGCCGTTCGGCGGGCTCACCTGGCTCGGCCCCGCACTGATCACTCCGGCCATCATCGGCGCGTTCATCTGGGTGTGGGCCGGGTTCGCCATGGTGCTGATCGCGGCGGGCCTGTCGGCCATCCCGCGTGACGCCCTGGAGGCGGCCCGCATCGACGGCGCGACCGAGTGGCAGGTGTTCCGCCGCATCACCATCCCGCTGCTGTCCCCGGTGCTGCTCGTCGTCCTGGTCACGATGATCATCAACACCCTGAAGGTCTTCGACCTGGTCTTCGTCATCGCCCCGGGATCGGTGCAGCCGAACGCCAACGTCATCGCGCTGGAGATGTGGCGGGTCTCCTTCGGCGGCGGCGGGAACCAGGGACTGGGCAGCGCGCTGGCGATCTTCCTGCTCGTGCTGGTCCTGCCATTCATGATCATTAATATCCGGCGGTTCCGGAGGGAGCAGGCATGACGACCCTCACCGCGTCCCAGCCTGGCACGACCAGCAACGCCGGCGCGCTCCGGCGCGGGATGCTCTCCCGGATCATCGACCGGGCCGGCGGCGGGCTGGTCCAGCTCGTCCTGATCGTGCTGGCCCTGTTCTGGCTGCTGCCCACGCTGGGCCTGCTGGTGGTGTCGCTGCGCGGCGACACCGACAACAACTCCAGCGGATGGTGGACCTTCTTCACCAAGCCCGCACAGCTCACCTTCGAGAACTACGGCAACCTGCTGGCGACCGGGTTCACCTCGTCGTTCTGGAA
Source organism: Sphaerisporangium sp. NPDC005288 (assembly GCF_040607475.1). Classification (NCBI taxonomy): domain Bacteria; kingdom Bacillati; phylum Actinomycetota; class Actinomycetes; order Streptosporangiales; family Streptosporangiaceae; genus Sphaerisporangium; species Sphaerisporangium sp. NPDC005288. The sequence continues at coordinate 277,543 of NZ_JBEXGT010000002.1, read as the reverse complement.
CACCGTGGCGATCACGGTGCCCGCGACCATCCTGGTCATCGGGTTCGCCGCCATGGCGGGGTACGCGTTCGCCTGGATCGAGTTCCCCGGGCGCGACGCGCTGTTCATGGTGGTCATCGCCCTGCTGGTGGTGCCGATCCAGATCGCGCTGATCCCGATCGCCAAGATGTACGGGGCGGTGGGCATCTTCGGCTCCATCCCGGGCGTGGTGCTGTTCCACGTCGCGTTCGGGCTGCCGTTCGCCATCTTCCTGCTGCGCAACTTCTTCGTCGGCATCCCCAAGGAGCTGCTGGAGGCCGCGCGCATGGACGGCGCGGCGGAGTGGAAGATCTTCGCAACGGTGGTGTTCCCGCTGGCCAAGCCGGCGGTCGCCTCCCTCGGCATCTTCCAGTTCCTGTGGGTGTGGAACGACCTGCTCGTCGCGCTGGTCTTCGCCGACACCGACGCCCAGCCGATGACCAAGGCGCTGCAGTCGCAGATGCGGCAGTTCGGGACCAACGTCGACATCCTCGCGCCGGGCGCCTTCCTGTCGCTGATCATCCCGTTGGTGCTGTTCTTCTCCTTCCAGCGGTACTTCGTCCAGGGCCTGCTCGCCGGCTCGGTGAAGTGACCGCCCTCCGGGTGCCCGTCTCGCGGGGGCAGACGGGCACCCGGGCTCGCCGGTCGGCCGGGAAGGGCACTCGGGGGCGCCGCCACGCGGCTAAGATCCCGGCATGACCGCTCGTCCATTAACCGAAGTCGTCGAGTCCGGGTGGGCCTCCGCCCTGGAGCCGGTCGCCCAGCGCATCTCGACGCTCGGCGACTTCCTCCGCCAGGAGATCGCCGAGGGCCGGCAGTACCTCCCCGCCGGGCAGAACGTGCTCAGGGCCTTCCAGCAGCCCTTCGACCAGGTGCGCGTGCTCATCGTCGGGCAGGATCCCTACCCGACGCCGGGCCATCCCGTCGGCCTGAGCTTCTCGGTGGCCCCGGACGTGCGTCCGATCCCGGGCAGCCTGGTCAACATCTTCAAGGAGTACACCGCCGACCTCGGCCACCCGCAGCCCTCCAACGGCGACCTCACGCCCTGGACCGAGCAGGGGGTGCTGCTGCTCAACAGGGTGCTCACCGTCGCCCCCGGCAAGCCCGCCTCCCACCGGGGCAAGGGGTGGGAGCAGGTCACCGAGCAGGCCATCCACGCCCTGGTCGCCCGCGGCACTCCGCTGGTCGCCATCCTGTGGGGCCGCGACGCCCGCTCGCTCAAGCCGATGCTCGGCCCGGTGCCGTGCGTGGAGTCCGCGCATCCGAGCCCGCTGTCGGCCCGCAACGGCTTCTTCGGCAGCCGGCCCTTCAGCCGCGCCAACCAGCTCCTGGAGCAGCAGGGCGCCACCCCCGTCGAGTGGAAGCTCCCCTGACGGCCACGCCTTCCCGCGATCCCGCCACCTGACCGCCCCGGACCTCGGCGATACCGCCCCTGACCGCCCCTGCCCTCAGCCATCCGGCCGGGTGACCTCCGTCCCGCCTGCCACGGCGGGCGGGGTTCGTCCGGGTCAGCCGCCGGCCGGGAGCCGGAGGGTGAAGACCGAGCCGGCGCCCGGCTCGCTCACGACGGTGGCCGAGCCGCCGTGCGCCTCGGCGAGCTTGCGGACGATGGCGAGGCCGAGCCCGCTGCCGCCGGTGCGCCGGTTGCGCGACCTGTCCGCGCGCCAGAACCGCTCGAACACCCGCGCGAGGTCCTCCGGCGCGATGCCGCACCCGGTGTCGGCGACCTCGATCACCACCTGCCCGTCCCCGCCGCGGGCGCGCAGGGCGACCGTTCCCCCGGCGGGGGTGTGCCGCAGCGCGTTGGACACCAGGTTGCCGACCGCCTGGCGCAGCCGCACCGGGTCGGCGACCAGCGCGGGCTCGCCGTCCACCTCGGCCGACAGCGTGACGCCCGCCGCCCTCGCCGTCTCCCGGTGCATGGTGGCCACCTGCTCCAGCAGTTCGGCCGGCTCGACGGGCTCCTTGTGCAGCGCCAGCTCGCCGGCGTCCGCCTCGGCGAGGTCGCGCAGGTCGTCGATGACGTGCTGGAGCAGCAGGGCCTCCTCCAGCAGCGAGGACACCAGCGCCCCGTCGGGGTCGGCGATGCCGTCCTGGGTCGCCTCCAGCCAGCCGCGGATGTTGCTCAGCGGGGTGCGCAGCTCGTGGGCGACGTCGCTGACCATCGCCGTGCGCAGTTCCTCCAGCCGCTCGCGCCGCTCGGACATGGCGTTGAAGGCCGCCGCGAGCGCGCCGATCTCGTCCCCGCCGGTCACCGCGACGCGGGCGGTGACGTCCCCCTCCTCCATGCGCCGCGCCGCGCCGGTCAGCGCGCGCAGCGGCCGGACGAGCCGGACGCCGGCCAGCGCGGTCACGGTCACGGTGGTCAGCAGCACCAGCGCGGCGACCCCGGCGATGCGCGTCTGGTTGGCCGGGGACAGATCGAAGATCGTCGAGGCGTCCGCGCCGCGGCTGCTGACGAACAGCAGGGCGGTCGGCGCCACGTACGGCGCGAGCTGCTCGCGGCGGCTCGCGGCGATGCACCCGGGCACGTACTCGCCCGACACCGGGGCGGCGCCCGCCTTCGACGCGGCGCGCGCGACCGCCGCCACCCGCGCGGGAGGGATCTGCGGGACGGGGCCGGGCAGCGGGGTCCAGGTGAAGTCCAGGCCCAGCCGCACCTCCGGCGCCCGGCGGCGGGCCAGGCAGGTGTTGACCAGCTTGGTGAGCCGGCCGAGCGCCGCGGCCTCGGTCGGAGTGGGCCTGTCCAGCGCCTGGCTGCCGCACCGCGTGCCGAGGCCGGGGCCGACGTCGTGGGTCTCCACGCGCGGGCGGCCGCTCGGCCCGTACACGATCTCCGCGGGGGCGCCGAACACCGTGCGCAGACAGCTCACCCGCTGCTCGGCCGCGGCGCGGAGCCGCCGCCGCTCCCCCGCGGGCAGCCGGAACGGGCCGACGGCGCGCGGGTCGATGCGGCCCGACGACGCGCCGGCGGCGAGGGCGGTGTCGGCGAGGGCGGTGTCGATGGCGAGCGGCTCGATGACGGCCGCCGGGCGGGCCGGCAGCGTGAGCGGGCCGCGGTCGGAGTCCAGGAGGGTCCTGCGGTCCTCGGTGGTCAGCGTGATCCGGCGTCCGATGCGCGCCGCCAGACGGCCCGCGGTCGGCCCGGCGCCGTCCCAGGAGGTGTGGCCGGCCGCGTAACCGAGCAGCGCGTCGTACACCCGCGCGTCATCGGCCAGCGCCTGGCCCTGCTCCTGCCTGATCGCGACGCTCGTGCTGCGGACGGTGAGCCAGGCGGTCGCCGCGATCGAGCACAGCGACACCAGCACCGAGACGGCCAGCAGCCGCACCAGCAGGCTCCGCCGCAACGGCACCTCACGCGCGGCCCGTCCCGCCTCCGGCGGCACCCGGCCGCCTCGCCGGATCACGCGGGGCGCCTCAGGCATCACCCGATGACCGCCCGCCCACCGCGGCCAGCTTGTAGCCGACCCCGTAGACGGTGACCAGCCGCACGGGCGCGCGCGGGTTCGGCTCGATCTTCTTGCGCAGGTTCATGACGTGCACGTCGACCGTGCGGGAGGTGATGTAGCGGTCGAACCCGTGCAGGTGGCCGAGGATCTGCTGCCGGGTGAACACCCGGTCCGGCTGGGACGCCATCAGCTCCAGCAGCTGGAACTCCCCGGGAGTGCACTCGACGGGCGCGCCGTCCACGCGCACCTCGTGGCGGGCCGGGTCCACGCTGAGCCCGCCCGCGCGCAGCGGCGCGGCCGGCGACGGCGCGGCGGCGGCCGCCGTCCGGGTGCGCCGCAGCAGCGTGCGGACCCGGGCCATCAGCTCGCGCGGGCTGTACGGCTTGGTCATGTAGTCGTCGGCGCCGAGATCCAGGCCGAGGAGCAGGTCGTCCTCGGTGGCGCGGGCGGTCAGCATCAGCACCGGCAGGTCGGACTCGGCGCGCAGCACGCGGCACACGTCGAGCCCGTCGACTCCTGGCATCATGACGTCCAGCACGAGCAGGTCGGGGGCACGGTCGCGGACGGCGTCCAGCGCGGCCCGGCCGTCGTGCACGGCGACGACCTCGTGGCCCTCGTGTTCGAGATAGCGGCGGACCAGCTCGGCCTGTTTGACGTCGTCCTCCGCGACCACGACATAAGCGCACATATCGCCGAGCTTAGGCGAGCGGGCCCACGCCCTTCCCCCGCTTCGTCACGGCCCTCCCGCAGCTCACAGGATGACCACCACCTGCTGACACCTTCCTGACATTCGGCCGGCGCCACCGGAAGCTGATCGGTCCCTGACAGGTTCCTCATATCCGGCGTGCAGGGTCTGCCCCATGAATCACACCGCTCCCACCCAGCTCCGCCGCCGCCCGGCGAGGCGCGGCGCGCTCGCCGCGACGGCGCTCGCCGGACTGTGCCTGGTGACCGCCGCCTGCGCGGACGCCTCCGCCGCCGCACGCGACCCCCGCCCCGCCCCGGTGGCGGCCTCCGCCGGCCCGGCCGCGGCCCCTGCCGCGTCCGCGCCGTCGAGCGCCGCGCCGCGCGCCGGGGACGCACACGGCGAGCGTCCCCAGCTCCGCCTCGACAGCACCACGGAGGAGGTGTACAGGTACCGCAAGGCGTACGCGGAGTGCCTGAAGGACAACGGGATGCCGCAGAGCACCGGCACGTACACCCCGGCCCAGGAGTCCGCCTACCAGGCCGCGCGCAAGGCGTGCCAGGACAAGGTCCCGCTGCTGCCGCCGGAGCTGGACCCCAAGCAGAACCCGCACTACGCGGCCTCCGTGCGCGTCCAGGTGAAGTGCATGCAGGAGTACGGCTTCAAGGTCCACCTGGTCCCGGCCCCCGCCTCCGACCCCAACGCGCTCGGCTGGACCTACGACGAGCTCCCCGGGGACGACGTGGACATCGACAAGATCCAGAACGAGTGCCGCGCGAAGGGCTTCGGCGGCGGCGCGGCCATCACCCCCGGCCCGGCGTGACCCCTCCGGCCACGTGACCCCTACGGCCGCGCGGCCGTTCAGGCCATGAGATCATTCCGGCCCGCGCGGCCGTTCAGGTCACGTGACCCGTTCCGGACGTGCGCCGCTTCCGGCAGCGTGACCCCGGCGCGCGGGCAGGCACCCGGCCCGCGCGCCGGCCATAGTGAGGGCCCCCAGGGGGGCGGGCCCCCAGGGGGCCTTCAGGAGGTGGCGCGGTCGAGGGCGGCGCCGACCAGGGCGCGGGCCTCGTCCTGGACCTCGGCCAGGTGCTCGGGGCCTTTGAAGGACTCGGCGTAGATCTTGTAGACGTCCTCCGTCCCCGACGGGCGGGCGGCGAACCAGGCGTCGGCCGTCGCGACCTTGATCCCGCCGAGGGCGGCCCCGTTGCCGGGGGCCGAGGTCTGCACGACGGTGACGGGGGCGCCGGCGAGCGTGTCCGCCGTGACGTCGCCGGCCGACAGCCGGGCGAGCACGGCCTTCTGCGCCCTGGTGGCGGGCGCGTCCACCCGCGCGTACGCCGGGTCGCCGAACCGGGCGGTCAGGTCGGCGTAGTGCTCGCTCGGGGACCGGCCGGTCACCGCGACGATCTCCGAGGCCAGCAGCGCCAGGATGATGCCGTCCTTGTCGGTGGTCCAGACCGAGCCGTCGCGCCGCAGGAAGGACGCGCCGGCGCTCTCCTCGCCGCCGAAGCCGAGCGAGCCGTCGAGCAGCCCGCCGACGAACCACTTGAAGCCGACCGGCACCTCGTACAGCTCACGGCCGAGGTCGGCCACCACGCGGTCGATCATGCCGCTGCTGACCATGGTCTTGCCGACCCGCGCGCCCGACGGCCATCCGGGACGGTGGGCCCACAGGTAGGAGATGGCGACGGCCAGGTAGTGGTTGGGGTTCATCAGCCCGCCGTCGGGGGTCACGATGCCGTGCCGGTCGGCGTCGGCGTCGTTGCCGGTCGACACCTGGAAGGCCGTCCGGCCGGCGATGAGCGAGGCCATCGCGTACGGCGACGAGCAGTCCATGCGGATCTTGCCGTCCCAGTCGAGCGTCATGAACCGCCAGGCCGGGTCGACCTCGGGGTTGACCACGGTGAGGTCGAGCCCGTGCCGATCGGCGATCTCGCCCCAGTACGCGACGCTGGCGCCGCCCAGCGGGTCGGCGCCGATGCGCACCGACGCGCCGCGGATCGCCTCGACGTCGATCACCGAGGGCAGGTCGTCGACGTACGCGCCGAGGAAGTCGTACCGCCCGGTGGTGTCGGCGGCCAGGGCCCGCGTGTAGGGGATCCTGCGGACCTCCTTCAGTCCGTCGGCGATCAGGGCGTTCGCCCGGTCCTGGATCCAGGAGGTGGCGTCGGTGTCGGCGGGGCCGCCGCTCGGCGGGTTGTACTTGTAGCCGCCGTCGGCGGGCGGGTTGTGGGACGGGGTGACCACCACGCCGTCGGCCAGGCCGGAGGTGCGGCCGCGGTTGTGGGTGAGGATGGCGTGCGACACCGCGGGCGTCGGGGTGTAGCCGTCCCGGTCGTCGATCAGGACGGTCACGCCGTTGGCGGCGAAGACCTCCAGGGCCGAGACCCGGGCGGGCTCGGAGAGCGCGTGGGTGTCGATGCCGAGGAAGAGCGGGCCGTCGGTGCCCTGTGCCGCGCGGTACTCGCAGATGGCCTGGCTGGTGGCCAGGATGTGCTCCTCGTTGAAGGCCGTGGCCAGTGAGGACCCGCGGTGACCCGAGGTGCCGAAGGAGACCCGCTGCTCCGCGCGGCCGGGGTCGGGGCGCAGGCTGTAGTACGCCGTCACGAGACGGGCCACGTCCACCAGGTCGGATGCCTGCGCCGGCTGCCCAGCGCGCTCGTGCACCATGAGAACTCCTCGTCTCACCGCTCTACGGTCAGGGGGGCACTACCCGCGCGAGATCCCGTTCATCCGGGAATCTCCGCTCATGGATGGCGCCTCGCGGCCGATGGTACTCAAGCGCCGCCCGGCGCCCCATCACCCGCCCGCGCCGCCGAGACGATCTTCATGGCCGCGTGGCCGGCCTCCTCGACGGCGGCGGGGATGTCGAGCACGGGATAGATCACGTGGTGCACCGTCCGGGCGCGGTCCACGACCAGGATCAGGCGCTTGAGGCGGAGGGTCTGCCCGGCGCGGAAGGTCGGCAGCCGCAGCGCCGCGGCGAACTGCGCGTCCATGTCCGACAGCAGCGGGAAGGTCAGCCCCTCGGCCCGCGCGAAGGCCTCCTGCTCGTCGGGGCGCTGGGTGCTGACGCCGTGGACGGCGACGCCCTCGGCGGCGAAGGCCGGCTGGACGTCGCGGAACAGCCGGTTCTCCAGCGTGCAGCCGACCGCGCCCGGCAGCGAGCCCCAGTAGGGCGGCAGCGGCGCGGGAACGCCGGTCGCCGGATAGGCGAACAGCACCGTGGCCGCGGCGTCCGCCACCACGTCCAGCGGCGCCGGGGACGCCTCACCTCCAGGCTTCCCGGACGCACCCGCCGGCACCGGGGACGTCTCACCGCCGGGCCTCCCGGACGCGCCCGCGGGCACCCGGGCGTCCGGCGGCGGGAGGGTGGCAGGGAGAGCGAGCGGGTCGGGGACGCGGGAGCCGAGCAAGCCGTGGACGCGGCCGGCCTCGGCGCTGTCGGGCTCGGCGGTGCCGGTGAGGGCGCCGTCGGCGAGCAGCCAGCGGTCGGCCCAGTCCTGCATCGAGATGAGCACCGGCGCGAGCGCCCGCCCGGTGCCGGTCAGGACGTACTCGTACCGCGCCGGGCCGCTCTGGTAGGGGCGCCGGTCGAGCACCTGGTGCTCGACGAGGTGCCGGAGCCGTTCGGTCAGCACCTTGCGCGAGATGCCGAGCTCGGCGAGCAGCTCCTCGAAGCGGTGGTGGCCCCGCGTCACCTCGCGGACGATCAGCAGGCTCCACCAGTCGCCGATCACCGCGGCGGCCTGCGCGATCGCGCACTGGAGATCGTGCCCGCGAGGTTCCCGTGCCATGCGGCCACTTTACGCCCTCAGCGGGTCTCTGATAGAAACTAATCAGTTTCTAAAGGAGACTTATATGCTCAGCCCCCCGGCACGCGTCCTCTGGGCGACCTTTCTCCGCACCTGGACGATCACCAGGCGCGCCTATCCGTGGTCGTACTTCATCGGCACGCTCATGCTCGGCGTGTTCACCGTCGGCCTCGCCCACCTCGGCCTCGCGGCCATCGGCGGCGGCCGGGTGGCCGGCGACTTCGCCGCCACGACCGGCTCGGCCGACTACCTCGGATACATCACCGTCGGCGCCGCGGCGTTCATGTTCACCACGCACGGCGTCCTGTGGGTGGCCAAGGCCCTCATCCAGGAGCAGCGCGAGGGGACGATGGGAGCGCTGCTGGTCGCGCCCGCCGCCCGCCTGCCCTACCTGCTCGGTTTCGCCGCGTTCGCCTTCACCGCCATCGTCCTGGAGGTGGCCGTCCTGCTCGCCTGCGCGCTGGCGCTCGGCGTGCGCCCGTCGGCGAGCGGCGCCGCGGGCGCCCTGACCGCGCTGCTCACCCTGGCCGTGGCGGTGTTCGGCATGTCCATGGTGCTGAGCGCCGCGATGATCGCCGCGGGCGAGGCGCACATCACGCAGAACACCGTGTTCTTCGCCATCGCCCTGCTGTCCGGCTTCACCTTCCCCCGTCAGGACCTGCCGGCGGCACTCCAGTGGCTCGGCGAGCCGGTGCCCACCACCGCGGCCATGGACGTCGTGCGCGGCGTCTTCACCAGCGGAACGGGCGCGCCGCCCGGCCGGCTCGCCGTCGCCCTCGCCCTCGGCTGCGCCTACGGCGTCGCCGGACTGCTGTGGCTGCCGCGCGCCGAACGGCGCGCGATGGAGAGGAGCTACTGAACCATGATCGAGACCGAGGACCTGCGCAAGGAGTTCCGCGCCGGCCGCGCCGGCATCGTGCGCCGCCGCTCCGGCCGCGCCGTCACCACCGCGGTGGACGGCCTGACCCTGGCGATCCCGCCGGGCCGGGTGACCGGCCTGCTCGGGCTGAACGGCGCGGGCAAGACCACCACCATCAAGATCATCGCCACACTGTTGCGCCAGACCTCCGGCACCGTGCGGGTGGACGGCCTCGACCCGCTCAGGGACCCGAACGCGGTGCGCCGCCGGATCAACCTCATCGCGGGCGGCGAGCGCATGGTCTACGCCCGGATGACCGGCCGGGAGAACCTGTGGTACTTCGGCCAGCTCTACGACGTGCCGCGCGGCGTGCTGCGTCCCCGCATCGACGAGCTGCTCGCCCTGGTCGGGCTGGACGCCGCCGCCGACACCGTGGTCGAACGCTATTCGCGCGGCATGGCCCAGCGGCTGTCCATCGCTCGCGGACTGATCAACGACCCCGCCTACCTGCTGCTGGACGAGCCGACCCTCGGCCTGGACGCGCCCATCGCCCGCGACCTGCGCCGCGTGGTCGCCCGGCTCGCCCGGGAGGGCAAAGGCGTGCTGCTCACCTCGCACTACCTGGCCGAGGTCGAGGAGCTGTGCCGGCACGTGTACGTCATCGGGGACGGCAGGCACCTGACGGAGGGCAGCCCCGCTGAGCTGACCGCGCGGACCGGCTGCCACCGCCGGGTGCGGGTCACCGTCGCCGGGCACTCCGCGCAGGTGGAGTCGGCCGTGGCCGCCTTCGCCGGGCGGCTCGGCGCCCGCGCCGACGTCGAGGTCGCCGAGAACGGCGACATGACCGTCTCGCTCAGCCATCCCGACGAGATCGCCGGCCCGTTGACCATGGCGATCGTGGACGCGGGCGGCACCCTGGCCGGGCTGGAGGTGGCCGAGCCCTCCCTGGAGGACGCCATCCTCACCCTCAACGACGAGGCCGGGCTGGTCACCGCATGAACGACCGCGAACCGCGCGAGAACCGGCGCGAACCGCGCGAGGAGCACCGCGAACCACGCGAGGCGCTGCCGCACTCCGCCCTGCGCCCGCACGAGGCCCTGCTGTACGGGCTGCGCCCGCCCGGCGACCCCGGACCCGCGCACGAGAGAGGCCACCCCGTGATCCGGGCGCCCCGCCGCCGGCAGAAGAGGATCACGGCGCACGAGCCCACGAGCCCCTCGGCGAAGACCCCCTCAGACGGGCACGCCACCCCCTCCAGGAGCACTACGGCCGACGGGCAGGCCGTCCATTCGGAGAGGATCTCCGCCGTGGCGGCGGCCCGGCACATGGGCAGGGTGTTCGCCGCCGAGGCGCTCAAGCAGCACCGCCGCGTCTTCGGCAGCAAGCTCGTGGTGTTCTCGATGCTGATCTGGCCGCTGATGCAGCTCGCGGCCACCTACTACACGGTGCGCCCGCTCGCGGCGACGCCCGGGATCGCCGAGCGCTGGCCGCTCGCCGCCGACCCCGGACGGCTGCTGGCGTTCCTGGCCACCGGCACGCTCGGGTTCGCCTTCTTCTTCTCTCTGGTGCAGTCGGCCTGGCACTTCTCCTTCGAACGGGTGACCGGCACGCTGGAGCTGCTGTTCCTGTCCCCCGCCAACCGCCTGGCCATCGTCGTGGCCAACGGCTTCGGCGCGCTGGTGCAGAACGTGTGGCTGTTCACCTGCTTCATGGTGGCGATGTTCACCGTGCTGGACGTGGTCCACGTCGCCCACCCGGCCATGTACGCCGTGGTCTTCCTCGCGCTGCTGGTGCCGGCCGTCGCCTGGGGGGCCTTCCTGAACTCCCTGCTCATCTTCTCCCGGGACTCGGCGTTCCTCTACACGCTGCTGGACGACCCGATGTGGTTCGCCGCCGGGGTGCGCCTGCCGCTGTTCGCGTTGCCGGGATGGGTGCGGGCGGCCGGCTCGGTGCTCCCGCTCACCGGCAGCCTGGTCGTCGTGCGAGGCGCCCTGCTCGACGGGCGCACTCTGGCCGGCCTGGCGCCCGACCTGCTGGCGCTCGGCGCGCTCTCGGCGCTGCTGGTGCTGGCCGCCGTCGTGGCGCTGCGTCTGGGCGAGGCCACCGCCCAGCGCACGGGACGCCTCAAACTATTCTGATCGCGGCCAGAGCGATCGGCGCCGTCCACCCCCACCGGCACCCTGGCCGCCGGCTCCGCCCACCACCCGCGACGCCCGGAGTGACCATGTACATCCCCCGGCATTTCGCCGCCCCCGGCCCCGCCGCCGTCGCCGAGTTGCTCGGGCGCGCCGGAGCCTCGGACCTGATCACCATGACCCCCGGCGGCATGGTCGCCACCCTCGTGCCGTTCGTGTTCGACCCCTCCGCCGGGGAGCACGGGGCTCTGCTCGGGCACCTGGCCCGCAACAACGAGCAGTGGCGGCACGCCGGCGGCGGCACCGAGGCGCTGGTGATCGTCCGGGGGCCCGACGCCTACGTGTCCCCGTCGTGGTACGCCGCCAAGCGCGAGCACGGCCGGGTGGTGCCCACCTGGAACTACGTGACGGCCCACGTCTACGGCCGGCTGGTCGCCCACGACGACCCCGCCTGGACCGGGGCGCTGGTCAGGCGCCTGACCGACGAGCACGAGTCGCGGCGCCCGGCGCCGTGGTCGGTGGACGACGCCCCCGATGCCTACATCCAGGGGCAACTGCGGGCCATCGTGGGGGTCGAGGTCGTCATCACCCGCATCGAGGCCAAGTGGAAACTCAACCAGAACCGCGGCCGGGACGACGTCGAGGGCGTGGTCGCCGGCCTGCTCGACGGCTCGGAGTCCGACCGCGCGACGGCCGGGGCCATGCGCGAGGCGGCCGCCATGCGCGAGGCGGAGACCACCCGGGAGGCGGCGGCTCTGCGCGAGGCGGCGGCCCAGGACTGACCCCTGCCCGGCCGCGTCAGGACACGTCAGGCCGTGCCCTGCTCCAGGTGGCGCTCCAGGGAGGCGACCTTGGAGGTCATGGCGTCGCTCACCCCTTGGCGCACGTCCGCCTTGAGCACCAGGCTCACCCTCGGCGCGACCTCGGCGACGGCCTCGACGGCGCGCCTGACGACGTCCATCACCTCTTCCCACTCGCCCTCGACGGTGGTGAACATCGCGTCGGTGCTGTTGGGCAGGCCACTCTCGCGGACGACGCGGACGGCCCGCGCCACAGGTTCGGCGACGCCCTCGCCCACGCCGAGGGGGGTCACCGAGAAGGCTACGATCATCTATCCATTGTCGAGGGCGACCAGCGGCGCCGGGTAGCCGGGTACCGGCCTGGGCAGCTTCCACGGCTCGTGGACCGCCTCCGCCGGCAGGCCGGCCAGCTCGGGGACGTACCGCCGGACGTACTCGCCGTCGGGGTCGAACTTCTTGGCCTGCCGGACGGGGTTGAGCACCCGGTTCGGCCGGGTGTCGTTGCCCGTGCCGGCCACCCACTGCCAGTTGCCCCAGTTGTCGGGGATGTCGGCGTCCAGGAGCAGGTCGGCGAAGTGCTCGCCGCCGATACGCCAGTGGACCTTCAGCCGCCGGGTCAGGTAGGAGCCGGTGATGAGCCGGGCGCGGTTGTGCATCCATCCCTCGGCCGCGAGCTGGCGCATTCCGGCGTCCACGATCGGCAGCCCGGTCCTGCCCTCGCGCCACGCCTGCGCGGCCTCCCCGTCATCGTTCCAGTCGACCTGGCGCTCGCGGTAGTCGCGCCGCGGCAGGTCGGGGAAGGCGAGCGCGACCTGGTAGTAGAAGTCGCGCCAGCAGATCTGCCGCACGAAGGCGTCGCCGCCGTGCCGGCCCTCCGCGCGCGCGGCGACCTCCGACGGCGACACGCACCCGAAGCGCAGGTAGGGGCTCAGCATCGAGGTCCGCTCGCGCGGCAGGTCGTCGTGGCCCTCGGCGTACCCGGCCAGGCCGTGCGCCAGCCAGTGCTCCAGCCGCCCGCGCCCGGCCGTCTCGCCGCCCGACAGCATGCCGTGCGGCGGGCCGGGAGGCGGCAGCTCCCCCGGCTCCACGCCCGGGGCCAGGCTCACCGCGTCCGGCGCCGGCAGGACGGGCCTGCGGGCGGCGCCCGACCAGGCCCGCCAGTACGGCGTGAACACGCGATAGTGGTCTCCGCCGGTGGGCTGGAGCGCGCCGGGCGGCACCACGGTGACGCCCGGGAACAGGCGCAGGAGCAGCCGGTGGGCGGCGCACGCCTCGGCCAGGCGGCGCTCGCGCCGGCGGGCGTAGGCGCTGACGTCGGCGGAGGTGAACACGGCCTCCGCCCCCAGCTCCGCGGCCAGCCGCATCGTCTCCTCCACCGGGTCGCCCCGGCGCACCACCAGGTCGCCGCCACGCGCGCGCAGCGACGCGCGCAGGTCCTGCAGCGCCTCGTTCAGGAACCTCTGGCGGCCGCGCGCCCGTATCGCCGGATCCTGCACGAACAGCGGCACCACCGACCGGGCCCGCGCGCAGGCCTCGGCCAGCGCCGGGTGGTCGTGCACACGAAGATCTCTGGTGAGCAGCATGATGACGGTCTCCACACCTGTGCCTTCGCGCGATCACCGCGGCCGGTTGCGTCCAGCGGCGCCCGTCATTGCGAAGTACCAGGCAAGGAGGGCGCCCCGCTGCCCCGCCCGCGGCGGGCGGTGAGGCGGGCGGACGGATGGACGACGAGAGCGGCCGGCGGGGCACCGAGAGCGAGCCGCCGGAAGAGGCGTCACCGGGCTTCGGCATCGGCGCGGTCGCCCGGCGTCTGGGCGTGCCGGCGCCCACCCTGCGCACCTGGAACCTGCGCTACGGCATCGGCCCGAGCCACCGCAGCCCCGGCGGGCACCGCCGCTACGACGCCGCCGACCTGGTGCGCCTTGAGGAGATGAGCCGGCTGGTCAAGGCGGGCGTCCCCCCGGCCGAGGCCGCACGGTCGGCGCTGCGGCACCCCGGCACGGCCGCGCCCCCCGAGGAGCGGGCCGCGCAGGCGCCGGGGCACCCCGGCACGGTCGTACCGGCCCAGGAACGGGCCGCGCAGGCGCCGCCGCGGGACACGGCGGTCCCGGGCGTGACCGCTCTGTCCCGCGCCGTGCTGAACCTGGACGACCACGCGGTCACCGCGTGCCTGCACGCCGCGCTGGACCGGCAGGGGGTCGTCTGGACCTGGGAGCGGCTGGTCCAGCCGGTGTTCGCGGCGATCACCCGGCGTCAGGAGAGATCGGGGGCCGGCATCGAGATCGAGCACCTGTTCTCCGAGCGGCTGCTGAGCGCGCTGATCCGGCGGTCCGCGCGGCCCGAGCGGCCGGTCCACCCCCGTCCCGTCCTGCTGGCCTGCGCGGAGGAGGAGCAGCACACTCTGCCGGTGCACGCGCTCGCCGCCGCGCTGACCACCGCCTACCGCCTGGAGACGCGCGTCCTCGGCGCCCGCACCCCCTACGCCGCGCTGGCCGAGGCGATGCGGCGCGTCGGGCCGCTGGCGGTGTTCGTCTGGTCCCAGGTCGGCACGACGGGCGACCCCGCGCCGCTGCGTTCCCTGCCGGCGCTGCGCCCGGCCAGCCGGATCTTCGTCGGCGGCCCCGGCTGGTGGGACGGCGGGCTGCCGCCGGGCGTCACCCGCGTCGCCTCGCTCCGCGAGGCGCAGGCGCGGATCCGCGCCGTCCTCGGCCCCTGACCCCGCCGTCCTGCGGTGCCTGGGCGCGCCGCCCTCGGTCCCTGACCGCGACACCTCTCCACCGCACCGGCTCCGGCTTTGCCCAGTCGTGGAACGCGCATGCCCGCTCTTGGTTGTGCGGGCGACGACGGGCACATTGAATAAGTTATGAATAGGTTTTCGACCGTGAGGTGGGTTGTCATGGCGGGCACGCTCGGCGTACGGCTGGCGCGAGGCGAAGAGGCCGCGCTGGCGGAGTGCTATCGCGCCCATGCCGGGCTGGTCGCCTCCTACCTGCGCAAATTCGTCCCCCCGCAGGACGTCGAGGACGTCCGGCAGGTGGTCTTCTCCGAGGTCTGGCGCTCGCGCCACCGGTACGACCCCGGCCGCAGCCTGGAGGCGTGGCTGCTCGGCATCGCCCGCAACCGCGCCATCGACCACCTGCGGGTCCGCACGCTCACGACCGTCCCCCTGGAGAGCGTGATCGAACCATCCGGCGGGGACGGCCGGGACATGGCCGACACGCTGGGCCGCCGCGACCAGTTGCGCAGGGCGCTCGCCGTGCTGCCCGGCCCGCAGCGCGAGGCCATCGAGCTGGCCTACTACGCCGACCTCACCCAGCGCGAGATCGCCGAACGGCTCGCCGTGCCCCTCGGCACCGTCAAGGCCCGCACGGCGCGCGGCCTGCGCCGCCTGTCGACGATCCTGTCCTCGGCCGCCGCCTGAACCGCCGGCCACCCCCTGACGAGCCGCCCGGCGCCGGGCGGGCTCCCCACGCCCGGCCGGGACGGCACGTCCCGCCCGGTCAGGCGGGACGGACGATGGCGACGGTGTGCGGCGGCAGGGACAGGCCCTCGTCGGCGAAGCCCACCTTGGGGTCGGAGGCCAGCAGGACGGCGCCGCTCGCGACGGGGACCGTGACCGGGGCGTCCCCCAGGTTGGCCGCCACGCGGTGCGCGCCGCGGTGGACCACGATCCAGCGGCCCTCCTCGCTCACCTCCACCGCCACCCGGTCCAGCCGGGGATCGGCCAGGTCGGGACACGACCTGCGCAGGGCGATCAGGTCGCGGTACCAGGCCAGCAACTCGGCGTGCGCCGGCGACGACGGCTCGTCCCAGTCGAGCTTGGAGCGGTGGAAGGTGGCCTCGTCCTGCGGGTCGGGCGCCTTGGACCCCCAGTCGTCGTAGCCGTGCCCGAGGAACTCCCGCTCTCTGCGCTCGCTCTCGCCCTGCGCCAGGTGCGGCTCGATGTGGTCGGTGAAGAACAGGAACGGCGTGCTCGCGCCCCACTCCTCGCCCATGAACAGCATCGGGGTGAACGGCGAGGTCAGCAGCAGGCCCGCGCCGACCTTGAGCGCCTCGGACGGCATCCGGTCGCCCATGGCCCGGTTGCCGATCTGGTCGTGGTTCTGCAGGCCGCACACGAACCGGTGCCCGGGGACGCGCAGGCGGTCAACGGGCCGGCCGTGGGTGCGCCCGCGGAAGGTGGAGTAGGTGCCGTCGTGCAGGTAGGCCGAGGTGAGCACCTTGGCCAGCACGTCCATGGGCCCGAAGTCGCAGTAGTACCCGTGGCGCTCGCCGGTCAGCGCGGAGTGCAGGGCGTGGTGCACGTCGTCGTCCCAGACCGCGGCCAGGCCGTACCCGCCCGCCTCGCGCGGGGTGACAAGGCGGGGGTCGTTCATGTCGGACTCGGCGATCAGCGTCAACGGCCGTCCGAGCGCGGCCGACAGCGCGTCCACCTCGGTCGCGAGCTCCTCCAGGAAGTGCACGGCCCGCTTGTCGTGGAAGGCGTGCACGGCGTCCAGGCGCAGGCCGTCCATGTGGTAGTCGCGCAGCCACTGCACCGCGTTGCCGATGAAGTACCGGCGCACCTCGTCCGACCACGCGCCGTCCAGGTTCACCGCCTGCCCCCAGAAGGAGGAGGCCGACTCGTGGAGGTAGGGGCCGAACTGGGCGAGGAAGTTGCCCGAGGGGCCGAGATGGTTGTAGACCACGTCCAGCAGCACGCCGAGGCCCGCCTGGTGACAGGCGTCCACCAAGCGCTTGAGACCGTCCGGCCCGCCGTACTCCTCGTGCACGGCGTACAGGTCCACCCCGTCGTAGCCCCAGTTGTGGCGCCCGGGAACGGGCGGGACGGGCAGCAGTTCGACGAAGTCGACGCCGAGCGCGACCAGGTGGTTCAGCCTGCCGATCGCCGCGTCGAAGGTGCCCTCGCGGGTGAAGGTGCCGACGTGCAGCTCGTAGATCACCGAACCGGGAAGCTGGCGCCCCCGCCAGGCCCGGTCGCCCCAGGCGTACCGGTCGTGCTCGTAGACGCGGCTCGGCCCGAAGACGCCGTACGGCTGGCGCCGGGTGCGCGGATCGGGGAACGCCTCGCCGCCGTCGACGCTGAAGGCGTAGTCGGTGCCGTGGCCCGCGCCCGGCACCTCCGCCGACCACCATCCGCCCTCGCCGCGGACCATCGGATGCCGTTCGGACCTGTCGATCTCCACCTCGACGCGGCCGGCCGTGGGCGCCCAGACCTCGAACATGTTCCTCCCCGTGGATTCGGCGCGGCCCCGCCGCATCGGCGGGGCTCGCCTGCTATTCCTTTTCCAGCAACGCCACGGGATAACGCCCCAGAAGGTGCGCGAATGGGATGCGGCCGGTGTGCCGGGCGCCGGTGAGCAGGTCGCGCCAGCGCCCCGGCGGCAGCGTGAGGGTGGCACCACCCCATCCGCCGCGGCGCGAAAGGCCGGCGGGCAGCCGGGTGGCCACCGCCACGGCTCGGTCACCACGGGCGAAGGCGATCGCGTGGTCGCGTCCCGGGCCGGACTCCCCGGTGGAGATCGGGACGTAGGGGGCCGCCACGTCGAGCCGCTTGCGCAGCCGCAGCGCCGAGGTGGTCACCAGGAACTTGGCGGCGTCCCAGCTACCGGTGTCCGGTGCCGCCGGCAGCGATCGCCGGTAGGCGAAGTCCACCGGCCGCCGGTTGTCCGGGTCGACCAGCGAGAAGTCGGTGGTCTCGCTGCCCTGGTACACGTCGGGGATGCCCGGCATCATCAGTTGCACGAGCTTCTGGCCCAGGGAGTTGACCCTGGCGTACCGGTCGACGCGCTCGGTGAAGGCCGCGACCGACGGCCCGCAGACGTCGATCGCCCGCGCCGCGAAGTCGCGCACGCCCTTCTCGTAGGCGGCGTCCGGGCTGATCCACGAGATGGAGGTCTTGGCCTCCCTGGCCGCCTTGTACAGGTAGTCGCTGAAGCGCTCCACGCTGATCGGCCAGGCCGCCATGAGGTTCTGCCAGGCGAAGTAGTCGAGCTTGGGGTCGAAGGACACCCGCTCGGACCAGCCGGCGACCGCCTCGGCCCACTCCTGATGCAGCTCCGACAGCACCGCGAGCCGCGCGCGGACGTCCTCCGAGCGCTTGGTGTCGTGGGTGGACAGCGTGGTCATCGTGTACGGCGCCATGCCGGCGCAGTAGGCGTGGAACTCCTCGGCCGGCACGCCGAACCGGTCGGGCTCGCCGCCGACCTCGTTGAGACAGGCCAGCGGGTACCAGCGGTACAGGGCGGTGTCCTCCACCCCCTTGGCCATGACCGGGCCGCAGGTCTGCTGGAAGCGGGTCACCGTCTCGGCGGGGCCGGACAGGACCAGCTCGACGGCGCGCTCGACGGCGGCCGGGTCGGCGTGCCGGGCCGCGCGCGCCCCCGCCTCGCGCAGCAGCCGGACGGTCTCGGCGGGCGGCCGCTCGCCGGGCACCGCGTAGGCGCGGTACACGGGCATGGCGGCCAGCAGCTCGACCATCGCCTCGCGCAGCTCGGGGTGCTCCCGGGTCAGCCGCTCGACCTCCCCGGTGAAGAACTGGGCCAGCACCTGCTTCTTGGCCTCGTAGCGCACCGTCTCGTAGTCGCGGGGGAAGGCGGTGTGCCGGACGAACAGCTCCACCAGCGGCTCGGCGCCCGCCGGGTCGACGAACAGCCGGGTCACCATGTTGAGCGCGTCGTACCCCGTGGTGCCGTCGCACGCCCAGTCGTCCGGCAGCCGCTCGTCGTCGATCAGGATCTTCTCGGCGACCGTCCACACCGGGGCCAGCTCGCGCAGCCGGGCGAGATAGCCGCGCGGGTCGGCCAGCCCGTCGGGATGGTCCACCCGCAGCCCGCTGATCACGCCCTCGGCGACCAGCGACAGGATCACCTCGTGCGTCGCCTCGAACACCTCCGGGTCCTCGACCCGCAGGCCGATGAGCGAGGACACGTCGAAGAACCGCCGGTAGCCGGGCGGCCGCCGCCACGGCACCAGCCGGTAGTGCTGGTCGGCCAGGCGCCCGCCGCTGCCCGGCCGCACCGGGAACAGGTGGTCGTAGTAACGCAGAACGTCGCCGTCGGCCACCACCTCGGCCTCCAGGTCGGTCTCGTCGCCCAGCACGGGCATGGCGACCTTGCCGCCGCCGCCCTGCCAGTCGATGTCGAACCACCGCGCCGACCCGGCCCGCGACCCGTGCGCCAGCACGTCCCAGAGCCGGGCGTTGCCCGACTCGGGGACGGGCACCGTCATGTGGTTCGGCACGATGTCCACGACCAGGGGCAGGCCCGCCGCCGCCAGGCTCCGCAGCCCCTCCACCCCGCCGAACTCCGCCCTGACCCGCGTGTGGTCGGTCACGTCGTACCCGTGCTCGGACGAGGGCACCGCCTGCAGGATCGGCGAGAGGTACAGGTGGCTCACGCCCAGCTCGGTCAGATAGCCGACCAGGGCCTTCGCCTCCCCGAACCCGAAGCGGGGGGTGAGCTGGAGCCGGTAGGTCGCCGTGGGCTTGGCCGGTTCGGTCACGTCGTGTTCCTTCGCGGGTGTCTCGTCGGGCATGCCGGAGCGGGCGCGGCGTGGTCAGGCGCGGCGCAGGACCCGCACCGATCGGCCTTCCACCGGCACCTCCTCCTTGGCGCGGTAGAGCTTGGTGTCGATGGCGATCGGCACCGCGGTGTCGATCTCCGGGACCCAGGCGTCGCCGAAGTCCTTGGGGATCGTGAACTGGATGGTCTCGTGGTGGGCGTTGAACATCAGCAGGAAGGAGTCGTCCACGACCCGCCGGCCGCGCCGGTCGGGCTCGGTGATGGCCTCCCCGTTGAGGAACACGCACAGCGAGCGGGCGTAGCCGTTGTGCCAGTCGGCGTCGGCCATCTCGCCGCCGCCGGGGGTGAGCCAGGCGATGTCGCTCAGGTCGTCGCCCGACCCGCGGACCGCGCGGCCGAAGAAGAAGCGCCTGCGCCGGAACACCGGGTGGTCGCGCCGCAGCCGTGCCAGCCGCTGGGTGAACTCCAGCAGCAGCCAGTTCTCCTTGATGTCGGACCAGTCGACCCAGCTGATCTCGTTGTCCTGGCAGTAGGCGTTGTTGTTGCCCTGCTGGCTGCGGCCCAGCTCGTCGCCGTGGGAGAGCATCGGCACGCCCTGCGACAGGAACAGCGTGGTGAGGAAGTTGCGCTTCTGCTGTTCGCGCAGCGCCTCCACGGCCACGCCCGCGGCGCCCTCCTCGCCGCAGTTCCACGACCGGTTGTCGTCGGTGCCGTCGCGGTTGCCCTCGCCGTTGGCCTCGTTGTGCTTGTGGTTGTAGGACACCAGGTCCTGCAGCGTGAAGCCGTCGTGGCAGGTGACGAAGTTGATGGACGCCGCGGGGCGCCGGCTGTCGTCCTGGTAGAGGTCGCTGGAGCCGGTGAGCCGCGAGGCGAACTCCGGGAGCGCGGCCGGCTCGCCGCGCCACATGTCGCGGATCGTGTCGCGGTAGCGGCCGTTCCACTCGGTCCAGCGGGGCGGGAAGTTGCCCACCTGGTAACCGCCCGGCCCGACGTCCCACGGCTCGGCGATCAGCTTCACCTGGCTGAGCACCGG
The DNA here is from genome assembly GCF_040607475.1 of Sphaerisporangium sp. NPDC005288. Classification (NCBI taxonomy): domain Bacteria; kingdom Bacillati; phylum Actinomycetota; class Actinomycetes; order Streptosporangiales; family Streptosporangiaceae; genus Sphaerisporangium; species Sphaerisporangium sp. NPDC005288. Next base: position 257,223 of record NZ_JBEXGT010000002.1, on the reverse strand, counting down.
GTCCTGCTGGACCAGGTCGAAGAAGGCCGACAGCCGGTCGACCTCGTGCAGCTCCCGGGCCAGCGTCGATGCGAGGTCGAAGCGGAAGCCGTCGACGTGCATCTCGATGACCCAGTAGCGCAGCGAGTCCATGATCATCTGCAGCGTGTGCGGCGAGCGCATGAGCAGGCTGTTGCCGGTGCCGGTGGTGTCCATGTAGTAGCGCTGGTCGTCGTCGACGAGCCGGTAGTAGGCCTCGTTGTCGATGCCGCGCATGCTGAGCGTCGGCCCGAGGTGGTTGCCCTCGGCCGTGTGGTTGTAGACGACGTCGAGGATGACCTCGATGTTCGCCTCGTGCAGGGCCTTGACCATGGCCTTGAACTCCAGCACCTGCCCGCCCCGCTCGCCGGAGCTGGAGTAGGCGTTGTGCGGGGCGAAGAAGCCGATGGTGTTGTAGCCCCAGTAGTTGGTCAGCCCGCGCTGCTGAAGGGTGTCGTCGGTGACGAACTGGTGCACCGGCATCAGCTCGACGGCGGTCACCCCGAGCCCCGTCAGATGGTCGATGATCTCCGGGTGCCCGAGCGCGGCGTAGGTGCCCCTGATGCGCTCGGGGATGCGGGGATGCTGGATCGTCAGGCCGCGGACGTGCGCCTCGTAGATCACCGTGTCGTGGTACGGCGTCGCGGGCGGCCGGTCGTGGCCCCACCCGAAGAACGGGTTGACCACGATGGACTTCGGCACGAACGGCGCCGAGTCGGTGTCCTCGCGGCTGTCGGGGTCGCCGAAGCGGTAGCCGTAGACGGCCTGGTCCCACTTCACGCCCCCCTCGATCGCCTTGGCGTAGGGGTCGAGCAGCAGCTTGCTCGGATTGCAGCGCTGGCCGCGCGCCGGATCGTAGGGCCCGTGGACGCGGTAGCCGTAGCGCTGGCCCGGGCCGATGCCGGGCAGGTATCCGTGCCACACGAAACCCTCGCACTCGGTGAGGGGTACGCGCTCCTCCTTGTTGTCCTCGTCGAAGAGGCAGAGCTCCACACGCTCGCCCACCTCGGTGTAGAGCGCGAAGTTCGTGCCCGCGCCGTCGTATGTAGCCCCGAGCGGATAGGGGTCGCCGGGCCAAATCTCGATCATGTCACCACCCGGATAGGGATTTGCCCCATGTTCTCCTGACCATGCCGACCAGCGCAGCTCAGTGCGCCAGATCACTTCTCGCAGGAGGACATCGTGCGCTGTATGAATGTGACCTGCTGTCCGCGACACCGCGCCGACCCTGTCACCCGTGCGATCCGCGCAGTCCGTGCCAGGCTACTTGACCCGCAGGTCGAGGCCGTCGGGGACACTCGGGCGGTAACAGGGCGGTCACACGACTCGGTCACGGCTGGGGACCTGCCGCAGGCGCGGCACATTAAACAACCCTGACCACAGGAACACCTGGAGTCGGCCGCCGCGGGGCCCATGCGGGCGGCGATCCGGCCGGACTGGACGGCGACCCGGCGGGCCGGCGGCGCGGTCCGGAGCGGCGTCAGGCCCCCGGCACGGTCGCGCCGTACCGGGTCAGGCGCTCTTCCTGGCGGCCGGAGGCGGCTCGAAGAAGTTGAGCAGCCCTTCCCCCTTGCAGGTGCGGCACGGACGGCCGCTCTCCCCCCTGCCGTTCCCCCCGCAGGTGCAGCACACGACCACCCGGTCGAACCGGGGGTCGCGGTAGGTGTGGCGCGTCCGGCGCCGGACGATCGCCCATCCCTGCACCCACGCGAAGCCGTCGATCTCAGCGAAGAAGGCGTCGCTGAGCTCCCAGTTACGGGCGAGGGCGTGTTCGCGTATGTGGGTCCACAGGGTGGTGGCGATCCCGGCGGGGCTCACATTCATAGGGATCGGTCCTCTCGCGGTGGTCGGGAGCCGGTCGATGCCCCCACCACCGGACCCGGCCTCAACGCACCCCCGGGAACGCCACCCGTCCGCCGCCCGCCTCGCGGCCCGGCCCTCCCCCTCCCGCAGGGGACGGCCACCCCGCGAGGAGGCGGCTCTTAGGGAGTGACGTCCTCTCTGTAGGGGCTAACCTTACGTTTACCCGGGTTGATGCCAAGAGCAACCGCCATTGGCAATTGCCACAGGAAAGTATCTCCGGCGAACACCTTGCTGCCCATAGGGCATGAGTAGTGTGCGCCCTAACAGTACGGAGGAGACTCGGCATCAGCGGTGACCGCGCATCCGAGAAGGCGATCACCGCGCCGAGGCGAGGTGAGCAGGTCATGGCCGGGATCAATCCGTCGCTCCGACACCATGAGGTCGCCACCCGGCTGCGCGCGCTGCGGATGGACGCCGGTCTCACCATGAAAGAGGCGGCGCAGAGACTCGAGTGCTCGGTGGCCAAGATCAGCCGTCTGGAGACCGCCGCGCGCGGCGTCATCCCGCGGGACGTGCGCGATCTGTGCGCCATCTACGGCGCCGACCCGGCCGAGGCGGCCGTCCTGATAGCGATGGCCCGCGAGGCGCGCGCGTCGGAGTGGTGGGAGGAATACCCCGACGAGAAATTCCGCGCCTACATCGGCCACGAGGCGGACGCCGTCGCGATCTTCTCTTACGACACCGGCATATTTCCCGGCATCGTGCAGACGTCCGGCTACGCCCGCGCCATCATCAAGGGAGTGGCGGGCAGAATAAGCGCCGAAACCCTGGCCAAGCGCGTCGAGTTGCGGATGCGCCGGCAGGACATCCTGCACAAGAAAGACCCGCCGCGCCTGCACATCATCGTCGACGAGTCGGCCCTCCACCGCCGGGTCGGCGACGAGAGGGTAATGTACGAACAATTGTCGCACCTGCTGGAGCTCTCGGGGCGCCACCGCATGTCGTTGCAGGTCATCCCGTTCAGCGCGGGCTCCCACAAAGGGCTGAACGAGACCTTCACGCTGCTCGAGATGGCCGACCCCATTCCCGACGTCATATATCAAGAAGTCGGCGGGCGAATCGAGTACTTCCGTAAAGAGAAGGAACTGCAGGCCTACCGCGACCTCATCGGCCATCTGCGCGCCGTGGGTCTCGGGCAGGGCGCCTCCCGCGCGCTCATCGAGGAAGTCTCGCAGAAATACAGATCCTGATCAAGAGGGGTGAACGGACGCCTCGATGATCTTCTGGTGGCATAATGCCGGATATGGACATCCCTCCTGGGTGATCCTGTCACTTCGACGACCATCAGGGGAATTCATGAGGCTCTCATCATCCTCGTATGATAACGACGTGCGATGGCGCTCCGCCAGCCGGTGCAACGCCGAGCATTGTGTCGAGGTCGCCGCCACCGGCGGTCACATAGCGGTCCGCGACTCGAAGGATCCCGACAGTCCGGTGCTCGTCTACACCGAGGACGAGTGGCTGGCCTTCATCGACGGCGCCAAGAAAGGCGAGTTCGACCTGCGGAGTCTCTCCGAATAGCAAAGAGACGGTTTGGGACCGAGGCCAGGGGCGGGTCGGCACAAGCCCGCCTCCGGCTTTCCCGGACCAGCGCCCATTGTCCGGCCCCCGCCTTTATGGCACCCGCTCGATATCGTCACCACGACGAAATAGGATATCGTCATCGCGACGAATTCCGGACGCCGTCGCCGGCTCCGGTCGTTCCCCCCGAGCCGGCCCGGCCCGCACCCCGTCGAGGGTTTGCGCGACGGTGGCCGGGTAGCCGACCGGCTCCGAGCCGGTGACACTCCCCCCGGAGGACCCTGAGATGGGTGGATTCAAGAAGTTCCTGATGCGCGGCAACCTGGTCGAGCTGGCCGTGGCGGTGGTCGTCGGAGCCACTTTCAGCGGCCTGGTGCAGGCGCTGGTGGCCGACCTGATCACGCCGCTGATCGGCGCGGTGACCGGCGGGCGCAACCCCGACTTCTCCAAGTACTCCTTCACCCTCAACGGGGCGCAGTTCAAGTACGGGGATTTCGTCAACCACCTGCTCACCTTCCTGATCATCGCCGCGGTGATCTACTGGCTCGTGGTGATGCCGATGACCCGGCTGATCTCCTACCTCGACCGGGACAAGGCGAGCACCGAGAAGAAGTGCCCCGAGTGCCTGAGCGACATCCCCGTCGAGGCGCGCCGCTGCGCCTTCTGCACCGCCGAGCTCGTCACCGTCCCGGCCGACGACCGCCCGCCGGCGTGAGACCCGCCGGAGTGGTCCCATCGGCGTGAGACCCGTCCCATCCTCGACGGAATAGGGGGCATCGCCAGCGGGTTGTGGGGGTTGTGAGTGATCTGACCCTGGTGTCGCCCGTGGCGGGTCGAGCGTCCCTGTGTCGATCCTGGACCTGGCGCCGTCGGAGTGGGGGACACGCCGGGTGACGCACGCAGCAGGAGCACCGAGCCGGCCCGCGGGGCCGTGGAGTGGGCCACCACCGGTTCTGGGTGGCCCCGCCGGGCCGAGCGCTTCCTCGGTGACGCCCATCCCGCCGGCGACCCGTTCGAGACCTCTTCGAGCTGATCGCCAATGCCTGCGGCATGAAGGACATCAGCCACTAAAGCCCTCTTAGAGCAACCAACCGCCCATATCACCCATAGAGCGACTAACGCCGATAGACGTCTCAGGCCGGATGGAACGGAACAACCACCCGCCAGAGACTTGAGGTAACGCTGCGGTAACACTTGCGCCCGCGCGGGCCTCTCGCCCGTGCGGTCAGAGGCATGTCCGAGGGTGGCTGAGCAGGTCTGTGGCCTACGGCGCTCCCCGCCGCCGCCCCGCCGGGCCGCCCGTCCGACCCCTGCCGAGCAGGAATCTCTGACAGGGACCTTTCTTCGCATGGAATATGTCCGTAACATCGCCTCCAGACCGGGCGTGGAACATTTACCGGAAACATCTGTTGACACGCAAGAAACACTGTTATTGTAATGGGAGCGCTCCCACGCCTTCGCGATATACCTTGAAAGCGGAGGAAGCCGGATGGCTGACCAGCCCACGCTTGCCCAGGTAGCAGCCGAAGCAGGGGTCTCCCCCGCCACGGCCTCACGAGTGCTCACCGGCTCCGTCCGCGTGAGCACCTCCACTCGCCGTCAGGTCCACGACGCCATGTCACGTCTTGGTTACGTACGGCATCGTGCGCCGCGGGGAACGTCCGCCCGGCGGTCCGACCAGCTTGTCGCGGCCGTCATCTGCGAACACACCCAGCGCATGTTCTCCGAACCCTTCTACGCACGGCTGCTCTCGGCGGCGGACGAGGTGTTCACCAGCTATGGAGTGCCGTTCGTCGTGATGAACGCCACCCCGGCCACCTCGACGATCGCCGCCCCACCGCTGGTGACGGGCTCCTTCGACGGCGTCCTGCTCGCGGGCGCCCGCGAGCGACATCCTCTGGCCGTCACCCTGGCCGCGTCCGGCATCGCGGTTCGCAGCGCCGGCCGTCCACCGGACGGCATCGAGCTGCCGTTCGTCGACATGGACAACATGGACGGGGCGCGTCAGGCGGCGGAACACCTGCTGCTCACCAACCGCAGGGCGATCACCGTGATCGCCGGGCCGCCCACGCTGCCCGGCGCCCGCGACCGCCTCGACGGTTTCCTGCGGACGCTGCACGCGGCGGGGATGAACGACGTCCCGGTGGCCTACGGCGACTTCACCCATGCCTCAGGGGCGCACGCCATGCAGTGGCTGCTGCAGCGGTCGCCGCACCTGGACGCGGTGTTCGCCGCCTCCGACCCGATGGCCGCCGGCGCCATGCAGGCACTGCGGCGCGCGGGCCGGCGGGTGCCGGACGACGTGGCCGTGGTCGGGTTCGACGACGCTCCCCTCGCCCGGCACACCTCGCCTACGCTGACCACTGTGCGGCAGCCGGTCGAGGAGATGGCGGTGCTCGCCGCGAGGATGCTGCTCATGTCGATCACTTCGGAGGATGACGTCCCGCACGGCAACCCCATACTTCCCACGGAGCTGGTGGTACGTGAATCAACTTGATTCGGGGGGCATGCAGGAAGGCGATGTGCTCACGCGCCGCTATCGGCTCGTCGAGCAGATCGCCTCCGGGGGGATGTCCGCCATCTGGCGGGCCTTCGACCAGTCATTGCACCGTACCGTCGCGATCAAGGTTCTCGACGGCTGCGTCGGCGGGGACCACGGCGGGCGAGACCTGATCCGGAGGGAGGCGCGGGCGACCGCCCGCCTCATCCACCCGGACGCGATCGAGGTGTACGACTACGGGGAAACGGTCACCGCCCGGGGCAGGCTCGCCGCGTACGTCGTGATGCGCCTGCTCGACGGGCGGCCGCTGTCGGAGCGGATCTGCGAGGAGGGCCCCCTGCCCTGGCGGGAGGCGGCGGTCATCGCAGCCCGTGTGGCGATGGTGCTCGCGGCCGCCCACCAGCGCGGCATCGTCCACCGGGACGTCACCGCGGAGAACGTGCTGCTCACTCCGGAGGGCGCCAAGCTCCTGGACTTCGGCATCGCGGCGTTCGTCGGGGAGGAGGTCGACCAGAGGCTGGCCGACTTCGGCACGCCTCCTTACGTGGCGCCGGAACGCCTCACGAGCTCCAGCGTCCATCCCGCCGTCGACGTGTACGCGCTCGGTGTGCTGATGTACGCGATGCTCACCGGCGAGCACCCCTACCCGGAGACGACGTGGGAGGCGCTGGAGGCGGCGCACCGCACCGGTCCGCCGCCCGTGCCGCGCGCGCCCGGCCTGCCGCAGGAGGTGGCCGACCTCTGCGCGAGCTGCCTCGCCCAGGACCCCGGCGACCGGCCGACGGCCCACTACGTGGCAGAGACGCTCACCGCCTCGCTGAGCGCGTTCCTGACCGCCGGACGGGAGACGGCGACCTGGGTGCGGCGGGCACGGATGGCCTCCATCGCGGCCGTCATGCTGGCCACCTGGACCGCGGCCCTGCTGTGGATCCAGCCGAACGGGCGACCGCCCGTCACGGCGTCGGTCACCACCCGGCCGCCCGACGCGGCGCCGGCGACACCGACACCAACCGCGAGCGCGTCCGCCTCCCGGCACTCCGGCGCGCTCGACGAGCCGATCTCCGGCGACGGGCGTGGCGCGGGCGCCTCGCCGGTCCCGACCCTCACCCGGCTCGCCCCCGAGCCGCCCGCACCGTCGAAGGCGCCGCCTGTCCCGGCACGTTCGACGGCGGCCGAGCGGCAGCGCACGGGCGTCCCGGCGAGCGCCCGGCCGGCCGCGCCGACGCTCACCCAGGCGGTGGGACGCTTCGACGCCACGCTGGAGGCCGGGGAGTACCTCGGGGCCATCCGCTCCGACGTCGCCCTCGACCTGCGGCAGGTGGTGCACAACCTGTTGAAGTCGCCGGACGACCCGGTCAGAGGGCTGACGAAGGTCCGCAAAAAGCTGGACGACCGGGAACGCGAAGGGGGTCTCACGCCGGACGTGCGCAAGGAGCTGGACCGTGGGCTGACGCTGATCGGCGCCGCCCTCCAGCGCAGCGCCTGAGCCACCGCGTCCACCAGACCACCGCGCTCCGGATCATCGCGTCGTCCGGGTCGCCCGCGTCCGGTGATCCACCGCGTCGGGTGGTCCACCGTACGCCGAACGGCCGCCGGGCCCGCGCACCGGCGGCCGTTCAGCGACCAGACCGGCTAATCCATAAAAGCCGCCTTTTATGGACAACAATATTCTCCGGATAAGCCCGCGCGCGGCGCGCCGTGAGGCGTGCAATATCGCCGCCGCGCCGCCGGAGTTCACCACCTTGACAAGGATGTCTTGACAAACACGGGGCCGGGCCGGCGCCCGGAAGCCCGCTGGAAGGGGGCAACGGCCGGGAGCGGAGTGGGAGCGCTCCCAAGACTCTGGGCCCTCTTGGGCCCCGATTCGCCCTCAGAGGCACTCCTTCCACGATGAAAGTTACAACGGGCTACGCAGGTCAGCGAGGCGCCTTCTCCGCTCCCGGTTGACGGGCCGGAAAACCGCGCCGAAGCATGACGTGCGCGACCTGGCCGTACAGAACGGCCGTGCCGTAAGCGGCCGTCGCGCTCCCCTCAGTCGTGAAGGAAACCTGATGACATCTCGATCGATCGGCACGAGGTGGAAGGCGGCCGTCACCGCGGTCGCGACCGCCGCCGCCACCACCGTGCTGGCCGTCACCTTCGGCTCCGCACCCGCCGCGGCGGCGGGCGGCACCGGCACCGGCTACCTGCACACCAACGGCAACAAGATCGTCGACAGCACCGGCGCCACCGTCCGGCTGACCGGCATCAACTGGTTCGGCATGGAGACCGACAACAAGACCTTCCACGGCCTGTGGGCCAACAACCCGTGGAAGAGCCAGCTCGACCTCATGGCGAGCCTGGGCTACAACACCATCCGGGTGCCGTTCTCCGACGACGCCATCAAGCCCGGCGCGGTCGCCACCAGCGTGAACACCTACTCCAACCCCGACCTGGTCGGCCTGTCGCCGATCCAGATCCTGGACAAGGTGATCGACTACGCGGGCGTCAAGGGGATGCGCATCATCCTGGACCGGCACCGGCCCACCTCGGCCGGCCAGACCGCCCTCTGGTACACCAGCGCCGTCCCCGAGAGCACCTGGATCAGTGACTGGAAGTCGCTGGCGCAGCACTACGCGGGCAACACCACCGTCATCGGCGCCGACCTGCACAACGAGCCGCACGCCGACGGCACCGAGCCCCAGAGCACCGGCTCGTGCTGGGGCTGCGGCGACACCGCCCGCGACTGGCGGCTCGCCGCGGAGCGGGCCGGCAACGCGATCTTGTCCGTGCAGCCCAACTGGCTCATCTTCGTCGAGGGCGTGAGCTGCCCGAGCGGCGGCAACGCCAACGCCTGGGACAACATCCCCGACGAGCCCTGCGGCTGGTGGGGCGGCAACCTCTCCAAGGCCAGGGACTACCCCGTGCGGCTCAACGTGGCCAACCGGCTGGTCTACTCCCCCCACGAGTACGCGACCTCGGTGTTCCACCAGACGTGGTTCGACGACCCGAACTACCCGGCCAACATGCCCGCCATCTGGGACAAGTTCTTCGGCTACCTCTACAAGGAGAACATCGCCCCGATCATGATGGGCGAGTTCGGCACCACGCTGGCCAGCAACACCGACAAGGTGTGGCTGCAGGAGCTGATGAAGTACACCGGCACCGGGGTGAACGGCATGTCCTTCACCTACTGGTCCTGGAACCCCAACTCCGGCGACACCGGCGGCATCCTGAAGGACGACTGGGCCACGGTCGACCAGGCCAAGCAGAGCATTCTGCAGCCCTACCTGATCCCGCCGGTCGGCGGCGGCACCGGGACCCCCACCCCGACGCCGACCAGGACCCCCACTCCCACTCCCACCCCCACGCCCACGCCGACCAGGACGCCCACTCCTACGCCGACTCCCACTCCCACTCCCACGCCTACCCCGACCCCGACCCCGACGGCCGGCGCCTGCGGGACGGCGTACACGATCACCAACGCCTGGTCGGGCGGGTTCCAGGCCCAGCTCACCGTCAAGAACAACGGGACCTCCGCCTGGAACAACTGGACGGTGACCTGGGCGATGCCTTCCGGCGTCACCCTGGTCAGCGGCTGGAACGCCACGCTCACGCAGAGCGGGACCACCTTCACCGCGAAGGCGCCGAGCTACGCCCCCAGCATCGCTCCCGGACAGTCGGTCGCCGTCGGCTTCACCGCCAACGGCCCCTCGACGCCGGCCCCGGCATCCTTCGTCTGCTCCTGAAACGACGATCGTCCCCGGTCGCGGGCGCCGCACGACGGCGGCCGTGAGCCGGGGAGACCCTCCCTGGTGAGATCGGCCCCGGACGGGACACCCGTCTCCGGCCGAACGGCGGGCGGGCGCGCGACGCGCCCGCCCGCCTTTCTCATGTCCGGATTCCGCTCTTTTCCACGGGCATTCCCCGGCGATTCGGCCACCGCCCTCCCACCGGAGCGGGCCCCGCCCATTTCACCCCGCGGCGCGCTTAGCGGCGTTGCCGGAAACGGCGCCCTTCCACCGGCAACGGGACACTTTTCCATTTTATCCGCAGATGGCGTCGGAATTAAATCATCCGCATGTCGCACGAGGATAGCGGGTCCAACGATCAGTACCGTGAGGATCTCCAGACGCATCATCGGCAATGCGTTTTCTCATAGCGATACCAAAAGCAAAGGACCGCTTCATGAACAATGGCAGTCGTTCTCGTGCGGGGGCACGACATTTCGTTCGTTCCTTGCTGGCGGCGGCCCTCCCCGCGTTGGTCGCGATGGGAGCCGTCATCGCGACACCGCACGCCGCGAGCGCCGCCACGGCGCCGGTGCCGCTGGGCCCGGCCGCCGCGTTCGGACTCCTGGCCGGAACGTCGGTGCACAACACCGGCCCCTCGCTCGTCACCGGGAACCTCGGGGTGAGCCCGGGGGCGGCCGTCACCGGCTTCCCGCCCGGCAGGGTGATCGGTGTCACCCACGCGGGCGACCCCATCGCCGCGCTCGCCCAGACGGCGCTGTCCACCGCCTACAACGACGCGGCGAGCCGCGTCGCGACCGCCACCGTGCCGCCACAGCTCGGGGGGACCACCCGCGGGCCGGGGGTGTACGACTCCACCGGCGGTTCCTTCGCGATCACCGGCAACCTGACGCTGGACGCGCACGGAGACCCCAACGCGGTCTTCATCTTCCGCACCTCCGGCCCCGGCTCGCTGAACGCCCTGCCGGGGAGCACGGTGACCCTCACCGGCGGCGCGCGGGCGTGCAACGTCTTCTGGCGGGTCGTCGGGAGGACCATCATCGGCGCGGGCGCGGTCCTCGACGGCACCGTCCTGGCCGGCGCCGGGGTCGACATCGGCACGAGGGCGATCGTGAACGGCCGCGTGCTGGCGCGCACCGGCGCCGGCGTCGCGCTGAACGACGCCCGGATCAGGCGGCCGATCTGCGGGGGCAGGACGACGGTCACGCTGACCACCTCCTGCTCCGACCCCGGCCACCGGGGCCCGCTGAGCCTCACCGCCACGGTGCGCACCAACGGCACGGCCCCGCCGACCGGCCAGGTGGTGTTCCTCGCCGACGGGATCAGCCGGGGCGCCGCCCCGCTGGACGCCACCGGGCAGGCGGTTCTCGTGCCCCCGGCCCTCGAGGAGGGACCGCACTCCATCACCGCCCTGTTCCCCGGCAGCGCGTCGTTCGACTCGAGCCTCTCGGCGACGATCCACCAGGACCTCGGTCCCGGCGGCGCCTGCCCCGAGATCTGCGTGGAGAAGGTGGAGAAGAAGGAAGAGGACGACAGCGCCGCCAAGGGGAGGCATGAGGTCCGCGCGGACGACAGAAAGGTGGACGACAGGGCGCGCAACATCCGTCATCACCACAACAGGAACGACGACCGCCTGGTGGAGTTCGCCAACGTGCGCACGATCACCGGCGTGCTCGGCGAGGGCGGCGGACACCGCCACCATTCCCGAAGCGACCGTCACCGCGGCCATCAGGGCGGCCAGGCCCACGGTGGGCACCGGCACCAGGGCCACGGCCAGGCTCACGCCCGCTCGCAGGCACGCTCCCAGGCTCAGGCCCAGGCGCGGCAGCGCCCGGCTCTGGGTGTCACCGGCTGACGACACCTTCGGTGACATCCGCGACATCCGCTGACGACACCGCCTGAACGCTCGCGGGGCCCGTCCGATCTCCTCGGACGGGCCCCGAACGTTTGTGGGAGAACCTCTGGGTCAGGCCACCTTGCCCGGCGACCGCTGCTCACGGACGGCGGGGACGCCGTCTCTGCGGCGTCTGCCCGGCCGGATGGCCCGGCCGCGACCGCCGTCCCCGGCGACACCGGCGCCGTCCCACCCGCGATAGGCCCCCGCCGGCTCCTCACGGACGGCCGGCGACCCGTCCGACGGGACGCCCGCCTCAGGGACGGCCGCCTCAGGGACGGCCGGCGACACAGCGGCTTCCGGCCCGGCCGGCGACACTGCCGCTTCCGGGCCGACCGGTGGAGCGGCCGGTGACGGGGCGGCCTCGGAGACGGCCGGTGACGGGGCGGCCTCCGGGACGGCCGGTGACGCGACCGGAGTGGAGACGGCCTCGTGGGGGAACGGCGGAGCCGGCGGAGCGGCCGGAGCGCCGTCCACGTCCAGACGAAGCTCGCCCTGCGCCTCCCGGCGGGACTCGGCGTCCACGTCCGGGCCAAACCCGTCCTGCGCCTCCCCGCGGGGCTCGCCGCCCATGGCCTGGGAGGCCGTCCGCTCGGGCTCGCGCCCGGCGACCGGCCGCAGATCGCTCTCCCGGCCGCCCGGCACGGCGTCCTCGCCGCCCGAGACGGGGTCCTGGCCGCTCAGTGCGGGGTCCTGGCTGGTCTGAGCGGGGCCCTGGCCGCTCAGTGCGGGGTCCTGGCCGCTCAGTGCGGGGTCCTGGCTGGTGTGAGCGGGGTCCTGGCTGATCGGGGCGGGGTCCTGGCCGCTCAGTCCGGCATCCTGGCTGGTCGGGGCGGGCTCACCGGCTCGCTCCCGCTGACGGCGGTCGAACTCCTCCTCGAGCTCCCGCGTGCGTGACGCGAAGTCGTCCACGGCATCCTCGGAACCGCGAAGCAGCGTCTCCATCCATGACTCCTCGAGCTCCTGGAGCTCGGCGCGCAGATCTCGCACGCTCAGGTTTCTCGGATCGACTCTGTTCATGACTCCACCCTGTACCCAAAGGCCCAAAACCGTCACCTTCAGACAAAGCGGGATATCTCACACCAGGCATCCAGTCGTGATCATTTCCGTGGGTCCCGGACCGGGGCGGCGAGCCGAGCGGACGCCCCCACGCCGGCGTCACGACCAAACGATCATTTCCGGCCGTGACATGGGCCGCCGCACCCGTCCGACCTGCCCCGCACCCACCCAGGGAAAGCTCCGGCCGCCACTCCCCGGCCTGCCCGGCGGACGGCCGGGAAACCCGTTCACGGCGCTTCATGACCAGTTGAAACTTTCAACAGCGCTCCGCCCGCCGACATAAGGCGAAGCTAAGAACGGGCAGGCTGGCGACGCCAGAGGCGTCCGTCGCCTGAAATCCGCCTGACATGTCATTGACATCTTTGGTGTACCCAGCAGAATCCATGGTGGGAGCGCTCCCATAAGTCCACTTCTGCACCACCCGGTACGAGACCTGACGTTGTGCCAACTTCTGTACCGTCCATCGCCATTCATCACTTTGGAGTACCTCCAGAATGTCAACAACATCCTTAGGAGCGGGAGCGCTCCCACGGTCACGGATGAAAAGACGTGCCGTGTGGCTGGCGCTGACCAGCCTGGTGGCGGGCCTGTTCACCGTCCTGGCCTCCGTACCGGCATCCGCGGCCGTCGCCTGCACCGTCGACTACAGCACCAGCGACTGGAACAACGGCTTCACCGCGAACGTCAAGATCACCAACAACGGTGACGCCTGGTCGAACTGGTCGCTCGGCTTCACCTTCGCCAACGGCCAGCGCGTGACCCAGGGCTGGAGCGCCAACTGGACCCAGAGCGGCGCGAACGTCACGGCCACGAACATGAGCTACAACGGCAACGTGGGCAGTGGCCAGTCGGTCGGCATCGGGTTCAACGGCTCCCACACCGGCACCAACTCCAAGCCCACGTCGTTCACCATCAACGGCACGACGTGCAACGGTGGCGGTACCCCCACCAACCAGCCGCCGACGGTGAGCCTGACCTCGCCCACCGCGGGCCAGACCTACACCGCGCCCGCCACGGTGAACCTCGCCGCCAGCGCCGCCGACTCCGACGGCACGGTCAGCAAGGTCGACTTCTACCAGGGCAGCACGCTGATCGGCACCGACACCAGCTCGCCGTACACCTACAGCTGGACCAACGTCGCGGCCGGCAGCTACTCGCTGACCGCGAAGGCGACCGACAACTCCGGAGCGACGACCACCTCCTCTCCGGTGGGCATCACGGTGTCGGGCACGCAGACCTCCAGCATCGTGACCAGCGCGAGCTCGCTCCTGGTTCCCGAGGGCGGCTCCGCGACCTACACGGTGAGCCTGTCCCGCCAGCCCTCCAGCAGCGTGACCGTGACGACGGCCAAGGCGAGCGGCGGTGACGCCGACCTCACGATCTCCTCGGGCGCGTCGCTGACGTTCACCACCTCCAACTGGAACACCCCGCAGACCGTGCGCATCGCGGCCGCCGAGGACTCCGACACCACGGCCGGCACCGCGACGTTCACCTCGACCGCGAGCGGCTGGACCTCCGCCTCCGTGGCCGCCACCGAGGCCGACAACGACGGCACCAGCGGCGGCAACGAGTACATCACCCGCTTCACCACGATGTACAACAAGATCCACGACTCGTCGAACGGGTACTTCTCCCCGCAGGGCGTCCCCTACCACTCGGTGGAGACCCTGATGGTCGAGGCCCCGGACCACGGTCACGAGACCACCTCCGAGGCGTTCAGCTACTTCCTGTGGCTGGAGGCGGTGTACGGCCAGGTCACCGGCACGTGGACCAACTTCAACAACGCCTGGGCGACGATGGAGAAGTACATCATCCCGTCCCAGCAGGACCAGCCCACCAACTCGTTCTACGACGCCAGCAAGCCGGCCACCTACGCCGGTGAGTGGAACAACATCTCGCAGTACCCGTCCAAGCTCGACAGCGGCGTCTCGGTCGGCAAGGACCCGATCGCGTCGGAACTGCAGAGCGCGTACGGCAACAAGGACATCTACGGCATGCACTGGCTGCTGGACGTCGACAACACCTACGGCTTCGGCCGCTGCGGCGACGGCACCACCAAGCCGGCCTACATCAACACCTACCAGCGCGGCCCGGAGGAGTCGGTCTTCGAGACCATCCCCCAGCCGTCCTGCGACACGATGAAGTTCGGCGGCCCGAACGGTTACCTGGACCTGTTCACCGGTGACGCGTCCTACGCCAAGCAGTGGAAGTACACCAACGCCCCCGACGCCGACGCGCGCGCCGTCCAGGCCGCGTACTGGGCCTACACCTGGGCCAAGGCGCAGGGCAAGGACTCCCAGATCTCGGCCACCGTCGCCAAGGCCGCGAAGATGGGCGACTACCTCCGCTACGCGATGTACGACAAGTACTTCAAGAAGCAGGGCTGCACCAGCACCTCCTGCGCGGCGGGCAGCGGCAAGGACAGCTCGGCCTACCTGCTGTCCTGGTACTACGCCTGGGGCGGCGCGACCGACACCTCGGCCGGCTGGGCGTGGCGCATCGGTTCCAGCCACAACCACTCCGGCTACCAGAACCCGCTCGCGGCCTGGGCCCTGTCCAACGTGGACGCGCTCAAGCCCAAGGGTGCGACCGCCGTCACCGACTGGAGCACCAGCCTGACCCGTCAGCTGGAGTTCTACCGCTGGCTGCAGTCGACCGAGGGCGCGATCGCCGGTGGCGCGACCAACAGCTGGGAGGGCCACTACGCGGCGCCGCCGTCCGGCACGCCGACCTTCTACGGCATGGCCTACGACTGGCAGCCGGTCTACCACGACCCGCCGTCGAACCAGTGGTTCGGCTTCCAGGCGTGGTCGCTGGAGCGCGTGGCCGAGCTGTACTACGCCAGCGGCAACACCACCGCCAAGGCCATCCTCGACAAGTGGGTCGCGTGGGCCATGGCCAACACCACGATCAACTCCGACGGGACCTTCCAGATCCCCTCGACGCTGAAGTGGACCGGCCAGCCCGACACCTGGAACGCCTCCAGCCCCGGGTCGAACGCGAGCCTGCACGTGTCGATCGCCGACTACACCACTGACGTGGGCGTCGCCGGCTCCTACGCCAAGGTCCTGATGTACTACGCCGCCAAGGCGAACAACACCGCGGCGAAGAACATGGCCAAGGCTCTGCTCGACGGCATCTGGGCGAACGACCAGGACAGCAAGGGCGTGTCGGTGCCGGAGACCAAGTCGGACTACAACCGTCTCGACGACCCGATCTACGTCCCGTCCGGCTGGAGCGGCAAGATGCCGAACGGCGACACGATCAACTCCAGCTCGACCTTCATCTCCATCCGCAGCTGGTACAAGAACGACCCGGACTGGCCGAAGGTCCAGGCTTACCTGGACGGCACCGGCCCGGCGCCGACGTTCAACTACCACCGCTTCTGGGCGCAGGTCGACGTCGCCGTCGCCCTCGCCGAGTACGGCCGACTGTTCCCCTGATCCGGCCTCCCGCGGGTGTGGTGGCGCCTGACACGCCACCGCACCCCGGCCCCCGCGGGTGCGGCGGCGCCTGACACGCCGTCGCACCCCCGGCCGAAGGGGCGCGGCACGCCTTGACCGCGGCCGCCCCCCGGTACAGCGGGGTGCGGCGGGCCTGACCCCCGTCGCACCCCCGCCGACCACCACCGCCCCCGCGGCGCACCCATATCGGCTCCACCAGTTCCCCGGCTCGAGAGGCGATCGATGTCCCTCAGACGCGCGCTCACCGGCCTGGCGATCCTCGCCGCGTCGGCCACGCTCTTCCCTGTGTTCTCCTCACCGGCGGCCGCCGCCACCTTCAACTACGGCGAGGCGCTGCAGAAGTCGCTGTTCTTCTACGAGGCCCAGCGGTCGGGCGACCTGCCGGCCGGCAACCGCGTCACCTGGCGCGGCGACTCGGGGATGAACGACGGCCGCTCGGCCGGACTGGACCTCACCGGGGGCTGGTACGACGCCGGCGACCACGTGAAGTTCGGCCTCCCGATGGCGGCGAGCACGACGATGCTCGCCTGGGGCGCCGTGGAGTACCGCGACGCCTACCAGAGCTCGGGCCAGTTGACGTACCTGCTGGACAACCTCAAGTGGGTCAACGACTACTTCATCAAGGCCCATCCGTCGTCGAACGTGCTGTACGGCCAGGTGGGCAACGGCGGGACCGACCACGCGTGGTGGGGTCCGGCCGAGGTGATGCCGATGGAGCGCCCGGCCTACAAGATCGACGCCTCCTGCGGCGGCTCCGACCTCGCGGGTGAGACCGCGGCCGCGATGGCGGCCTCCTCCATGGTCTTCCGCCCGACGAACCCGACTTATGCCGACACGCTGCTCACGCACGCCAAGCAGCTGTACACCTTCGCCGACACGGTCAGGAAGGTGTACAGCGACTGCATCACCGACGCGGCGAGCTACTACAAGTCGTGGAGCGGCTACAACGACGAGCTGGTCTGGGGCGCGATCTGGCTGTACCGCGCCACGAACGACGCCTCCTACCTGAGCAAGGCGGAGACCTACTACGACAACCTCGGCACCGAGCCGCAGAGCACGACGCGCTCCTACAAGTGGACGATCGCCTGGGACGACAAGTCCTACGGCGCGTACGTGCTGCTGGCCAAGCTGACCGGCAAGCAGAAGTACGTCGACGACGCCAACCGCTGGCTCGACTGGTGGACCGTCGGCGTCAACGGCGCCAAGGTGAACTACTCCCCCGGCGGCGAGGCCGTGCTGGACACCTGGGGCTCGCTGCGCTACGCCGCCAACACCGCGTTCGCCGCCCTGGTCTACAGCGACTGGCTGAGCGACGCCACGCGCAAGACCCGCTACCACGACTTCGGGGTCCGGCAGATCAACTACGCGCTGGGCGACAACCCGCGCAGGTCCTCCTACATGGTGGGCTTCGGCGCGAACCCGCCGAGGAACCCCCACCACCGCACCGCGCACGGGTCGTGGTCCAACAGCCTCAACGAGCCGGCCGACAGCAGGCACATCCTGTACGGCGCTCTGGTCGGCGGGCCGAAGTCCAACGACGACGCCTACGCCGACAGCCGCAGCGACTACGTGATGAACGAGGTGGCGACCGACTACAACGCCGCCTTCACCGGCGCCCTCGCCCGGCTGTACAAGGAGTACGGCGGCACGCCGCTCGCGAACTTCCCGGTGGCCGAGACCCCGGACGGGCCGGAGATCTACCTGCAGGCGTCGCTCAACTCCACCGGCTCCACCTACACCGAGATCAAGGCGTTGCTGGTCAACCACTCGGCCTGGCCCGCGCGGGCGCTGACCGACGGGTCGTTCCGCTACTACTTCACCCTGGACGGCGACACCACGCCGAGCCAGATCACCCTGGCCTCGGCCTACACGCAGTGCAAGGCGCCGACCGGGCCGACGCAGTACTCGGGCAAGGTCTACTACGTCACGATCGACTGCTCCGGCACGACCATCGCGCCCGCCGGGCAGTCGGAGTCGCGGCGGGAGGCCCAGTTCCGCATCGCCAGTTCCTCCGGGTCGTGGGACCCCACCAACGACTGGTCCTACACCGGCGTCGCCACCACCCCCGGCGCCACGCCGGTCACCGTGACCAACATCCCGGTGTACTCGGGCGGCACCAAGATCTACGGCAACGCGCCCGGCTCGGGCCCCGACCCCACGCCGACCCCGACCCCCACTCCCACGCCGACTCCCACGCCGACTCCCACGCCGACGCCGACGCCGACTCCCACGCCGACCCCGACTCCCACTCCCACGCCCACGCCCACTCCGACCCCGACGCCCACCCCGACGGCCGGTAAGGCGTGCGCGGCGGCCTACAAGGTCACCAGCAGCTGGGGCGGCGGCTTCCAGGCCGACGTGACCGTGCGCAACAGCGGCAGCGCGGCGATCACCGGCTGGACCGTGGCCTGGACGTTCCCCAGCAGCGGCCAGACGATCACGCAGCTCTGGAGCGGGACCTACACCCAGTCCGGGTCGGGCGTGTCGGTGAAGAACCTCTCCTGGAACGGCGGCCTGGCGGCCGGCGGGTCGACGGCGTTCGGCTTCACGGCGAACGGCGGCAGCGGAGTCCCCTCCTCCGTGACCTGCACGCCCGCCTGACCCCCCATACGTGGTCTCGATATGCCCTGGGAGCGCGAGACCACAGCCCGGCCGGGCCCTGCAACGGGCCCGGCCGGGCCTCATGACGTTCGCCGTGCGGCGCACAAGGTGTCCCTGAGGTGACATTTCCGGACATCCGCCAACACCTACCACCGGCTTGATGAGAATGGTGAGGACGTGTAACCGGCGGAACGGGGGGTTCACGTGGCACGGGCTGTCCGCGCGGCCGTCATCGCGGGCGTTCTCGTCCTGGCCGCGGGGTCGGCTCCCCTGCTGGTCGGCGGCGAGCCGAACCGGGTGGTGACCATCGCCATGGCCATCCAGGAAGGCCAGAGGCAGACGCGCTGGCCGGGCGGGCCGGTGCCGTACGTCTGGGGCGGTGGCCACGGCGCCCGGCCGGGCCCCTCGCTCGGCACCTGCCAGGGCTACCGCGGCTCCATCCGGCCGTGCCCCGCCGCCACCACCAAGGGCCTCGACTGCTCCGGACTCACCCGGTGGGTGTACCAGCTCGCCTACAAGGAGGACGTGCTGGGCGGCGGCACCACCGACGACCACGTCCGCCGCCTGCGCAAGGTCCCGGCCGCCGCCGCGCGCCCCGGCGACCTGGTCTTCTACGGGAAGATCCGCAAGCGGACCGTGAAGACGCACCACGTCGGCATCTACATCGGTGCCGGCCGCATGATCAACGCCCTGCGCACCGGCACGACGATCCGCACCGACCCGGTCGGCCTGCTTCCCGACCTGGCCGGCTACTACCGCTACGACGGCTGACGCGGGCCGCGACGACGCCGGCCCCCACCTGAAAGTTTCTGGCGTTCCCGCAGGTCACCGGGGGTGGACGGGTCGCCCGGTTGACCTGCGGCGCGGCGGCTTCTTACCGTCACGGCGACATCGAGGAGGAACCGATGACCGCCGTGTCACGGCCGCGCCACGCGCGCAAGATCCTGAGGACGACCCTCGTCGCGATGCTGGCCCTGGCCGCGTTCGGCGTCGTCGACCGGCCGCACGCGGCCACCGCGCTCGCCGACCCGCCGTACAAGGACCCCGGCCTGAGCGTCTCCGCCCGGGTGGAGGACCTGCTGTCCCGCATGACCCTGGACGAGAAGGTCGGCCAGATGACCCAGGCCGAACGGGCCGTGCTCAACCCGGTGTCGGACGTCGCGACCTACCGCATCGGCTCGGTGCTCTCCGGCGGCGGGTCCGCGCCCTCCCCCAACTCGGCCACCGGCTGGGCCGACATGTACGACAACTTCCAGCGGCAGGCGCTGTCCACCCCGCTCGGCATCCCGATGATCTACGGGGTCGACGCGGTGCACGGCGACAACAACGTGGGAGGCGCGACGATCTTCCCGCACAACATCGGGCTCGGCGCCACCCGCGACCCCGACCTCGCCCAGCGCGTCGGCCGGGCCACCGCCGAGGAGGTCTCGGGCACCGGGGTGGACTGGACGTTCGCGCCCTGCGTGTGCGTCGCCCGCGACGACCGCTGGGGGCGCACCTACGAGTCCTTCAGCGAGAACCCCCAGCTGGTGAGCCAGATGACGACGATCGTCGACGGCTTCCAGGGCTCCGCGCTCAACGGGCCCGCCTCCGTGCTGGCCACCGCCAAGCACTACCTCGGCGACGGCGGCACGACCGGCGGCAAGGACCAGGGCGACACCCAGATCAGCGAGGCCGACCTGCGCGCCATCCACCTGCCGCCGTTCAAGGCCGCCGTCGACCGCGGCGTCGGATCGGTCATGGTGTCCTTCAGCAGCTGGAACGGCCAGAAGATGCACGGCAACCGCTACCTGATCACCGATGTGCTCAAGGGCGAGCTCGGGTTCACCGGCTTCGTGGTCACCGACTGGGCCGCCATCGACCAGCTCGACGGGCAGTCCGGGTTCACCGCCGAGGAGGTCAGGACGGCCGTCAACGCCGGCATCGACATGGTGATGGTGCCCAACGACTACAAGAAGTTCATCTCGCTACTCAAGGCCGAGGTGCAGGCCGGCCGGGTCTCCACCGCGCGCGTCGACGACGCCACCCGGCGCATCCTGCGCAAGAAGTTCGAGCTCGGCCTGTTCGAGAAGCCGCTGACCGACCGTTCCTACACCTCCACGGTCGGCAGCGCCGCCCATCGGACGCTGGCCCGCGAGGCGGTGCGCAAGTCGCAGGTGCTGCTCAAGAACGACGGCAACGTGCTGCCGCTCGCCAAGTCCGGCGGGAAGATCTTCGTGGCCGGCAAGAGCGCGGACGACATCGGCAACCAGAGCGGCGGCTGGACGATCAGCTGGCAGGGGTCCTCCGGCGCGACCACCACCGGGACGACGATCCTGCAGGGCATCCGCGAGAAGGCCGGGTCCGGCACGACCGTCACCTACAACCGGGACGGGAGCGGCATCGACTCCTCCTACCGGGCCGCGATCGCCGTGGTGGGCGAGACTCCGTACGCCGAGGGCCAGGGCGACCGGCCGTCGTCGCTGTCCCTGGACAGCACCGACCTCGCCACGCTGTCGCGGCTGCGGGCCTCGGGGGTGCCGGTGATCGTGGTCCTGGTCTCCGGGCGGCCGATGGACATCGCCGCGCAGATCGACGGCTGGCGGGCGCTGGTGGCCGCGTGGCTGCCCGGCACCGAAGGGGGCGGCGTCGCCGACGTGCTGTTCGGCGACTACGCGCCCACCGGCAAGCTGCCGATGACGTGGATGCGCCAGTTCTCCCAGGAACCCATCAACGCGGGCGACGGCAAGCCGGCCCTGTTCGACTACGGCTACGGCCTGACGTACTCCACCGCCACGCCGACACCCACGCCCACCCCGACACCCACCCCCACCCCGACACCCACTCCGACACCGACACCCACCCCCACCCCGACACCCACTCCGACACCGACACCCACGCCCACCCCGACGCCGACTCCCACCCCGACGCCGACACCCACGCCCACCTCCGGTGGCGGGTTCGGGTGCAAGGTGGCCTACAAGGTGACCAGCCAGTGGCAGAACGGGTTCAACGGCGAGGTGACGATCAGCGTCACCGGCGCGGCGGTCAACGGCTGGACCCTGGCCTTCTCCTTCGCCGGCGACCAGCGCGTCACCAACGCCTGGAACGCCCGGGTCACCCAGAACGGCCGTCAGGTGACGGCGGCCGACGGCGGATGGAACGGCGCCATCTCCCCCGGCGGCTCCGCCTCCTTCGGCTTCGGCGCCTCCTACAGCGGAACCAACACCGCCCCCGCCGCCTTCACGCTCAACAACACCCAGTGCGCCCTGGCATGACGTTCGGCGGTATATGACATTTGTCTGCTTGATTTCCGGATGGTGCCCACTGCGACGCAGTGCCGTGGTGCTGCCAGAGTAGAGACGTGGAATCCGCTGATCTCTCCCTCCGGCCGCCCCGGCACCGCGTCAGCCGCACCGCGATCTGGTTCTGGACGGTACGGGCCGTCCTCGGGTGGCTCGTGCTGACCGCCGTGCAGGTGGCCTGGCTGCTGCTCGACGACGGTGACCGCGGCCCGCACGTCGTGGCGTTCGCCGTCACGGCCGTGCTCGCCGTGGCCCACGTGACCGTCATGCCCTGGTGGCGCTACAAGGTCCACCGCTGGGAGACGACGGCCGACGCCGTCTACACCCAGTCGGGCTGGCTCCGGCAGGAGTGGCGCATCGCGCCGATCTCCCGCATCCAGACGGTCGACAGCGAGCGCGGCCCGCTCGAGCAGCTGTTCGGGCTGGTCAACGTCACCGTCACCACCGCCTCGGCCGCGGGCCCGCTGCGCGTCCACGGCCTCGGCCGCGACACCGCGCGTCGCCTGGTCGACGAGCTCACCGCGCGCACCGAGGCGACGACGGGTGACGCGACGTGAGCACCTCGGGAAGAGACGAGGCGAGCACGAAGGACGAGGCGCCGTGGCGCCGGCTGAGCCGGCGGATGCTGCTCGTCCACCCCGTGCAGGAGACCATCCGCAACACGCCCGCCCTCGTCGGCCTGCTGTTCGCCGGGTTCAGTCGCGGCGACCAGGGAGGGCGCCTGTGGGGCCTGGCCGGCCTGGCGCTAACGCTGGTGCTGGGCACGCTCCGGTGGTTCACCACCACCTACCGCGTCACCCCGCAGTACGTGCAGGTGCGCAAGGGCCTGCTGCGCAGGCAGGTGCTCACCGCGCCGCGCGACCGCATCAGGACCGTGGACGCGACCTCCCACATGCTGCACCGCCTCCTGGGGCTGGCCCGGGTGGAGATCGGCACCGGCCGCACCGACACCAAGCGCGGCGGCGCCCTGCGCCTGGACGCGCTGCGCGCCGACGAGGTCGCCCGGCTGCGCGAGGAGCTCCTGCACCGCCCGCCCGCGGACGCGGCGTCCGCCGAGGGGAGTCAGGGGACGATCCCCGCCGGACCGCCGGACGGCCGTGACCTGACCGGCGGCCGTGAAACCGGGACGCGGGAGGTCCCGCGGCTCCGGCGCCCGGCGGCGGAGACCGAGCTGGCGGCTCTTCACCCCGCGTGGATCCGCTACGGGCCGTTCACCATGTCCGGGTTGATCACCGCCGGTGTGCTCGCCGGTTTCCTCTCCCGCATCGCGAACGAGGGCAACGTGGACCTGCTCCAGGTGGGCCCGGTGCGGCAGGTCGTCGACCGGCTCGGCCAGGAGGCGCTGTGGGCGCAGGTCACCGCCGTGGTGGCCATGCTCGCGGTGTTCGTCGCGGTGGCCTCCACACTCGGGTACGTGCTGGCGTTCTGGCGGTTCCGCCTGACCCGCACGGCGGGCGGCACGCTGCACGTCACCCGCGGGCTGATCACCACACGGGCCACCACCCTGGAGGAGCGCCGCCTGCGCGGCATCGAGGTGAGCGAGCCGCTGCCGCTGCGCGTGGCGGGCGGCGCGCGGCTGATCGCCGTGGCCACCGGCCTGCGGGTCGGGCGCGGCGCGCAGCGCGGCGGTTCCATGCTGCTGCCCCCCGCCCCGCGCGCGGAGGCCGTGGCGGTGGCGGGCCGGGTGATCGGCACCGCGGGTCCGCTGGCGGTAGAGCTCACCCCGCACGGCCCGGCCGCGCTCCGCCGCCGCTTCACGCGGGCGCTCGCCGTGTGTCTGCCGGTGACGGCGGCGCTCGCGGCGCTGTGGGAGTGGGACGGGTGGCCCGCCTGGGCCTGGCAGCTCGCCCTGCTCGGCACGGTCGCCACCGTGCCTCTCGCGGCCGACCGCTACCGCGCCCTCGGCCACGCGCTGACGCCGGGCCACCTGGTCACCCGGTGGGGCACACTGGTGCGCCGCCGCGTGGCCCTGGACCTGGACGGCGTCATCGGCTGGAACATCCGCAGGTCGTTCTTCCAGCGGCGCGCCGGCCTGGCCACCCTCACCGCGACCACGGCGGCCGGCCGCCAGGGGTACGGCGTGTGGGACGTCGAGCTCGGTGAGGCCCTGCGCCTCGCCGACCAGGGAATTCCCGGTCTGCTGACCCCGTTCTTGCAGGAGGACGCGGCCGCGCCGGGCGGCGCGGAGGCGGCGTCCCCTCCGGCACGGCGGTAGCCGCCGGTCCCTCGCGCGTCGACCATCCCCGGCCGCCCCGTGGAACCCGCCGGTCACCGGCTTAAGAGGCCCCTTCGGGGGCACTGGTGGGTGCGGCCCGCGGACGGCGCCGCGACGGCCGCGACCGGTGAACGCCGGGTCGCGGCCGGTGAACGATGAGGGGGGAGCGAGCCTTCATGAGCAGACAGCCCGGTAGCGACCGCGGGTCCGGCGGGAAGGGCGGGCGCACCCGCGCGGCGGCCTCGGAGAAGGCCGAGCCGAAGGCGGGGAGCGGCAAGACCCGGATCACGGTGAGCGAGCGGCTGCGGACGGCGCTGCGCAGGGCCTCCGGCCGTGACGGCAGGCGCTTGCGGACGGTGGCCCGCGAGGCGTACGGGTGGAAGGACCTGCGGCCGGGCCAGCGCGAGGCGATGGAGCACCTGCTCGCCGGGCGGGACGTCCTGGTCGTCATGCCGACCGGCAGCGGCAAGTCGGCCGTGTACCAGATCCCCGCCCTGCTGCTGGACGGGCCGACCGTGGTGGTCTCCCCGCTGATCGCCCTGCAGCGCGACCAGGTCGCCGGGCTGGCCGAGGCCGACGCGGGCGGCGCGGTCGCGGTGAACTCGGCGCAGTCCGGCGGCACCAGCGACGCCTCGCTCGACCAGGTGCACGCGGGCACCGCCGAGTTCGTGTTCCTGTCCCCCGAGCAGCTCGCCAAGCCCGAGGTGATCGACCGGCTGCGCGAGGCGCGGCCGTCCCTGATCGCGATCGACGAGGCGCACTGCGTCTCGGCGTGGGGGCACGACTTCCGCCCCGACTACCTGCGGCTCGGCAAGGCGATCGAGCGGCTCGGCCACCCGCCGGTGGTCGCGCTGACCGCCACCGCCGCGCCGCTGGTGCGCGACGACATCCTCACCTCTCTCGGCCTGCCGGACGCCGAACTGGTCGTGCGCGGCTTCGACCGGCCGAACATCGACCTCCAGGTGCGCAGGTTCGTCGGCAAGGAGGACAAGCGCCGCGCCCTGATCGAGGACGCCGCCGCCCGTCCGGGCCTCGGCCTGATCTACGTCGCGACCCGCCGGTCCGCCGAGGAGTACGCCACCGCGCTGCGCGAGGCCGGGCGGCGGGCCGAGTCCTACCACGCGGGGATGAAGGCCGCCGACCGGCACCGGGTCCACGAGCTGTTCCGTGACGGCGATCTGGACGTGGTGGTCGCCACCTCGGCCTTCGGCATGGGCATCGACAAGCCGGACGTCAGGTACGTCCTGCACGCCGACCCGCCGGACTCGCTCGACTCCTACTACCAGGAGATCGGCCGGGCGGGACGCGACCAGGAGCCGGCCTCGGCCGTACTGTTCTACCGGCCCGAGGACCTCGGCCTGCGCAGGTTCTTCGCCGGCGGCCGGGTCGACGAGGAGATGCTGGTGCGGGTGGCGACGCTGGTCGGCGAGCACGGCGGGGTGGTCCCGGCGCGGGAGCTGCGCGACCTGCTCGACGTCGGCTCCTCCAAGCTGACCGGCGTGGTGAACCTGCTGGAGCGGACGGGCGCGGTCACGGTGACCGAGCGGGGCGACCTGCGCGCCGTGGAGGACGGTCCCTCGCCCGAGGACGCGGCGGCGCGGGCGGCCGAGCTCGACGCGACCCGGCGCCGGGTGGACGAGTCCCGCATCGACATGATGCGCGCGTACGCCGAGACCACCGGATGCCGGCGGCGGACGCTGCTGGAGTACTTCGGCGAGCCGTACGAGCGAGCCTGCGGCAACTGCGACACCTGCCGCGCCGGCACGGCCACCGAGAACATCCCCGAGGAACACGCCGGCGAGACGCCCTTCGCCATGCACGCCAAGGTCCGGCACAGCGAGTGGGGCCCGGGCGTCGTCATGAGCCGCGAACCCGACCGCGTCACGGTCCTGTTCGAGGAGGTCGGCTACAAAACCCTTTCCCTCGAAGCCGTAGAACGCGAGAACCTCCTCGTCCCCGTCCCCTGAACCTTTCTCGTCGCCTCGCGAAGAAGACCCCCTGCCGCGTCCACGGACACGGCAGGGGGTCTTCTTCGCTACGCGGCGGTGCGGGTCAGCCGCCGTGCGGGGCCGGGATCGGGCGGGTGGTGGATCTCCTGCCGGGGAGCAGGGGGGTGCCGAGGATGGCGTGGGCGACTACGGCGAGGCAGACGAAGCCGAGGACCAGGCCCCAGCTCACGTCGGTCAGGTGGTGCATGCCGCGGTAGAGCCGGGAGACCGCGACGATCAGCGGGGCGGCCAGGCCGACCGTCCACAACAGGACCTTCAGCACGGTGTGGCGATGAGCGTGCAGGGTGAGCACCAGGGCCATCCCGCAGTAGAAGCCGACGGCGGCGCTGGTGTGCCCGGAGGGGAAGCTGGAGGTGGGCGGCGCCGGGTCCAGGTGCTGGACGGTCGGCCTCGGGCGCTGGATGAACACCGTGGCCAGCAGGAAGACGATCGACTGCGACCAGACGGCCAGGATGATGAAGACCGACTCGCGCCAGCGCCCGAAGGCGAAGCGGAAGGTCAGGGCGGCGATCGCGGTGAGCACGACGATCACCGGGGTGTCCGACAGCATCGACCCGAAGTGCGTGAGCGTGTTGAACAGCGGGGTGCGGTCGGCCGCGAAGCCCTGGTTGACCGCGATCTCGCCGGCGACTTCGCTGTGGAACGGCTTGATGATGAGCCATCCGACGCCGAGGGTCACCACCGCCAGCACCGCGAGAGGCGCGAGGAGGAGGCGGAGCGTCCACGCGGCGGTCTGTGACCAGCCCGTGTCCCGGCTCGCCACCACTCTAGTGTCGGTGACCATGCGCAGTTCCCTTCGTTGAGATGTCCTGCATAGCCTCCGGCTCCACGCCTTCGCGGTGTGGTTCGGCCGGTCGGCGCCCGATGTCGCGGCGCCAGGTCTCGAAGGCCGCGGCGGTCGCCGCGACGACGGCGGCGCCGAACACGACGCCCGCCACCACGTCGCTCACCCAGTGGACGCCGAGCGCGACGCGCGTGTAGGCCACGCCGAGCACGATGATCGCGCCCGCGACCCAGGCGGCCACCCGCTGCCGGTGGGAGAGCAGCGGCATCACCAGCAGCAGGACGATGCCGACGCCGAGCGTCGCGTTGACGGCGTGCCCGGAGGGGAACGAGGAGCCGGGCGCCAGGTCCACGGGGTTGGGCAGGTGGGGCCGGGCGCGGGCGACGACCACCTTGAGCGCCAGCCCGAGCAGCCCGCCGACGGTGATCGTGGTGACCGCCCAGGCGGCCAGGCGGGGGGCGCGCTTGTAGACCAGCCAGACCGCGGCGGCCCCGACCACGATCCGCCACGGCCCGGGACCGAAGACGTCGGTCCACAGCCGCAGGAAGCTCACCCACGCGGGGTGGTCGACGGCGTAGGCGTGCAGGGAGTTCGCCGCGCCCTCGTCCAGCCGGTTGAGCGGGCCGAAGGAGGTCTTCACCAGCACCAGCAGGAGCGTGAACGGGACCAGGACCAGGAACAGCGCTCCCGAGGCCAGGCTCAGGCGGAGCCCGAGCCTTGCGTCCTTGTCCATCCGCCTGCGGGCCCAGCCGTGCCGGCGTCCCTTCGGCCGGGCCTGATCGGCGATCGCGTGCCCGAGCCGGCGCCCGGTTGTGAAGATGCTCATGACCGTCTTTCTCCCACCTTGTCGCCTCCCGTGCGGTGTTCGGTCCCGCTCGGTCCGGGGTCAGGGACGATGGGGTCCCCGACCCCGCCCCGGCACGCTTCGAGCTGCGCCGCGAACGACAGTCCGAGGAACAGCGCGACGGAGCTGAGCAGCGACCACAGCAGCAGCGCCATCACGGCGGTCAGCGGGCCGTAGGTCGTGCCGAACGAACCGGTGTGCTCGATGTAGAACGTCAGCCCCCAGGTGAACAGCAGCCACAGCGTCAGCGCGACGACGCCTCCGGCGGCGAGCCAGGTGTGGCCGGGCTGCTTGCGGCGGGGCGCGGCGCGGAACAGCACCGAGGCCGACAGCAGCGCCAGCAGGAAGCCGACCGGCCAGCGCAGCAGCGTCCAGGCCGTGAGGGCCGTGTCGCTCCAGTGGTACACCTGGGCGAGCGAGCGGCCGATGGCCTGGCCGCCCACCATGGTCGCGAAGCCGAGGGTCATGAAGGAGCCGGCGCTGACCGCCATCAGCACGGCCTTGGTGTACTTGCGGCGGAAGGGGCTGTCCCGCTCCACGCCGTAGATGCGGTTGGCGCCCCGTTCGACCTGGGCCATGGCGGTGGTCAGGCCGACCAGCGCGGTGACCAGGCCGAGCCAGAGCGCGATGGCGCCGCCGGCGCCGGCGTGGTGGCGGCTGACCGCGAGGGCGTCGTTGACCACCTCGGCCCCGTCGCCGGGGACGAACCGGCGGATGGCGAGCTGCACGACCTGGCCGATCCGCTCCTGGTGCAGCACGGTGCTGAGCCCGACGACGGCGATGGCGCCGGGGATCACCGCCAGGCAGATCTGGAAGGCCAGGGCGCGGGAGTGACTGAAGCCGTCCGCGTAGCGGAACCGGACGAAGGAGTCGCGGACCAGGTGCCATCCGCCGTAGTGGCGCAGCGTCGCCCAGGCGTCGTCGGCGCCGAGCTCCTCGCCGCTCATGGACCTGGTCTGCGGTACCGCGGTCGCCGTTCCCATGGGTCAGCTCTCCGTTCCGCGGGGCGTGCGTAGCAGCAGCGCCTTCGGGCGTGTCTCGACGGACATGGTGGTGGCGTGGCCGATCGGGTCACCGTCGCATTCGTGCAGCACGGGCGGGTCCACCGTGATGAGGGCACGGGAGGCGGTGTACCGCTCGGCGCGCCGGTCGTGGCGCCGCGAGCGGGTGAGCACGTGCCAGGCCACGTGGAGCCAGTCCGTCGGGGTGCGGGGAGCCAGGATGAGGATGTCGAGCAGCCCGTCGTCCGGGCGCGCCTCGGGCAGGAGCTCCAGCCCGCCCTGGAGGCGGCCGACGTTCCCGACGAGCACCATGACCGCCCGCCGGCGGATGGTGGTGCGCCCGTCCAGGCGCAGCGTGACGCGGAAGGGGCGGTCGGTGATGTGCTTGACCACGCCGCTCACGTAGGCGAGCCAGCCGATGCGGTTCTTGGCGTCCTCGCTGGTGCTGTCGGCCATGGCGGCGTCCAGCCCGATGCCGGCCATGACGACGAAGGGACGCCCGTCCAGGACGCCGAGGTCGATGGCCCTGGTGCGCCCGGCGACTCCTACGCGGACGGCCTCGGGCAGCGCGGTGGGCATGCCGAGGTTGCGGGCCAGCAGGTTTCCCGTGCCGGCGGGCAGGATGGCCAGCGGCACGCCGGTGCCCATCAGGCCCTCGGCGCATCCGCGGACGGTGCCGTCCCCTCCGGAGGCGAAGACCACGTCGACGCCCTCGGCCAGGGCCTTGGCGGTCACGCCCGCGCCGGGGTCCTCGGCGGTGGTCTCGTACCACAACGGCTCGTCCCAGCCGTGCCGCGCCATTTCGGCGGTCACGTCGGCACGGTGGCGGTCCGGGTCGGCCACCCGGAGCGGGTTCATAATCACGGCAGCTCGAGGCACGGCAGTGCGTGCTACCCCGATAACCCCGCTTTGAACAGGGGTGCGGTGACATCAACGCCGTACGTCCTGTTTCGGCAGATAGACGCGGTTACGGTCCTTTACCGCCGCCCGTCCGATCGCCTGGCGCGCACCGCGCTCAGGCCCCGCCGCCGATCTCGCACACCACGCAACTGATGTTGTCGGGACCGCCGCCGTCCCTGGCCAGGGCGATCAGCCGGTCGGCCGCCTCGCCCAGGTCCCCCAGGGAGGTCAGCGTCTCGTGCAGCGCCTGCGGGCCCACGACGCCGCTCAGCCCGTCCGAGCACAGCAGGTAGCGGTCGCCCGGGCGCGCCTCGCGCAGGGACAGGTCGGGCTCGACCGAGCCGCTGCCGCCGAGCGCCCGCATGAGCAGCGACCTGCGCGGATGCGCGGCGGCCTGCTCGGGGGTCATCTGACCGTCGTCCACGAGCGACTGCACGAGGGTGTGGTCGCGCGTGATCTGGTACAGCATGCCCTCGCGCAGCATGTACGCGCGGGAGTCGCCGATGTGGGCCAGGGCGAAGCGGCCGCCGTCCCAGAGCATGGCGGTGAGCGTGGTGCCCATGCCGGTGAGCTTGGGGTCGCGGTCGGCCATGTCCTTCAGGCGCCGGACGGCCTCGGTGATGGCGGACTCCATCGCTCCGAGCAGGTCGCCGCTCGGCGGATCGCCGTCCAGGACGGACAGCGCGGCGATGACGGTGGCGCTGGCGACCTCGCCATGACTGTGCCCGCCCATGCCGTCGGCGACGGCGAGCAGGCGGGGGCCGGCGTACACCGAGTCCTCGTTCTGCTCCCGGCGCAGGCCGACGTCGGTGCGGGCCGCGTAGCGCAACGTGAACGACGCGTTGTTTGACATGTCCTCAGTAAATCATTGGTTGAAACACTTCACAAGCACATATTCTGTGGATTGGAGCGGCAAGGTGGACTAATCTGACCCTGAGCCGCCAAGGTACCGGTAGGCGAGCAGGAAGGGGCGACGCTTATGGGACACGACGCCACGTTGAACGCGGGCGACATCGCCCGGCTCGCCGATGTCGGCCGCGCGGCGGTGAGCAACTGGCGGCGTCGCTACGACGACTTCCCCCAGCCTGTGGGCGGCACGGCCGCGAGCCCGCTCTTCTCCCTTCCCGAGGTCGAGGATTGGCTGCGCCGTAACGGCAAATCGTATGAGATGTCGCTCGGCGACCGCGCGTGGCAGCGGTTACGAGCCGCCGGTGACGACCTGCGCCTGGGCGACCTGGTGGCCTGCGCGGGCGCGTTCCTGCTGTACCTGCGGCGCGACCCGGGCGGCTGGAAGGCCGTCACCCGCAGCCAGGAGCCCGCCAAGCGGCTGCACCAGGCCGCCGCCGCGGCCACGGCCGACCTGCCCGTGCCGGTCGACTGGAGCCTGGTCGACATCCGGCTGTACCGCCTGCTCGCCGACCTGGCCGCCGAACAGGGGCCGGCGGACGCCTTCGAACTGCTCTGCGAGCGTTACGTCGAGGCCCACTCGCGCCGCCTGTCGGTCACGCGGGCCGACCACGCCGAGCTGATGGCCCGGCTCGCCGGCGCCCGCCCGGCACCACGCTCCCGCGCCGAGCCCGCGGAAGGCTCCTCCGAGCCCGCGGAAGGCTCCTCCGAGGGGGCGGAGGGGTCCGCCGGGGTCGCAGGAGACCCGACCGGCGGCCCCGCGACCGTGTTCGACCCGGCCTGCGGGGTGGGCGCCCTGCTGCTTCCCTTCACCGGGGCGCGCGTGCTCGGCCAGGAGAGCGGCGAAACGGCGGCGCTGCTGGCGGCCGTGCGGCTGCTGCTGCGCGGCGTCCGCGCCGACCTGGTCGCCGGCGACTCCCTGCGGCAGGACGGCTTCCCCGAACTGCGCGCCGACGTCGTGGTCTGCGATCCGCCCTTCAACGAGCGCGCCTGGGGTCACGAGGAGCTCACCGGCGACCCCCGCTGGGAGTACGGCCTGCCGCCGCGCGGCGAGTCCGAGCTCGCCTGGGTGCAACACTGCCTGGCCCGCGTCCGCCCCGGGGGCCTGGTCGCCATCCTGATGCCGGCCGCCGCGGCCAGCCGCCGTCCGGGTAAGCGTATCCGGGGCAACCTGCTGCGCGGCGGGGCGCTGCGCGCGGTGCTGACGCTCGCCGCCGGCGGCCCCGACCTGTGGCTGCTGCGCCGCCCCGAGGTCGGCGAGCGTCCGCCCTCGCAGGTGCTCATGCTGGACGCCTCCGACGGCCTGACCGGCGTGGAGGCCGCCTGGCGCGCCTTCGCCGCCGACCCCGAGGGCGAGCCGC
The DNA here is from genome assembly GCF_040607475.1 of Sphaerisporangium sp. NPDC005288. Taxonomy (NCBI): domain Bacteria; kingdom Bacillati; phylum Actinomycetota; class Actinomycetes; order Streptosporangiales; family Streptosporangiaceae; genus Sphaerisporangium; species Sphaerisporangium sp. NPDC005288. The sequence continues at coordinate 225,268 of NZ_JBEXGT010000002.1, read as the reverse complement.
CGGCCCCCGGCCGCGCGGTGCGCATCATCGACCTGCTGGACGACGAGGTGGACCTCAGCCCGGCGCGCCACCGCCGGCCGCCGGACGAGCCGGACGCGGTGGCGGAGTTCGGGCGGGTGCGCGAGCGCTTCGCGGACGCGGCGGCCTCGCTGACCGGCGCGCTGCCGGGCGTCGCGCCGCCGGGACGGGCGCGGGAACTGCCCACGACGACCATCGGCGAGCTGGTCAGGGCGGGCATCGTCACGATCCATCCGGGCCCGCCGAAGATGACCACCGACGCCGGCGAGGTGCCGGTGCTCACCGCCGCCGACGTGGTCGCCGGCGGCCCGCCGTCCGGGCGCGCGCCGGCCGGCGCCGGCCACGTCGTCCTCGCGGCGGGGGACGTGGTGGCGACGGTCGCGACCGGGGACGGCGCCGCCCGCGTGGTCGCCGAGCCGGGCGCCGTGCTCGGGCCCCAGCTCCACCTCTACCGCCTCGACCGCGACCGGCTCGACCCCGACTTCCTGGCCGGGCACCTGCGCCATGCCGGCGCCTCGGCCGCCCGGCCCTACTCCGGCGTGAGCAGGGTCGACGCGCGCCGGGTGCGCGTCCCGCTGCTCTCCCTGGCCGAGCAGCGCGCGTACGGCAGGGCCTTTCGCGAACTGCTCGCCCTGGAGGACCGCCTGCGGGCGACGGCCGCCCTTGGCGAGAGGCTCGTCCGGCTAGGCTTTGACGGGCTGGCCGGCGGTCATCTGCGCCCCGAGGGCTGAGGGTGTATTTTTCCCCGATAGATCATCAGGAGGGGCGAATGGTCATCGGCGACCGGTACGTGCTTGACGACCTGCCTCTCGGCCAGGGCGGCATGGGGGCGGTCTACGGCGGCCACGACCGGCGCCTGGACCGCAAGGTCGCCGTCAAGCTCCTGCGCTTTCCCGGCGGGCACGACGACGAGCTCGAGCAGCGGTTCATGCGCGAGGCCCGCATCCTGGCCCGGCTGGAGCACGCGGGCGCGCCGATCCTCTACGACTTCGGCACCTTCGAGCACCGCCTGTTCCAGGTCATGCAGTTCATCGAGGGCGTCACCGTGGCCGACCTGGTGAGCGAGCACGGCCCGCTGCCGGTGCCCTGGGCCGCCGCCATCGCCGCCCAGGCGTGCGCCGTGCTGTCGGCCGCCCACGCCCTGTCCATCTGCCACCGCGACCTCAAGCCGACCAACCTCATGCTGTGCCCGGACGGGAGCGTCAAGGTGCTGGACTTCGGCCTGGCGATGCTGCGCGAGGCCGACGTCGCGCAGTTCACCCGCATCGGCCAGATCCTCGGCACCCCGGCGTACATGTCGCCCGAGCAGATCCAGAGCGGGGTGGCGAGCCCGCGCAGCGACCTGTACTCCCTCGGCTGCGTCCTGCACGAGATGCTCACCGGACGGCAGTTGTTCGTCGGTCCCACGGAGTACGCCGTGTTCGAGAAGCAGGTGAACGAGCGGCCGCCCGGCGTGCCGGGCGTGCCCGGGGAGCTCGACCGGCTGATCGCCGGCCTGCTGGAGAAGAGGCCCGAGGACCGTCCGGCCGACGCCGTCGCGCTGTACGACCGCCTGCAGCCCTTCGCGGTCGACCTGCCCATGCTGCCCGGCTTCCTGGCCCCGCCGTCGGTCCCGAGCCCGGGGCGCATGTACGCGCGCATGGTCGGCCGGGTGCTCCCCTGATCGCGGGCGGGCGCCTCGCGGCGTGAATGGTCAGCGGGCGCCGGGCGGCGTGGATGGTCAGCGGCCGCCGGGCATGCCGAGGTCGGCGACGGCCGGGGCGTTGAGGCCGCCCAGCAGGGCGCCGGAGATCTCGTGGAGCTGGCGCGTCTGCTCAGGGGTGAGGCGGTCGAACAGCACCCGCCGCACGTGCTCGACGTGGCCGGGGGCCGCCTCCACCAGGGCCGCGAACCCCTCGCCGGTGAGCGTGGCCAGGGTCGTGCGGGCATCGCCGGGGCGCTTGCACCGGCTCACCCAGCCCTGGTCCTCCAGCTTGGCCACGGCGTGCGAGAGCCTGCTCGCCGACGAGCGCACCAGCTGGGCCAGCTCGGTCATCGTCATGGTGCGTTCGGACGCCTCGGACAGCATGGCCAGGATCATGTAATAGGTGTGCGGCATGCCGGCCTCGCGCTGCAACTGCCGGTCGAGCGACTCGTACAGCAGGCGGGAGGCCCACAGGTAGGTGCGCCAGGTCCGCTGCTCGTCGTCGTCCAGCCACCGCGTATCGCCCACCGCACCAGCCTACCGTTCGGTTGAGCGCTCAAATCTGCGAAGGGCCAGATCACCGCAGCTCCAGCCAGGGATTTGACGGATATGATGCCGGGTGACCGTAACCTACTCAGGATGCGGACCATGACAGTAGGACCGACCGTGCGCCGCAGGCTGCGGCGGCTGGCCGCGCGAACTCCCTCCATCCTGCAGTGCTCGGTCGCCGCCGCCGTGGCGTGGATCGTCGCCAAGGACCTGCTCGGCCATCCCGCGCCGTTCTTCGCCCCCGTCGCGGTCGTCGTCTGCATCGGCGTCTCCATGGGCCGCCGGGTGCGCCGCATGCTCGAGATGGTGGTCGGGGTCAGCCTCGGCGTGGGCGTCGGCGACCTGCTGGTCGCCTGGATCGGCTCGGGACCCTGGCAGATCGCCCTGGTGGTGGCGCTCGCCATGGCCTGCGCCGTCCTGCTCGACAGCGGCCCGGTCATCGCCCTGCAGGCCGGCTCGTCGGCCGTCCTGGTCGCCACCCTGCTGCCGCCCAGCGGCTCCGGCGGGACCGCGCGCATGCTCGACGCGCTCGTCGGCGGCGTCGTGGGCATCGCCGCCGTCGGCCTGTTCCCCATCGACCCGCTCGCGCTGGCCCACCGGCACGGGCGGGTGGTCCTGAACGAGCTGGCCGAGGCACTGGAGGGCGCCGCGGAGGCGATCGCCGCCGCCGACCTGCCGCTGGCCGCCGACTCGCTGGAGAAGGCCCGCGGCTCGCACAGGGCCGTGGAGCAACTGGCCTCCGCCCTGCAGACCGGCCGGGAGATCGCCCTGCTCAGCCCGCTGCGCTGGCGCTCGCGCTCCCGGCTCGCCCGCTACCAGGCCGCGGCGGCCCCCATCGACCTCGCGCTGCGCAACACCAGGGTGATGCTGCGCCGCACCCTGGCCGCCCTCCGCGACCGCGAGCCCATGCCCGGCGCCCTCCCGGAGCGCCTGCACAGCCTGGCGGAGGTCGTCCGGCTGCTGCGGGACGAACTGGCCGAGGGGGTCGAGCCGGTGCGGGCCCGGCGCGCGGCCCTGGCCGTGGCCGACGGCGTGCGCGCCTCCGGCGAGGAGGCGGCCGGGTTCTCCACCCGGGTGGTCACCGCGCAGCTCCGCTCGATCACCGTGGACCTGCTGATGGCCACCGGCACCGACCGCGAGACCGCCACCGCCGCCATGCCGCCCGTCACGGCCTGACGGCGCCGGTCAGGAGTACACCAGGGTCGGCGCCCCGGGAGTGAACTCGGTGTGGATGTAGTGCGCGGGCACGCCGATGTGCAGCAGCCGGGACGCCGTCACCTGCACCATGTCCGGCGACCCGCAGACGAAGACGTCGCCGTCCAGCGAGACGCGGTGGTTGAGCAGCGCGTCCACCGCGTTCTCCCGCCGCCACTCGTCGGGCTCGTCGGAGACCGCCTGCACCACCCGCAGGCGCCGGTGATGGGTGCGCAGGTCACGCAGATCACGCAGGTCGTAGGCGTCCCCGTGGTGGCGGACGCCGTGGAACAGGTCGATGCTCGGCCGCTCGGGCAGCCACATCGACTCCTCGATGAGCGCCTTGAGCGGGGCGAGCCCCGTGCCGCCCGCGATGAAGATGAGGTGCGGGGTGCTGGCCCGCTCGAGCAACAGCGACCCGCGCGGCGGCCCGAGGAGCACGGTGTCGCCGACCCGGGTGTGGTGGGCGAGCGCGGTGCTGACCCAGCCGCCCGAGACCACCCGCACGTGGAAGGTCAGCCGGTTGTCGCGGCGCGGCGCGTTGGCGATGGAGTACGGCCGCCACACCTTGGGCCAGTGGGGCGTCTGCACGGTCGCGTACTGGCCGGCCTTGAACGCGTACGGCTGCGTGGGCTCGACGGTGATCACCGCGATCTCGCGCGTGCGCATCTCGTGCCCGACCACGACGCCGTTCCACGCCGGGGGAACGTAGGCGGCCTCCTGCTCGGCCGCCTTGATCATCACGTCGGCGATGAACTGGTAGGCGTCGATCCACGCCGTGTCGTACACCGAGCGCCAGGCGCCGCCCGCGTTGGCCCGCATCGCGATGACCAGGCAGCGGCCGACGGCCGGGTAGTGCTCGGGCTGCACCCCGTACTTGCGGTGGTCGCGGGCGAGCTGGCCGAGGTAGTCCACCACCCCGTCCGCGTCATCGAGGTTCAGCACGACGCGGGTGAGCGCCTGAAGGAGCCGGTCGCGCTGGACGTCCATGGCGGGCGGGAACATCTCGCGCACGCTCGGATAGTCGGCGAACAGCTTGGCGTAGAAGTGCATGGTGACCTTGTCGGCCACCGGCTCGACCAGAGCCCAGCTCTGGCGGATCAGTCCGATGTCGATGTTCATGGCGTCACTCAGCCGACCGGCCCGCTCCTTCTCGCTCCTTCCCCAGCGACCGCATGCGGGAGACGCCGAAGTGGTCGTCGCCCGCGGGCCTGCGGGCCTGCCCGTCGAGGGTCCTGCGATCCTGCCTGGCCAGCAGGGGGATGTGCTTGGAGCAGTGGATGTAGGCCTCCTCGACCTCGACCACGACCCAGCGGTCGGCACGGCGGCCGGGCGCCGTCTGGTCCTCGTCGACGAGCCCGTGGCGGCGCGCCGCGTCGTAGGCCGTCGTGATGCTGGCCGAGCCGTTGACGTGCAGCCCCACGCGGTCTTCGAAGAAGTCCACGAACAGCAGGCTGACGTGGGGGTTCTCCATGATGTTGCCCATGCTGGCGAACACGCCGTTGCCGCGGAACTCCGGGTAGATCAGCCGGGACGGCTCGAGCACCCGGACGAACCCGGGAGGGCCCGCGCGGAAGGAGGTGTCGCAGTTGCCCCGGGAGTCGGAGGTGCCGACGAAGACCATCTCCTGACGGGCGACGAACTCCCGCATCTCGGCAGTGAGATGGTCCGACACCTGCCGGTTGTAGAAGCGAAGCGCCCGCTCTCGGGTGGAGAACAACCCCTGGAGGACGTGCTCGCCTCTCGACCCGGGGAGGTGTTCGTCCCCCAGGCCGTCATACGGCCCGTGTTGGCCCATCAATGCTCCCATCACCGTCCCGACCGCCGACAGCCGGCGCGGCCATCACCACGCTTTGCCCCTGACAAAGCCACAGAAACCTCATGGACAACTCGTGTCACATTAGCGGCGATCCGGAGACATGGCGACGGCCACCCGCAATATTCCTGACTTTTCCTGTCATGTGAGCCGGGCTCGCACCTGGGCGGGCGAGCATGGGCGCCGGCGGGCCGTTTGACCCGGGCCACCTGGGTAGGGCTGAGCTCGAGACCGAGAAGCGATGAGGAGGCGACGATGACCACCTTCGGATACTTTCTGTCCAGCGAGGAGCACGGGCCGAGAGAGCTCGTCCGCCAGGCCGAGCTGGCCGAACGGGCCGGGTTCGAGAACCTGTGGATCTCCGACCACTACCACCCGTGGCTGGACGAGCAGGGCCAGAGCCCGTTCGTCTGGTCGGTGATCGGCGCCATCGCCCAGGCCACCTCCCTGCCCGTCACGACCGCGGTCACCTGCCCGCTGGTCCGCATCCACCCGGCGGTCATCGCCCAGGCGGCCGCCACCAGCGCGGCGATCAGCCAGGGGCGGTTCCGGCTCGGCGTCGGCACCGGCGAGGCGCTCAACGAGCACATCCTCGACACCCGGTGGCCCCCGGCCGCCGAACGGCTGGAGATGCTGGAAGAGGCCGTCGAGGTGATGCGCAGGCTGTGGACCGGCGAGCTGGTCACCCACCGCGGGACCCACTACAAGGTCGACACGGCCCGCCTCTACACGCTGCCCGACCAGCCGCCGCCGGTCTACATCTCCGGTTTCGGCGACAAGTCGGTCGAGCTGGCCGGGCGCATCGGCGACGGCTACATCTGCACCGGTCCGGCCGCCGAGCTGGTGGAGAAGTTCCACGCCGCCGGCGGCAAGGGCAAGCCGGTGCAGGGCGGGCTGAAGGTCTGCTACGCCGAGGACGCCGCACAGGCCCGCAAGACCGTCCACCGCCTGTGGCCCACGCAGGGCATCCAGGGCGAGGCGTCCCAGCTGCTGCCGCTGCCCCGCCACTTCGAGCAGCTCGCCGAGATGGTGAGCGAGCAGGACGCGACCGCCTCCACCCCCTGCGGCCCGGACCCCGACGAGCACGTCGAGGCGATCAAGAAGTACATCGACGCGGGCTTCGACGAGGTCTACATCAGCCAGATCGGCCCCGACCAGGAGGCGTTCTTCGACTTCTACGCCAAGGAGGTCCTCCCCCGCCTCCGCTGACGGCGCCGCTCCCCGGCCGGCGATCGCCTCCGCGCGGCCGCCGGCCCCGGCGCGTGAGCCCTTTCCACGGACTCGACCCCTGGAAAAGCGGCGTTCACGTTTAGGCGCCGTTGTACGGGAAGACCGCACTTCACCTGGAGCTCAGTGTGAGACGCCCGGGTGCCGGGCGAAAGGGGTGCGTCGTTGGACGGTTCGCGCGTGAGCCGCACGGCCGCGGTGGCCGTCATGGCCGCAGCCCTCGCCGCGTGCGGCGGGGTGGGCGCCAAGACGGGCGGAGCGGCGGGCGGCGGGCGCGGCGGCGGATCCGGGACGCTGACCACGATGGGGTTCGGCCTGCCCGACGAGATCGCCACCGTGCGCGTCGACGCCTTCAAGAAGGCCCATCCGGACACCACCGTGCAGATCAACCAGGGCCAGTTCGACGAGCAGGCGTTCCTGTCCGCCGTCGCGGCGGGCGACCCGCCGGACGTCGTGTACATGCCGCGCGAGCGCATCGGCGGCTACGCCGCCCGCGGCGCCATCCAGCCGCTGGACACCTGCGTCTCCACCCAGAAGATCCCGACGGGCGACTACTACCCGGCCGCCCAGCAGCAGGTGCGGTACGCGGGCAAGTGGTACGGCATCCCCGAGTTCTACAACTCGATCATCCTGCTGGTGAACGACAAGGCGGCCAAGGACGCCGGGGTCGACCCCGCGTCCATCGACACCTCCGACTGGGACGGTCTGGCCCGCCTCGCCACGAAGATGACCAAGAGCAGCGGCGGGAAGATCGAGCGGTTCGGCTTCTACCCCAAGCTGCCGGAGTTCCTGCCGCTGTGGGCCAAGGCCAACGGCGCCGACCTGCTCTCGCCCGACGGGCGCACCGCCCACCTGGACGACCCCAAGGTGGTGGAGGCGCTGGAGTACGTCTCCGGCCTGGTCCAGGCGCAGGGCGGCTGGACGCGCCTCAAGGCGTTCACCGACACCTTCGACTACTTCGGCGCGGAGAACCCCTTCGCCAAGGACCAGATCGGCGCGATGCTCACCGAGCAGTTCCTGGTCAGCTCGATGGCCGGCACCAACCCCGGCGCCGGCATCACCGTCCTGCCGTTCAAGGACCGCCACGGCGACCCGGTGAACAACGTCGGCGGCAACGCGTGGGTGGTGCCCAAGGGCGCCGGGAACCCCGACGCCGCCTGCGCGTGGATGAAGACCATGACCTCGGCCGACACCTGGATCGCCGCCGCCAAGGCGCGCGCGGACAAGCGGGCCGAGGAGGGCAAGGTCAACATCGGCACCTACACCGGCAACATGAAGGCCGACGAGGTGATCTTCTCGCAGGTCGTGAAGCCGAGCGGGCACCGCCCCTACGACCAGGCCGTCACGACCATCCGCTCGGTCCAGCGGGCCGGGTTCGTGGTGCCGCAGTCCGGAGCCGCCGCCGAGTTCACCAAGGCGTGGCAGGACGCGGGGGCCCGCGTGCTACTTGGCAGGCAGAAGGCCGGGCCGGCGCTGAAGCAGGCCCAGCAGGAGGCGCAGCGCGCCCTCGACGACGTGAACCACTGACGACGGCGCCGCGGCCCGGGCGGTCGCGGCCGGCGACGAGGAACCACACGAAAGGAAGGTGGAGAACATGACCGACCACATCCCCGCGACCCGCGAGGGCGACACCATGGAGGACGACAGCATGGTCGCCCTGTGGTCCAGGATCGGGTGGGAGTGACCGGAGAGCACCCTCCGGCGGCCGGCGAGCGCGGGCCGCGAAGGTGAGAAGGCCGCGCGCCGAGACACGGTGGGCGTACGTCTTCCTGCTGCCGTGGCTCATCGGCCTGGTGGTCTTCCAGGCCGGGCCCATGGTGGCCAGCCTCGTGCTGTCGTTCACCGACTACGACCTGATCGACAGCCCGCGCTTCGCCGGCCTCGGCAACTACGCGAAGATGGCGCAGGACCCGAAGGTCGCCCGCGCGGTCGGCAACACCGTGCTGTACACGCTGTCGCACGTGCCGCTGGCCATCGTACTGGCCCTGGCCCTCGCCCTGGTGCTGAACCGGGTCACCGGCCGCGCCGCCGGGGTCTTCCGCACGATCTTCTACCTGCCGTCCATGACGCCGTACGTGGCGGTCGGCGTGCTGTTCCTGTTCCTGCTCAACGGCCAGGCCGGCATGGTGAACCAGTTCCTCGGACTGTTCGGAGTACAGGGACCGCAGTGGACCACCGACCCCGACTGGGTGCTGCCGGGCATCGTCCTGATGTCCCTGTGGAACCTCGGGTCCACCACGATCATCCTGTTCGCGGCGCTGCGCAACGTGCCGAAGGAGCTCACCGAGGCCGCGATGATCGACGGCGCGGGACCCTGGCAGCGGCTGCGCGCGGTCACGCTGCCGATGATCAGCTCGGCGCTGTTCTTCGTGGTGATCATCAACACCATCACCTCGCTGCAGATGTTCGACCAGGTGTACACGATGTTCTTCGGCAACCAGATCGCCCAGCAGTCCTACGGCGACGCCGCCCTGTTCTACGTCGTCTACCTGTTCCAGCAGGGGTTCCAGTTCCTCCACATGGGCTACGCCTCCGCGCTGGCGTGGCTGCTGTTCGCGGTCATCGCGGTGATCACCCTGGTCCAGGTGAGGGTGGGCCGCAGGCTGGTGTACTACGAGGCCGAGGAGCACGCCGGATGACCGCCGCCCACCACCCCGCCACCACGGTGGCGGCGCCCGAGGGGCACGCGGGATGACCGCCGTCGACCACCGGGCCGCCGCGGTGGCGGCGCCCGCCGAGACGGGAGGGCCCGCCGCCGACACCGCCGGCCGCGGCACGCGGAAGGTCTTCTTCTACACGATCCTGGCCGCCTCCTCCGCGGTGTTCCTGTACCCGTTCGTCTGGCTGGTCGTCGCCTCGCTCAAGCCGCGCGACCGCACGTTCGCCGACCCGTTCCTGCCGTGGCCGCGGCCGTTCGCGCCGCAGAACTACCTGGCGGCGTGGGACGCGGCGCCGGTGCTGAGCTGGCTGGTCAACTCGCTGGTCGTCGGGGTCGCCGCCGCGGCGACCGTCACGCTGTCCAGCGCGTTCGTCGCCTTCGGGTTCGCCTACTTCCGCTTTCCCGGCCGCAACCTGCTGTTCGGCAGCGTGCTGGCGACCATGATGCTGCCGGCGGTGGTCACGCTGGTGCCGACGTACCTGATCTGGAACGGCCTCGGGCTGACCGGGACCCAGGTGCCGCTGTGGGCGGGCAACGTGTTCGGCTCGGCCTTCTACATCTTCCTGCTGCGCCAGTTCCTGCTGGGCGTGCCGCGCTACGTCTTCGAGGCCGCCCGGGTGGACGGGGCGTCGTACTTCGACCTGTTCTGGCGCATCGCGCTGCCGCTGTCGCGGCCGGCGCTGATCATCGCCTTCGTCTTCGAGCTGAAGGCGAGCTGGTTCGACCTGATGCGGCCGCTCATCTACCTGCAGGACCCCGCGCTGTTCACGCTGCCGCGCGGGCTGAAGGCCATCGTCGACCAGTTCTACCAGGGCGGCGATCCGAAGTGGGAGATCGTCCTCGCGGCGAGCGTGGTCACCACGCTTCCCCTGGTGGTGGTCTTCTTCCTCGGCCAGCGCTACTTCGTCCAGGGCATCGCCACCACCGGCCGCCGGGGCTGAGCCCGGCGCCGGCGCGTCCCACCGGGGTCGGTCGGGCCCTCCTCCTAGTTCCACGGCGGACTCCTCGTTGCGGCGATCGGACAACCATGTTTACTATATGGGCAACCAGGTTGACCTTTTGCGGCGACGCCGCCGCGTACGGAAAGAGGCCCCATGTCCCCCAGCACGTCCCTCGGCACATTTACCGGCTCATCTACCGGTACGTCCGCCGACGTCTTCCCCGATCTGACTCCCGAGTCCGCGCCCGCCGGCGCCCGCGCCGCCATGGAGGGCGCGCGCGAGAAGCTCGGCCACCTCCCGGCCGCGGTGGCGCGGATGGCCGCCTCTCCCGAGGCGCTCAAGGGGTTCCTGGGGGCGAACGCCCTGTTCGAGCGGACCACCCTGGCCCCGCTCGACCGGGAGGTCGTCGTCATGACCGTCGTCACCCGCAACGCCTGCCACGTCTGCGTGGCGATGCACACCGCGGCGCTGTCCCGGCTGGAGGCCGCGCCCGAGCTGGTCGAGGCGCTGCGGACGCGGGCGCCGCTGCCGGATGCCCGCCTGGAGGCGCTGCGGCGCTTCACCCTCGCCGTGATGGACCACCTCGGCGCCGTCCCCGAGCAGGAGACGCGCGCCTTCCTTTCCGCCGGGCACACGCCGCGCAACGCCTTGGAGGTCGTCCTCGGCGTCGGCGCCTACACCATCTCCACCTACGCCAACCGGCTCACGGGCGCCCCCGTGGACCCGGCGCTCCAGGCCTTCGCGTGGGAGGAGGAGGTGGCCTGACCCCGCGCCGCCGGGCGGCGGCAGGCGGTAAATGCGATTGATTCGCACCTGCCAAACTTTTCTCATTATCGATAAAATGCCTTCGGCGGCACCGCCTCCCATCCCCGAGATAAGGATGCCGTCGTACATATACGGCAAATTGCCCAGAGTCGCTTCTGTCGGTTCCGCGGACAAGTGCGGGCTTTGAGCAGTTGTACGCCCTTGCGATGATCAGCGATATCCGGCGGCACGGAAAAGCGGGACGGGGCAGTCCGTAAGCCCGTCCCGCACGCTGCCGCCGGCCCGGCGAACGGCCGCGCGGCCGCGCGCCCGCCCAGGTGATCCCGGCCACGCGACATCTCCCCCGCATTCCGGCGCGCGAGCCACCCCCTACCCGCCCCCGCAACCGACCCCAGTGTTGGGCGGCCACCCGGAAAGCGCGGCGCCCCACCCCCCCGTACAAGTGAATACCGCGTTCGTTGACGATCGATATGGCCGATGTGCACCATCACGAACACTCACAGATTCGCCCCGATCTGGAGATCCCTGGGGGGGTTGCACATGCCACGTGTCATCGAATACACCGACCCTGTACATGGTTGCCCGGGCTATTTGGTATATGACCGGGAAGATTGCCGTCTGGCCGCCGGCGGGTTCCGCGTCCAGCCGGGGCTGAAGGTCCAGACCCTCATCGACCTGGCCGAGCGCATGACGCTCAAGCAGCGCGTGCTCGGCATCAACGTCGACGGCGCCAAGTCGGGGCTCGCCTACGACCCCATGGCGGCCGACGCCGAAGAGGTGATCTCGCGCTTCCTGTCGTTCGTCTCAGGCGAGCTCACCACCCGCTACAGCATGGGCTGCGACATGGGCACCCGGTTCGAGGACCTGGAGCGCCTCGCGGCCGGCGTCGGGCTGCGGTCGGTGAAGTACGCGGTCAAGAACGCCCAGGGCTTCTCCGACGAGGAGTACTTCGCGCGCATGGGCCTGCTTGACGCCTCCGTCGGCCGGCGCACCGTGGGGCAGCGGCGCGCCGGACACGTGGTGGCGCACTCCGCCCTGGCCGCCGCCGACAGCGCCGGGTACCTGGCGACCGGGCTGCACGTCGCCATCCAGGGCTTCGGCAACCTCGGCAGGGCCGCCGCCGAGTCGCTGGTCGCCGAGGGCGCCGCCATCGTCGCCGTCGCCGACGCCTACGGCTGCGCGGTGCACCCGCGCGGCCTGGACGTCACCGCGATGCTGGAGCACGACCAGTCGCGGCCGGTGTCGGAGCAGACCTCCCGGCTGGCGTGGCTGCCCGGCGAGACGCTGTTCGACCTGCCGGTGGACGTGCTGATCCTCGCCGCCGTCGAGAACGCCATCACCGTCGAGCAGGCCGAGGCCCTGCAGGCGCCCGTCGTGGTCGTCGGCGCCAACTGCGGCCTCAGCGAGGCCGCCGAGCAAGTGCTCAACGAGCGCGGCGTGCTGGTCGTGCCCGACTTCATCGGCGGCATCGGCGGGTCGGCCTCGATGGAGACGCTCTTCGGACCCGCCACGCTGCCCGAGCCGCACGAGGTGCTGGACAACGTCGCCTTCCTCACGCGCGAACTGGTGATCGACGTCATCGCCGGCTCCCGCACGCGAGGGATGTCACCGCGGCAGGTCGCGCTCGACATCGCGGCGAACGCCCCCGTCCACCCCGACCAGCCCCCGTACGGCCACAGCCCCTACGCCCGCGCGAGCCGGCGTCCGAAGGGCAACCGGGTCGCGACCTCTGCGTCCCGCCGCAGTGGCCTCATCGCCTCAGGAGAGAACCTATGAGCACCGACCAACCGTGCCGCCACGAGCGCAGCCACATCGTCGACTCCGCCTTCTACGGCCACCGCTACAGCACCGCCGCCAGCCGCCGCATCTTCTGCGACCGCTGCCGCTTCCAGCGCTGGCTCGACGTGGAGGCCGCGCTGGCGCTGGAGCAGGCCGCCCTCGGCATCATCCCGGCCGACGCCGCCCAGAAGATCGCCGCCGCGGCGAAGGTCGAGCGGCTGGACCTCGGCGCCGTCCGGGCCGAGATCCGGCGCACCAGCCACTCGCTGGTCGGCCTGCTGCGGGTGTTCCAGGCCTCCGTCCCGGACGGCGCCGGTGAGTTCGTGCACTACGGCGCGACCACCCAGGACATCCAGGACACCGCCCAGTCGCTGGAGATGCGCGACGTCGTGGACGCGATGGAGCACGAGCTGCTCGCGATCGTCACCCGGCTGGCCGACCTGGCCGAGACGCACGCCGAGACCGTCGCGCTCGGCCGCACGCACGCCCAGCCGGCGCTGCCCATCGGCTTCGGCCTGAAGATCGCCGGCTGGATGGACGAGATCCTGCGCAGCGGCGAGCGGCTGCGCGCCCTGCGCCCGCGCGTGCTGACCGCCGAGCTGTTCGGCGGCGTCGGCACGATGGCCGGCTTCGGCGACCAGGCGATCGACCTGCTGCGCGGCTTCTCCGCCCGCCTCGGTCTCAGCGCCGCGCCGCTGGCCTGGCACGTCGCCCGCGACCGCATCGCCGAGTTCGTCTCCACCCTGGCGATCGTCGCCGGGACCATGGGCCGCATCGCCGACGAGGTCCGCCTGCTGGCGCGGCCGGAGTTCGGCGAGGTGGAGGAGGAGTGGCGGCTCGGCCGGGTCGGCAGCAGCACGATGCCGCACAAGCGCAACCCCGAGGCGTGCGAGCAGACCGTCATGCTGTCGCGCCTGTCCGCCGGCACGGTCGGCGTGGCGCTGGCCGCGATGAGCGGCGACCACGAGCGCGACTCCCGGTCGCTGCGCCTTGAGTGGGCGTGCGTGCCGGAGGTGTCGCACTACACCCTCGCGGCCTGCGACATCACGCGTCTCATCGTCGACGGTCTGAAGATCCACCCCGACCGGCTGCTGGAGAACACCAAGGTCGTCGCCGGGCAGATCGTGACCGAGCGGCTCATGCTCGCCCTGGGCAAGCACATCGGCAAGCAGACCGCCCACGAGCACGTCTACGAGCTGAGCCAGGAGTCCCGCAGCACCGGCACGCCGCTGGAGGACCTGATCCGCCAGAACGGCGTCGCGCAGCACCTCAGCGAGGAGGAGCTGGCCGGAATCTTCGACGTCTCCTCCTACCTCGGCCACTCCTCCGAGCTCACCATGTACACCGTCGCGCAGGCCCGCGCGTGGGCGGCGGAGACCAGGCGCCTGCTGGGCAAGCCGGTGAAGGAGACCGCTCTTGCCCACCACTGAGGTCCGGGCCACGCTGGCCGACGTCCGCGAGATCACGCTGCCGCGCCCGCTGTTCGCCGGCATCGCCGGACACGTCGTCCGCAAGCTCACCGGGCACTACATCGAGGGGGAGGTGTCCGAGCGCAAGGCGTTCGGCCTGCTGCTCGGCCGCCAGGCGGGGACGACCCTGCACGTGGCGGCCGTGCTCCCCCTGCTGGCCAACATGCGCAGGGACCCGGACATCGCCGACGACATGGACGAACTGGTCGACCAGTACGCCATCCCCTCGGAGACGCCCAACGACCAGCGGGGGTGGATCGCCCACCCCCGCGAGCTGATGGACGCCGAGGACTTCTGCGACGAGCACGGCCTCGCGGTGGTCGGCAACTACCACACCCACCGCGTCCCCTGGCCGCAGGACCCGCGCCGCGACACCTGCACCCGGCTGGACCGGCTGCTCGCCGAGGAGTCCGGCCAGTGGGTGTTCATCGTCTCGGCCACCGACCTGCACCGCATCACGGTGCGCGCCTTCTACGAGGGACAGAACGACCGCGAGGCGGACGTCCGGCTGCTGCCGGCCGCCCCCCACGCCATATCCATCGACAGGAAGAGCCATCGATGAGTTATATAGAGGACTACACGCAGGTCACCGGCTTCCACGGTCACAAGTGCCCGGGGTCGGCCGTCGGCCTGCGCATCGCGCACGTCGCCATCTCCCACCTCGGCCGGCACGGCGCCGACAACGAGGTCGTCGCTGTCGGCGAGACCGACGGGTGCGCCATAGACGCCGTCCAGGTGCTCACCGGATGCACCGTCGGCAACCGCCACATGATCCTGCAGGACAACGGCAAGGTGGCCTTCACCTTCTGGCGCGTCTCCGACGGAGCCGGACTGCGGGTCACCGCCAAGCCCGGCAGCGAGGCGTTCCGCGGCGAGGAGCTGTGGGCGCTGGCCCACAAGGTGGAGGGCGGCACGGCCACCGGCGAGGAGCGCGCCCGCTTCTCCCAGGCGCAGGCCGAGCGCATCCAGCGGATCCTCGCCGCCCCGGTCGACGAGATCCTGCTCATCGAGCCGGTCGCCGACGAGGCCCCCGCGGCCAAGAAGTCCCGGCCGCACGCCCCCTGTGACGGGTGCGAGGAGCTCACCAGCACCGCCGTGCTGCACGACCACCGCGGCCGTCTGCTCTGCCCGCCCTGCCACCTCGCCGCGCACGGCGGCGTGCTGCCCCCCGACCACGCGGGCCACGGCCATGGCCACGGCCACGGTCACCAGGCCGAGCACAAGCACGGCCATGGCCATCTCCAGCACAACTGACCCGCGCCGGCGGTCCGCCCCGGCCCGCGGCCGGCACCACGCCGCGCCGCGGGCCCCGCTGGCGATCCGAGAAAGGGAATTTCATGTCCGATGACTTCGCCGCCGTCTTCGAGGCGCCCGTCGACCAGGCACCCGACCTCGACGAGCTGGTCGTGGCGACGATGACGTGGCACTTCTCGCCCTCGACCGGCAGCCGGTTCTGGATCGAGCAGGCCGCCTCGTTCGGGTTCGACCCACTGTCGGACGTCAAGACCTACGACGACCTCCAGCGGCTCTTCGCCGACGTGAAGATCGACTGGAGCACGATCCCCGCCCACACGCTCGTCCCCCGCGGCTGCCTCGACCGGCCCGGGCGCTTCGGCGTGTACGAGTCGGGTGGCACCACCGGCGCGCCCAAGCGCATCGTCGACGCCACCTCGCGCAGGCGCAACATCGAGTACCAGAGCATGTTCCTGGACGAGCAGGGCTTCCCGACCGGCGGCAAGCAGGCCGGATGGCTGCACATCGGGCCGACCGGCCCGCACGTGATGGCCAAGAACATCGGCAACCTGACCGAGCTGCGCGGCTTCCTGGCCTACTTCGTCGACCTGGACCCGCGCTGGGTCAAGCGGTGCATCGCCACCGGCCGCCAGGACGAGTCCGACCGCTACATCGACCACATCCTCGACCAGGTCAGGGACGTGCTGCTGTCGCAGGACATCCAGGCCGTCTCCAGCACCCCCCGCATCCTGGAGCGCATCGTCGCCCGGCCCGACGTGTACGAGCCGCTGCGCGAGAAGGCGCGCGGCTTCATCTGGGGCGGCACCAGCATCGACGCCGAGACGCTGAGCCTGCTGGAGAACGAGGCCTTCCCCGGGGCCAAGTTCGCCGGGGCGTACGGCAACACGATGATGGGCATGGCCCCGCAGCGCACCCGCGTCGAGGGCGACCCGTCGCCGTGCGTCTTCCGTCCGTTCTACCCCTACACGGTGGTCGACGTCGTCGACCCCGTCGACCTCACCACGACGGTGCCGGTCGACACCCGCGGCGTCGTCAAGATCACGTCGCTGACCCGCGACCTGTTCATGCCGCCCACCGTCGAGCGCGACATGGTCACGCTGCGCGCGCCGCTGGACGACCACCCCGGCGTCGAGGTCTCCGACGTGCGGCCGAACGAGACCGCCAAGGAGACCATCATCGAGGGGGTCTACTGATGGCCGTGGCAACGGCGTACAAGGTCCCGCTCATCCGGGCGGGCGTCGCCGCCAAGTCGGCCGAGACGGTGCCGCTGCGCGGCGTCGACGGCACGCATCTGGCCGACGTGGACATGGCGCCGCCGCTGGCCGCCACGCTGACGGTCGCGGAGCTGCGGCGCCGCCCCGTCGGCGAGGCGCCGTCCGCCGAGACCTTCCGCCGCATGGGCGAGCTGTTCGGGACGGCCACGCTCAACGGGCTCACGCCGGCCGACTACTGCGAGATGCAGTCGCGCAGCGCCGGCGTGCCGATCTCCGTGGCGCGGCGCTCGGTCACCGACATGGCCGAGACCTGCGCGAACGCCCCGCTGCGCGTGGCCGCCGAGCGTCCGGCCGGCGCCGCGACGACCGTGGGGGCCGGGGAGATCAGGGCCGTGTGGCTGCGGCGCGGCGACACCCTGT
This sequence comes from Sphaerisporangium sp. NPDC005288, assembly GCF_040607475.1. Lineage (NCBI taxonomy): Bacteria > Bacillati > Actinomycetota > Actinomycetes > Streptosporangiales > Streptosporangiaceae > Sphaerisporangium > Sphaerisporangium sp. NPDC005288. The sequence goes on along the minus strand of NZ_JBEXGT010000002.1, from coordinate 208,279 downwards.
CGGTGATCGCGCCGAGCAACAACCCGGGCACCCACACCCAGTGGGTGCACGCGCTGGCCTACGGCTACCAGTTGCTCGTGCGACCGGGCACCCGGGACCCGTTCACCCCGTCGCGGCTGATCGCCGCGGCGCTGGAGGCGGGGATGGAGCCCTCGCGCCTGTCGCTGCTGCCCGGCGGGCACGCCACGGCGGACGCGCTGGTCAAGGCGGCCGACCTGAGCCTGGTCTTCGGCGGTGACGCGGCCATCCGGCGCTACGCCGACAACCCCGGCCTGGTGCCGCGCGGGCCGGGCAGGTCCAAGCTTCTGCACACCGGCCCGATCACCGACCGGGCGCTGGAGGTGATCTGCGACTCGGTGGCCTACGACGCGGGGCTGCGGTGCACCAACGCCAGCGCCGTGTTCACCGACGGCGACCCGATGGAGCTCGGGCAGGCCATCGCCCGACGGCTCGCCGCCCTGGTCGCCGCTCCGCCCCAGACCAGCGAGGCGCAGCTTCCGGTCATGCCGATCGAGCAGGCGCGGGCGATGCGCGCGCACCTGTCGTCCCGGCTGGCCGGGGCGGTGGAGGTCACCGCTCCGCTGTACCAGGACGGCGGGGTGGCCGACCTCGGCGACGGGTCGGCGGCGCTGCGGCCGGCCGTGCTGGTGTGCGACCGCCCCGACCACCCGGGCGGCGGCATCGAGCTGCCGTTCGCGTGCGTGTGGGTGCTGCCGTGGAGCCGGCGCGACCCGGTCACGCCGCTGAAGGACACGCTGGCGCTGTCGGTCGTGAGCGACGACGAGGAGCTGGCGCTGACCCTGCTGCGCGAACCGTCGATCCGCAAGGTCGTCGTCGGCGGCCTGCCGACCCACGCGGCCGGGCCCACCAGCCCCCACGACGGCTACCTCAGCGGCGACCTCATGGAGGTGCGCGCCTACGGCGTCGCCCCCCGCCCCTGACGGCGGCACCGCCGGCACGACGAACACGGGCGGCGCACCGGCTGCGGACCGCGTACGCGCCGCCTGACTGGACGAGAAGGGCCCACGACCCCCCGGTCGCGGGCCCTTCGCCGTGTGCCCGTGCTCTCCCCGACCTTCCGGGTGATGGCACGCGCGAGGTGGTCAGCGTGGGAGGTCCGGGGGGATGTCGGTGCCGCGGACCCAGGGTTTGATGTCCAGGACCGGGGTGCCGTCGACCAGGTCGACGCCCTGGAAGTGGACGACGCCGTCCTCGACGCGCAGCACGCGCACGAGGCTCATCCCGAGACGGCTCGGCCGGTTCGGAGAGCGGGTGGAGAACACCCCCCGGTGCCCGCCGCCCCTCGCCCCGCCGCGCGGGACGCACTTCAGCGCTCCGGCCTCGTCGTCGTCCTGGGAGTGCAGCCAGGTCAGCAGCCAGATGTGCGACCATCGCTCCAGGCCGGCCAGCCCGTCGGCGAACCGGTCGTAGACGACCACCTTGCCGGGCTCGCCGTAGTTCTCCGTGGCCTGCGCCGGGGCGTCCTGCGGCCGGGCGTAGCCGGTCACCACGTAACCGATCGGGCTGACCTGGACCGGCTGCTGGACGCCGGGGTCGGCGGTCTGCTCGGGCACGTCATCGACCTCGATTCACGGGAAAGGCATCCACGCGCGGATGCTCGTCGGATCGTACGGGGCACCTGCGAATATCCCACATCGGCGCTCCATGCGGCCGCGTGCGCAGGTATTGCGAAATAGGATTCTTCATCCCTTTTATGGGTGTTTTCGGGTGCCCCCTACGGGCGGTGGCACCCTTGCTCCGGCACGCGGAGCCACCCGACAATGCAGGCTCAGTGATTTCCAGGACCATGGGGGGATTCATGCCGTCCGGCATTCCGTCACGCCCCCCGTCCTTCCGCGGCGGCCCTCTCTCGTGACCGAGGAGCGGCGGCCGCTTTCCTGTGACCGATTTTCAGTGACCAAGGAGTGAACGCGTGACAGAGCGCACAGATGTTCTGGTCGTCGGCGCCGGCGTCATCGGGCTCACCACGGCCGTGCACCTGGCCGAACAGGGCCTGGCGGTGCGGCTGCGCGGCGACCAGCCGCCGCGCGAGACGACCTCCGCGGCCGCCATGGCCGTGCTGAGCGGTCCCCTGCTGTCCGACCCCGCCGACACCGCGAGCTGGGAGCCGTACGAGACCGTCGCCGCCTGGCACCGCCTGGGCCTGGACACCTTCGCCGGGCTCGCCGGGCAGCCCGGCACGGGCGTGCGGGTCACCCCCGGCCGGTGGGCGAGCCGCACCGAGATCGCCGACGCCTCCTGGATCCACCGGCTGCCCGGCTACGAGCCCTGCGCGCCCGAGGAGCACCCCGGCTTCGCCCTGGCCTTCCGGATGACGGTGCCCATCGTGGACATGCCGGTCTACTTCGAGCACCTGACGGAACGGCTGGTGGCCGCCGGAGGCGCCCTGGAGATCGGCTCGGTGGCGTCCCTGGACGAGGCCGCCGCCGAGGCGCCGGTCGTCGTCAACTGCACCGGCGCCTACGCCCAGCGCCTGGCCGGCGACCCCGAGGTCCGTCCGATGCGCGGCCAGCACGTGATCGTCGAGAACCCCGGCGTCACCGACTACTTCTACGAGTTCAGCAAGGGCCCCAAGCTGACGGCGTTCATGCCGCACGGCGACCGGCTCGTCTGCGGCGGCACCGCCACCAGGGACGACTGGAGCCGTGAGCCCGACCCCGTGCAGACCGAGGAGATCATCGCCCGCTGCGCCGCCGTCGACCCGCGCATCGCCGGCGCGCGCGTCCTCGGCGTGGAGACCGGCCTGCGCGCCGGCCGTCCCCGCGTCCGGCTCGAGGAGGACACGGCCGGCGGCGCCCGCGTCATCCACAACTACGGGCACGCGGGCGCCGGGGTCGGCCTGTCCTGGGGATGCGCGCACGAGGTCGGACGGCTCGTCCAGCGCACCGGCCGCGTCGCCTAGCGGGTCGTGAGCGCGCCGCCGTTGACGTTGAGCACCTGACCGGTGACGTGCCGGGCCGCCGGGGAGGCCAGGAAGACGACCGCTCCGGCGATGTCCTCGGGGTATCCGGCGCGCCCGTTCATCGTCTCGGCCACCCGCGCGTCGTGGAACTGCTGCCCGTTGCGGTCGCGGAAGAACTCGGTGTCGGCGATGTACCCGGGCGAGACCACGTTCGAGGTGATGTCGCGGGCGCCGAGCTGACGCGCTAGGAACAGGTTCCAGGAGTTCAGCCCGGCCTTGGCCGCGCCGTAGGAGCCCGCGCCCCGGTCGGCGGCGAAGGACCCGATGTGGACGACCGCGCCGCCGGGGGCGAGCTGCTTGTCCAGGGCGGCCGTCATCAGCACCGCGCTGACCAGGTTGCCCTCCAGGTTCGCCCGCCACGCCGCGGCCAGGGCGTGCAGGTTGTCCGGCGTGCGCGGCCCCTGCCCGCTCAGCCCGACCGCGCCGAGCTGCGGGGCGCCGGCGCCGGGGCCGGGGCCGTCCAGGTCGCGGTTGCCGCCGGCGTTGTTGACCAGCACGTCCACCGTCGTGGGCAGCTGGTCGCGCAGCGCCTCGATCTGATCGGGGTCGGTGGCGTCGCAGACGACGGTGCTCACGCCGTCTCCGAGCCGCGAACGCGCCTCGGCCAGGACCGGCTCGCGCCGCCCGGTGATGTAGACGTGCGCGCCCTGCTCGGCGAAGGCCGCGGCGACGGCGTAGCCGATGCCCGTGCCCCCTCCGGTGACAACAACCGTCCGTGTCATGTCGGGTATCTCCAGTTCGGTTCGTAGGTCTGGTGTGGCTTCGCGGCGCGCGGCGGCGCCGGGGTCAGGCGGGGACGGTGGCGCGGGAGAACCGGGCCCGGGCGAGCGCGCCGACGATCGTGACGGGCAGGGTCACCAGCGCCGCGATGCCGAACAGCAGGCGGAACTGGCCGCCGGCCGCGAGCCCGCCGACGGCGGCCGTGCTCAGAGCGGCCCCGGTGAACACCGCGGAGGCGACCACGGCCGCGGCCGTGCCGCGCACGTCGGGGGGCGACGCCTCGATCATCCAGGTCTGGATGGTCGACTGCGCGATGGCCAGGGCCATTCCCGCCAGCAGGCCGGCCGCCAGGATCGCCGGAATGGTCTGGCTGAAGGCCGCGGCCAGGAAGCCCACGAACAGCAGCGTGCAGCCGCCGCCGAACAGCCCGGCGGCGGTCACGCGCGAGTCGATCGAACGCACGATCACTCCGCCGACCACGGCGCCGAGGCCGTAGGAGCCGGTGACGATGCCGGCGATCGCCGCGTTCTTGCCGTGCACCTGAAGCGCGGAGCTGAAGAAGTTGTAGAACCCGACCATCGCCGCGCCCTCGAAGAAGGCGAAGATCGTCAGGAAGCGGAACCACCCGCCGCGGAAGACCTGGCCGAGCCGCCTGAGCGCGTCCCGGCCGCTGGTCTTGACGGCCAGCGTCTCCGGCAGCCTGCCGTACAGCGCCGCGAGCACCGCCGCCCCCGCCGCGACGAGGAAGATGGCGGCCCGCCAGTTGATCAGATCGTTCAGCACGCCGGCGCTGATGGTGCCGGTGGCGGTGCCGATCGCCGCGACCGACATCAGGCCGGCCATCACCCGCTGGCGCCGTCCCGGCGGCACCCGGTCGCCGATGTAGGCCACGGTCACCGGCGCCAGCGCGGCGGCGAACGCCCCGGCCACGGCCCGGCCGGTGATCAGCAGCGCGACGTTGGGGGCCAGCGCCGCGATGAGGTTGCCCAACGACACCCCGGCGAGCCCGAGGCGCATGACGCGCACCCGCCCGGCGGAGTCCGACAGGAGCCCGTAGAACGGCTGCATGACGCCGAACAGCAGCAGGTAGGCGGTCAGCGCGAGCGTGACCGCGGCCAGGCCGACGTGGAAGTGGTTCGCCACCGGGACGAGCAGCGGAGTGATCATGATCACGTTGGCTTGGACGAGGAACCATCCGGCGTACGGGATCGCCATGCCGTTCTTCTCGAGCGTCTGCTGAGCCATCGCATTCCTCACTCGGGCCGGAACCCGATCAGGCTCCGGCGTGCCATGGACCGGGGTCGCCGTCTCGCGGGCGCGCGCCTTCCGTGAGATCGCCGCCGCGCGAATTCCCCGTCACGCGGCCCGGGTTCTCGCTGGCGAAGAAAAGCGGAACGGTTACCAGAGAAATTCTGGAGAGCCGGCATGCGCAGGGCAAGCGGGGCGGCGTTAATGGCGGGGAATTCTGGGGTGGTCCGCCGCGCCCGGCATCTCCGATACCCGTTTCCCGGCCGCCGCGCAACCCCAGAGTTCCACTTTTTCGTGTTATTCCACAGCCTCGGTACACCGGTCACGACCGGGCCGCGGCCACGTTCTCGCGCAGGACAGCAACAGGGAAGATGCGGCGTTCGCCCCGGCGCATGACGATAGGGCTCGATCACCGTTCACCGATTTCACGCATCCGGCATGTCGCGGATCAGCCGCCTATGGCCAGGCGTGCGCATGAACGCGTGGCGCCGACGGAACACGGGGAGAGGTGTCCTGATGCCGGCCGCAGACATCACGACCGCAGGTGAGACGAACGCGCTCGCCGACCGGCGCGTCACGCCGTGCGGGATGCTTCTCTCGGCGGTTACCAACGACGCCGGCGACTACGAGATAATGGCGATCAGCGCATTGGCGCCCGGCGACTCGCCGCGCCTTTCCGGCGAGGACGCCGGGCACACCCGCCTGCTCGCCGAGTCCGACGACGACCTGCCGCCCATCCTCGTGCACCGCGGCACCATGCGCGTCATCGACGGGATGCACCGGTTGCGCGCCGCCCTGCTGCGCGGCGACGAGAAGATCAAGGTGCGGCTCTTCGACGGGGACGAGGAGACCGCGTTCGTCATGGCCGTGGAGGCGAACACCGCCCACGGTCTGCCGCTGTCGCTCGCCGACCGCGAGGCGGCCGCCGCCCGCATCGTCGTCTCGCGCCCCCACTGGTCGGACCGGGCGATCGCCTCGGTCACCGGCCTGTCGGCCAAGACCGTCGACACCATCCGCCGCGCTGCCACGCCGGGCGTGCCGCAGCCGCTCAGCCGTATCGGGCGCGACGGCCGCGTCCGGCCGCTCACCAGCGCCGAGGGCCGGCGCCGCGCCTGCGAGCTGTTCACCGCCCGCCCGGACGCGTCGCTGCGCCAGGTGGCCGAGCAGGCCGGCATCTCGCTCGGCACGGCCCGCGACGTGCGCAACCGCATGATGCGCGGCGAGGACCCCATCCCGCCGCAGCAGCGCGCCCGGGACGAGCGCCGCGAGCCCGCCGGCGCCGAGCGCCGGCTGCGGCGGGTCGCCGCGGCCGGGCGCGCGGACCGGCCCAAGGACCCGGCGGCGATCCTCCACCAGCTCCAGCGGGACCCCTCGGTGCGCTTCACCGACTCCGGGCGCACGCTGCTGCGCTGGCTCAACGAGCACACGGCCGGGGTGCGCGGCTGGGAGGACCTCAGCGGGACCATGCCCTCGCACTGCGCCTACATGATCGCCGACCTGGCGTGCGCGGTCGCCGAGGAGTGGCTGGAATTCGCCGAGCACGTCCGCCGGCGCGCCGAGACGACGGCCTGAGGCCGCCCGCCGATCGCTGCGGTCGCCGGCGACACCGAGGACGCGGGTGCCGCCTGCGTGCATGATGGGGCACCACGGGCCGCGCCCGAGGCAGCGCGAAATCGGTGGAAAAAGATTCGCCGGTCGTGTCGAATGCGCCTTCTCCCGGTCGACGCGTGAGCAGAGGCCGCGAGACACGCGGCTCGTCCTCCCCGGACCCACGCACGTACAAGGAGCACCACCATGCGCTACATGCTTCTTCTGAAGACCGAAGAGAACTCGCCGGCGGGCATGCCCCCCAAGGAGCTGATGGACGCCATCTTCCGCTACGGGGAGGAGATGGCCAAGGCCGGCGTGCTCCTGGACACCGGCGGCCTGGCCCCGACCGTGATGGCCACCCGCATCCGGGTCGCCTCCTCCGGCGAGGTCACCGTGACCGACGGGCCTTTCACCGAGGCCAAGGAGGTCATCGCCAGCTACGCGATGATCGAGGCGGCCTCCAAGGAAGCGGCCGTGGAGTTCTCGACCACGTTCATGGACCTGCACAAGCAGCACTGGCCGGGCTGGGCGGGCGAGTCGGAGGTTCGCCAGATCTTCGGCGCCGACAGCCCGCCGCCGTTCGCCGGCTGACCCCCGGGGGCGCCCGTGCCGGCGCGGGGGTGACTCGGGTGACCGGGGTGACCTCGGAGACAGGGCTTCGCCCCGGTGACCGGGGCGGCCCGGCGTCGCCGGCCGTCCCCGCCGTTCAGCGGCGGGGCGGCGGGACAGGCAGGTGCGCGAACTCGGGATGGTGCCAGGGCAGGGCCACCGGCTCGTCCGGCACCTCGCCCGCGTACAGCCGCTCCAGCAGGCCCGCCAGCCCCAGCGGGCGGACGCGTTCCTCGGTGACCCGCAGGTCGGGCAGCGTCCACCAGTGGTGCCCGACCATGTCGCGCCGCTCGTACTCCATGAGACCGGAGGTGTCCATGACGAGCTCGGCCACCCGGAGGAAGAAGAAGGTCTCGACCGAGTAGTACATCTTGCCGTCCCAGCCGCCGCGCCAGTGACCGGCCGTGGTGGCGACCACCGGCCCGAGCAGGTCGGGCGTGACGCGGTGGCCGGTCTCCTCCCGCAGCTCGCGGGCCGCGGCGACCTCCACCGTCTCGCCCGGGTCGATGCCGCCGCCCGGCGTCAGCCAGGTGGCGTCGTGGAAGTGGAGCAGCAGCAGCCGGTCGGCTTCGTCGGCCACCAGGACGCGCGCCGTGGGACGCAGGATGGGCTTGCGCACAGCGTAGAGCCTAGGATCCGCGCGCGGCCGCCGCGACGGGATTACCGCCGGTGTCGGTGCTGGATGGTTGTATCTGTCTCGTGGAGGTCTCCGTCGAGCATCTCGTGTACGTCCGCGAGGACGAGTACACGGTCGCCCGCATGAGCGCCGAGGATGCGCCCGGGTTCGTCGCCGCGGGCCGCGTCCTCGCGGGCGTGCAGCCCGGAGAGACGCTGCGGCTCACCGGCGAGTGGGAGGATCATCCGCGCCACGGCCGCCGCATGACGGTCACCGCGTGCGAGCGGGTGGCGCCGTCCACGGTCCGCGCCATCCGGGTGTACCTCGGCTCGGGGCTGATCCGCGGCATCGGCCCCCGGCTGGCCCACGCGATCGTCAGCCACTTCGGCGAGTCCAGCCTGACCGTCATCGACACCGAGCCCGACCGGCTCAGGGAGGTCGTCAACATCGGCCCGGTGCGCCAGGCGCAGATCGTCGAGGCGTGGGCCGAGCAGAAGGCCGTCGCCGCGCTGATGGTCGTGCTGCAGGGCTTCGGGGTCAGCCCGCTGCTCGCGGCCAAGGTGTACCAGGCGTTCGGCGCCGAGTCGGCCGACATCCTGACCCGCGATCCGTACCGCCTCATCGGCCGGGTGCGCGGCATCGCGTTCACCACCGCCGACAAGATCGCCCTGCGGTCCGGGGTGCCGGAGCGCAGCCCGCAGCGCGTCCAGGCCGCGATCATCGACCGGCTGGAGGCCGCGGCCGCCGGCTCGGGGCACTGCTTCCTGCCGCTGCCCACCCTGCTCGCCCAGGCCGCCGACCTGCTCGGCCAGGACGACGAGCTGGTCCGGCAGATGGTGGACGCCCTGGCGGCCGAGCGGCGGGTGGTCGTCGAGGCGTCCCTCACCGACGCCCGCCAGACCGCGGTGTACGCCAAGGAGCAGCATGCCCGCGAAGTGCGGCTGGCGGCCAACCTGGCCCGCCTGCACCACGCGCGTTCCACCCTGCCCATGCGCCCGTTCCAGGAGGACCCCGGCCTCAACGACGACCAGCGCGCGGCGGTCACCACGGCGCTGACCAGCACGGTCTCGGTCCTCACCGGCGGCCCAGGCTGCGGCAAGAGCCACACCGTACGGGTGATCGCCGCGACGGTGCGGGCGATGGGCGGCTCGGTCACCCTCACCGCGCCCACCGGCAAGGCGGCCAAGCGGCTGTCGGAGCTCACCGGCCTGCCCGCCACGACGATCCACCGCATGCTGGCCCACCAGCCCGACCCCGGCTCCGGAACGCTGTTCGAGCAAACGCCCGCGCAGGCCGATCTCATCGTGGTGGACGAGGCGTCCATGCTCGACCTGCACCTGGCCACCCGGCTCACCTCGGCCCTCACCCCGGGCAGCCACCTGCTGCTGGTCGGCGACGGCGATCAGCTCCCGAGCATCGGCCCGGGCAGCGTCCTGGCCGACCTGCTGCGCGTGGAGGAGATCCCCCGGGTCCGGCTGACCCACGTCTTCCGCCAGGCCGGCGGCAGCGCCATCATCCGCGCCGCCCACCGCGTCCGGGCGGGCGAGGTGCCCGCGCTGCCGGGCGGCGGCGGCTTCTGGTTCGAGGAGCTGGACGACCCCGAGCAGGTCGCCAAGCGGGTGGTCCATCTGGCGACCGAGGCGATCCCGCGCAAGCAGAACGTGCCGGCCGACCAGGTGCAGGTGCTGTGCCCGATGCGCAAGGGCGCCGCGGGCACCGCCGCCATCGGCCGGGTCCTGCAGGAGCGGCTCAACCCGGCCGGCGAGGGCAAGGCCGAGCACTGGTCGGGCGACACCGTCTTCCGCGTCGGCGACCGGGTGATGCCGATCCGCAACAACTACGACAAGGGCGTCTTCAACGGCGAGACGGGCACGATCACCGCGATCGACGTGGCCGAGCGCCTGGTGGAGATCCACATCGACGACGGTGGCCCGGTGACCTACGGCTTCGACCGGCTCGACGAGCTGACGCACGCGTACGCCATCAGCGTGCACCGCTCACAGGGCAGCGAGTACCCCATCGTGGTCGCCCCGCTCGTCGCCGAGTACGGCGGGGTCATGCTGCAGCGCAGGCTCCTCTACACCCTGGTCACCCGGGCCCGCTTGTGGGTGGTCCTCGTCGGGTCCCGCGACGCGCTCGAGCTGGCCGTCCACCGCCTCGGCCACCGCCGCAACACCACCCTGGCCCCGCGCCTGTCCCTCACGCTGCGCGCCTCCCCCTGAGCCCGTCCGATCCTTCGCGCCGGGTCGCCGGCGCGCGCGGGCGGCCGGTGGACGGCCGGTGGGTGGCCGGTGGACGGCCGCCGCACCCGGCCACGCTGGCCCGCCCGGGCCCGCCCGGGCCCGCCGGGCCCGCCGGGCCCGCGCCGGTCCGCGCCGGTCGTTCCCCAGTGCGCGCCGCGCCTTGCGGTCTGTTGACGGGTGCTCGAAAGCAAACCGTAAACGCCTCCCGGCACAGTCGAGACCACGGCGCCGAGACGACCCGAGGGAGGCCGGAAATGACGGACAGCGGACCGCTGAGGCTGGCGGTCATCGTCGGCAGCACCCGCAAGGGCCGGTTCGGGCCCACCGCCGCCGCGTGGTTCGCGGCGCAGGCCCGCAAACGCCGCGACCTGGAGGTCGACCTGGTGGACCTGGCCGAGGCCCGGCTGCCCGACACCCTCCGCGACCACGACGAGACCCTCCCCGACCAGGTGCGGGCTCTCGGCCCCCGGCTGGGCGCCGCCGACGCGTTCGCGGTGGTCACGCCGGAGTACAACCGGAGCTTCCCCGCGCCGCTCAAGACCGCCATCGACTGGTTCTACGACGAGTGGCGGGCCAAGCCGGTCACCTTCGTCGCCTACGGCCGCGAGTCGGGCGGCCTGCACGCCACCGCCCACCTGCGCGAGATCTTCGCCGAGCTGCACGCGGTGGCCATCCGCGGCGCGGTCAGCCTGCCGTGCTACTGGGAGCAGTACGCCTCCGACGGCACCTGGCCCAAGGCCACCGCCACCTGCAACACGACGGTCAAGACGGTGCTGGACGAGCTGACCTGGTGGGCCCACGCACTACGCGACGCGCGGACCAGACGCCCCTTCACTCACTGACTCACCAGAGCCGTCGTCATCACCCGTGCGCCGGCCTCCCGACCTCACCCCACCATCTGGAAGGAACACTCATGAAGGACGTTCAGCAGCAGGTCCAGGACGCCATCGACGGGCTCGTCGCCTCCGGTGCGGAGCTCGGCCTCCAGGTCGCCGTGTACCGGCGCGGCGAGCTCGTCGTCGACGCCGTCGCGGGCACGGCCGACGCGGCGACCGGCAGGCCGGTCACGCAGGACACGCCCTTCCACGTCACCTCGACCGGCAAGGGGGCGGCCTCGGCCGTCGTGCACGTCCTGACCGAACGCGGCGCGCTGTCCTACGACACGCCCATTGTGGAACTGTGGCCGGAGTTCGGCGCGCACGGCAAGCAGGGCGCGACCGTGCGGCACGCCCTGACGCACTCCACGGGCGTGCCCGCCCTGCCGGTGGACACCACGCCGGAGGACCTCATCGACTGGCACAAGATGTGCGCGACGATCGCCGGAGCCGTCCCGTGGTGGGAGCCGGGCGCCAAGACGGGCTACCACCCGCAGTCGTACGGGTACATCGTCGGCGAGATCGTCCGGCGCGTCACCGGCACGCCGATCTCGCAGGTGCTCCGCCAGGAGGTGGCGGCGCCGCTGGGCGTCGCCGACGAGCTGTACTTCGGCGTCCCGTCGGCCGAGCTCGGCCGCGTCGCCCGCCTCGCGGACCCGGCGGGCGGGGCCATGGAGATGACCCCCGAGATGATGGCGGCGATGGCCGAGCAGGTGCCGTTCTTCAGAGTGGTGGACGGCTGGACCGCGGCGCCGCCGGCGGCGATGCCGACGGCGGCGTTCTGCAACCGGCCCGACGTGCTCACCGCCGACATCCCGGCCGGCGGCGTGATGACCGCCCGCGCCATCGCGCGCGTGTACGCCGCCCTCATGGACGAGGTGGACGGGGTGCGCCTGGTCTCCCCGGACCGGCTGCGGGAGATCACCACCGCCGCGGTGACCGGCGTCGACGAGGTCATCGGGTTCCCGGCCACCCGGGGCCTGGGCTACGACATCGGCTTCTCCGGTCCGCTGGACGCCCCCACCCGGTTCGGCATGGCCGGCAGCGGCGGCACCGCCGCCTACGCCGACACCGCCAGTGGAGTCGTGACCGCCCTGGCCAAGACCACCGTCTCCCCCGGCGACTACACCGCCTACCACCAGATCAGCGCCCTGATCGCCAAGGCCCTCACCCCCCGTTGACCCGCCGCACCCCACCGGAGACCGGTTCGGCGCGCGGGGCGGTGGGGTGGGTCCGGGGCGCGTTATCGTGAAGGCCATGCGTTTCGGGGTCCTCGGACCGGTGGCGGTGTGGACCGGTGACGGCGTCCCCGTCACGGTGCCCGGCCTGAAGGTCCGCGCCCTGCTGGCGGCGTTGCTGATGTACGAAGGACGGCCGGTGTCCGCCGATCGGCTCGTCGAGCACCTGTGGGGCGACCGGCCGCCGGGCAACCCGTCCGGCACGTTGTCGGCCAAGGTCTCCCAGCTGCGCCGAGCGCTGGAGGACGCCGAGCCGGGCGGCCGCGACCTGGTCGTGTCACCTCCGCCCGGATATGTGCTGCGGGCGGAGGCCGCCGCGGTCGACGCCCGGCGGTTCGCGGCGATGACGGCCCAGGCGCGCGAGACCGGCGACCCGCGGGCCAGGGCCGGCCTGCTGTCCGGCGCCCTGGCGCTGTGGCGGGGGCCGGCGTTCGCCGACTTCGCCGACGAGCCGTTCCTCCAGGCGAGCGTCGCCACGCTGGAGGAGCGACGGCTCACCGCGCTGGAGGACCTCGCCGAGACGCGGCTGGCGCTCGGCCTGCACGCCGTGGTCGCCGACGACCTCGGCGACCACGTGGCCCGCCACCCGCTACGGGAACGGCCGCGCGCCCTGCACATGCTCGCCCTGTACCGGGACGGACGGCAGGCCGAGGCGCTGGAGAGCTACGAGCGCCTGCGAACCCACCTGGCGGAGGAACTGGGGCTGGACCCCGGCCGCGAGATCGCCGCCCTCCACCGGTCGATCCTTTCTCAGGACCCGGCGCTGACCGTCCCTCTGGACGCGGCGGCCCGATTCGCCTACCCCGGCATGTCCGGACCGGCGCCAGACGGCCACGCGGGAGGCGACGGCTCGGGAAGGCTCGGACCGGCGAGGGACGGCCACGCGGGCGACGACCCGGCCGGCGCGGGGGCGGTGGCGCGGCCGAGGTCGAACCTGCCCACGGCGATCGCCGGGCTCATCGGCCGCGAGGACGCGGTGGCCGAGGTGCGCGCGTCACTCCAGCACGCCAGGCTGGTCACGCTGACCGGCTCCGGCGGGGTGGGCAAGACCCGGCTGGCGATGGAGGCCGCCGCCCCGCTGGCCGAGTCCTGTCCCGACGGAGCCTGGCTCGCCGAGCTGGGCGCGTTCGACCGGGCCGGAGCCCGCGACGCGCTGGAGTCGCTCACCGACATGGTGATGGCCGTCCTGGACGTCCGCGACGTCGCCGGGCCCCGCGAGCCAGCCGGGCCGGTCGAGCGGCTGGCCCGCGCGATTCGCACCCGCCGCATGCTCCTGGTGCTCGACAACTGCGAGCATGTGATCGAGGAGGCGGCCGAGCTGGCGGCCTCACTGCTGCGCGCCGCGCCGGGGCTGCGCGTGCTGGCAACCAGCCGTGAGCCCCTGGGCCTGGCCGGTGAGGTGGTGTGGCCCGTCCCGCCGCTCGAGGTCCCCGGCCCGGCCGGGCGCGCCGACCCGGCGACGCTGGAGCACTTCAGCGCGGTCCGCCTGTTCGTGGACCGGGCGGGCGCCGCGGCGCGCGGGTTCACGCTGACCCCCGAGAACGCCGAGGCCGTCGCGCTGCTGTGCCGGCGGCTGGACGGCATCCCGCTCGCCCTTGAGCTGGCGGCCACGCGAGTGCGGGCGCTCGGGATCCGCGGCCTGGTCGCGGGGCTGGACGACCGGTTCCGGCTGCTGGCGACCGGGCACCGCGGCGCGCCGCCGCGCCAGCAGACGCTCATGGCCATGATCGACTGGAGCTGGCAGCTCCTCACCCCGGCCGAGCGCACGGTCCTGCGCCGCCTGGCCGTCCACGCGGACGGCTGCACCTTGGAGGCCGCCCACGCCGTCCGCGCGGGGGACGACGACACCGGCGAGGTGCTGGCGCGGCTGGTGGACCGCTCGCTCGTCGTGATGACCGACCGGGGGGACGACGCCCCGCGCTACCGCCTGCTGGAGTCGGTGGCCGCCTACTGCGCCGACCGCATGGACGAGGCGGCCGAGTCGCGGCGGATGGCCGGGCGGCACCGCCGGTACTACACCGCTCTGGCCGAGAGCGCCGAACCGCACCTGTACGGCCCCGAGCAGGGACGGTGGCTGCGGCGCCTGGACGCCGAGGCCGCCAACCTGCGCGCCGCGCTCGACAACGCGCTGTGCGAAGGCGACGCGGGCGTGGCACTGCGCCTGGTCAACGCGCTGACCTGGTACTGGTTCCTGCGCGGCCGCCTGGACGAGGCCCGCCGCTCCCTCCGGGCGGCGCTGGCCGCGACCGCCGAGTCGCCGCCGGCGCCGACAGCGGCCGACTCACGCGCGCTGTCGGGAGCGTCCGGCGAACCGGCCGCGACGATGCCGGGGACGGCGGGTGCCGGGGGGCTGCGAGGCGCTCGGGCGCGGGCGACGGCCTGGCACACCGGGATCTCGTTCCTGCTGGGCGACATCGCGGACTGGCCGGCCCGCCACGAGGAGGCGCTGCGCGCCTACGACGGCGTGGACGACCCAGGGGCACGAGCCAGGGCCGAGTGGTTTCTCGCGTTCGCCGAGATCGACCTCGGCGACGTGGCCGCCACGGGCGCCTCGATCGCCCGGGCCCTGGACGCCTTCGAGGCCGGCGGGGACGCGTGGGGCGTGGCGGCGGCGCTCGGCCTGCGGGCCAAGCACGCGCATGTGCGAGGAGACACGGCCGCGCTGGAACGGGACGGCGCCCGCAGCGCGGCGCTGTTTCGCGAGCTCGGCGACCGGTGGGGCCTGCTGCAGGCCACCGAGTGGCTGGGCGCGCACGCGGGCCTCACCGGCGACCACGAACGGGCCAACCACCTGCACCTGGAGGGGCTGCGCATCGCCTCCGACCTCGGGCTCTGGACCGACGTCTCCGGCCGCCTGTCCTGGCTCGGCTGGATCGCGATGCAGTGCGGCGACCACCCGGCGGCGCGCGCCTACTGCGAGGAAGGGCTGGAGCTGGCCACCGAGCAGGCGTCTCCTCTGGGCGCGGTGTTCGCCGAGATGGGCCTCGCCTTCGCCGCACGCAGGCAGGGCGATCTGGACGTCGCCGAGGCGCACCTGCGCAACCTCGCCGGCGCCGCCGACCGGCAGGGCACCGGGCCGGGACGACCGCTGTACGCGCCGAGCGTGCTCGTCGAACTGGGCTACGTCGCCGAGCTGCGCGGGGACGCGGACGCGGCACTCGCCAGGCATGGGGAGGCGTTCACGATCGCGATGGACCTGGGCGCCTCCGGGGACATCGCGCTGGCGCTGGCCGGCATGGCGGGCGCGTGCGCGCTCGGCGGACGCCCCGCTCTCGCCGCTCGACTGCTCGGCGCGGCGGCGGCCGTCCGGGAGTCGGCGAGCCTGACCGTCACGCCCGCGGAGGAGGGCGACGCCCAGCGCGCCACCGGCATGGCGCGGGCCGCGCTCGGCGATGGCCTGTTCACCGACCTGTTCGCCCAGGGTCGCACGCTCAGCCCCGGGCAGGCCCGCGCCCTCGTCGGCACCGCCACCGTCGCCTGAGTCCGTGGGACGGGTGAGCCGCGCACAATGAGTTCGGGCCGGGTGGTGTCTCCACCACCCGGCCCGAACCCGGCGGAACCGGCCCGGCCGGTCCGCCGGCCGCTGCTCTGTCATGGCCGCCACGCCGTGGCGCTCCCGAGTCCGGCCGGTGCGGACACCGGCCGGACCCACCTACCTGCCGGTCAGGGGCTGGTGCAGGTGGCGGTGGGGGTGGCCGCGGAGCCGTTGGCGGTGAAGCCGAAGGTCGTGGACCCGTTCGCCGGGATGGACCCGTTGTAAGCGGCGTTCTTCACCGACACGTTGGAGCCGGAGACGGTGGGTGTTCCGCTCCACACGCTGCTGAAGCTCTGCCCGCTCGGCCAGGTCCACTGCACGGTCCACCCGTTGACCGCCGAGGAGCCCGCGGTGACCGTCACCGTCGTCTGGAAGCCGCCCGGCCAGCTGCTGACCGTGCTCAACGTCGCCGAGCACGCCCCGGTGCCCGGCGTGGGCGTCGGGGTCGGGGTCGGGGTCGGAGTGGGGTTCGGGGTGGGAGTCACCGTGGGAGTGGGGGTCGGCGTGGGGGTGGGGTTGGGAGTGGCCGAGTTGAGGGCGTTGAGGACCGAGGTGTAGGCGGCCTTCTTGTTGCCACTTGTGTCGAACAGCAGGGGGCTGGTGTTGGCGCCGAGCCAGGAGTCGCTGTCGCGTACGCCCCACACGGTGATGCCGACACATCGCGACACCGCAAGGCAGTCGTTGGTCACCGACTGGTAGGTCTGCGCGGAACCGCCCTGGATGTCCAGCTCGGTGATCGCCACGTCCACGCCGAGGGCGGCGAAGCTGGAGATGGTGGTGCGGTAGTTGGAGTTGTAGGCGCTCTGGCTGTTGAAGTGCGACTGCAGGCCCACACAGTCGATCGGCACGCCGCGCGACTTGAAGTCCTTGACCATGTTGTAGACGCCCTGCGTCTTCGCCCACGACCAGTTGTCGATGTTGTAGTCGTTGTAGCAGAGCTTGGCGGCCGGGTCGGCGGCCCGCGCGGTGCGGAAGGCGACCTCGATCCAGTCGTTGCCGGTGCGCTGGAGGTTGGAGTCGCGGCGGCCGCCGTTGTTGTCGTCGAAGGCCTCGTTGACGACGTCCCAGTAGGCGATCTTGCCCTTGTAGTGGCCCATCACGCCGTTGATGTGGTTGATCATGGCGTTGCGCAGGTTGCTGCCCGACATGGACTGCATCCAGCCGGGCTGCTGGTTGTGCCAGGCGAGGGTGTGGCCGCGTACTCGCTTGCCGTTCTGGACGGCCCAGTTGTAGACCCGGTCACCGGCGCTGAAGTTGAACTGGTTCTGGTTGGGCTCGGTGGCGTCGATCTTCATCTCGTTCTCGGCCGTCACCATGTTGAACTCACGGTTCGCGATGGTGGTGTACTGCGAGTCGCCCAACTTGCCCGAGCTGATGGCCGTACCGAAGTACCGCCCGCTCTGCGCGGCCGCCGCACCCAGCGTGCTCTCGGCGGCGCCGGCGGTACCCGGCGCGATCAGCACGGTGGTCAGACCGATGACGCCCAGAGCGCCGGCGATCAGGGCGCGGCGTGCGCCGCGTGGCCGCCGACGTCCATCTGAGGGGGTGGCGTTTGTGCTCATGCCTGAGCCTCCACAACTGAGTCACGGAACAGCGGAATCGCGCGACGTCCTGTGGGATCGACGCCACCCCATAACCGGGAACGCACACCACGAGGACGTCGGAGACGGGCGTTCTCCGCCGCCGGACCATCAGCAGGCAGGGAGCGACCACCTCGGGGACTCAGTGTGGAAACGCCTCCGAAATGTGTCAAGGCCATCATGAAACTTTCGAGAAACCCCTGACTTAAGTGCTTCCTTCTACACACCCCGGCACCCGATACGGCCTGCGGAAACTCCTCGAACCCGCGCCGAATCACGCACGAAACTTCGACCTGAAATTTTCAGCTCGTCCCTCCATGTGACGCCACGCTCGAATTCGAGGCCGGCCGATCCTGGACGTAACGCGCCGGCCGTCACCGCTGCGGCGATCGGAGGTCCGCGACCATTCGGACCGGCCCGCGGCCATTCCCGGCGGCCGCTTTCCGGCATATAGTGACGCTTGGTTCGGGGGTGTTCACGTCGTGCGGTCGTGAATGCGAGGGGCGTTGAAGATCGGCCTTGTCCTGCCAGTGGCGGAGTACCCGTGGAAGCAGCCGTCCTACGTCGAGATCCGTGATCTCGCCCTGCGGGCGGAGGACTCCGGGTTCGACTCGGTCTGGGTCTACGATCACCTGCTCTTCCGCGAGCCCGGCCTGCCCACCGAGGGCATCTGGGAGGCCTGGACGGTGCTGGCGGCGCTGGCCGAGGCCACCGAACGGGTCGAGCTGGGCACCCTCGTGCTGTGCACGGCCTTCCGCAACCCGGCGGTGCTGGCGAAGATGGCCGTCACCCTGGACGAGGTCAGCGGGGGGCGGCTGATCCTCGGCCTCGGCTGCGGCTGGCACCAGCCGGAGTTCGACGCCTTCGGCATCCCCTTCGACCACCGGGTGGACCGGTTCGAGGAGGCGCTCGGAATCATCCTGCCGCTGCTCCGCACCGGCGAACTGGACCGGTACGAGGGGCGGCACCACTGGGTCCGCGGCGGGGAGCTGCGGCCACGCGGGCCGCGGCCGGGCGGTCCTCCCGTCCTGGTGGCCGCCCGGGGTCCTCGCATGCTGCGCCTGGCCGCCGAGCACGCCGACCTGTGGAACGGCTGCTGGTTCGGCCCGCCGGAGACCGCCGGTGAGGCGCTGTCCCGGCTCAAAGAGGCATCGGCGGAGGTGGGCCGCGCCCCCGGCACGCTGGGCGTCACCCTCGGCGTCAACATCTCCGTGGGCGAGCCCGGGCCGCAGGACCATCCCGTGCTGGCCGGGTCGCCCGAGCAGGTGGCCGAGGGCCTGCTGGCGTACCGCGACCTCGGCGTGGACCACCTGGTCTGCAACCTCAACCCGCACGACAGGGCGTCCCAGCGACGGCTGGCGACGGCGTTGCGCGGCTATCACGATCGACTCGAATCAAGGACGGGGAGAACGGGCTGATGGCATGGACGGTGGACGAGTCGCGGGTGATGCCGTTCCTGGCGGCGTCCGAACGAAGGGACGTCACCGCGGCGCTGTGGCGGCTGCCCGCGGGCGGGCGCGCCTTCCCGGAACCCGCCGGTTCCGTGCCGCCTCTCGCCCGGCCGGGCGTCGCCAAGTTCAAGGACTTCAAGGACAGCAAAGACTCCAAGGACAGCAAGGACTCGAAAGACTCCAAGGACTATAAGGACAGCAAAGACTCGAAGGACGGAAAGGACAGCAAGGAGAACAAGGACTACAAGGATCTGAAGGACTACAAGGACAGCAAAGACCTGAAGGACTGGAAGGACACCAAAGACGGCAAGGACACCAAGGACTGGAAGGACGGCAAGGACGGCCGGGACTGGCCCACGCCCACCGGCGGACCGAAGGCGTACGCGCCGCCGCCCGGGCGATCCCCGGCGGGCCCGGAGGCGGGGATGACGACGTCCCCCGCGTCACCGTCCGGCGAACAGGACGAGACCATCGCGGCGCTCCGCGCGTCCCGGTTCAACCGGTTCCTGAGGAGGAACGGCCTTGTCATCTGAGCCCGCGCCATCCGGGACCGCCGACCCAGAACTGATCATCGTCGCCGACCCCGAAGACGAGGTCGCGATCGAGGTGGCGGAATTCGTCACCGAGAGCGGGCATAAGGCACGCGTCCTGGACGTGTTCGACGCGGCCCAGATGTTCACCGTCTCGGTCCGCGACGGTGTGGCCACCGTGACGCCCGAATGCCCCATGCTCCTGCGCCTCCCCCCTCCCCCGCCGCTCCGCGTCAGCTTCGACGCGGAGTTCCAGTACGGCGAGTGCCTGGCCCAGCTGTGGGGGGTGGCCGCGCTCACCCCCGCCCCGGTGATCAACCGCCCCACCCCGCAGGGGCTCGGCAGCCGCGTCTCGGTCTCGGCCGCCCTGACCGAGCTCCGCGCGGGGGTCTCCGGCGGCTCCGTGGAGGTCTTCGCGGGGGCACCGCCCGCGCCTGCGCCTCCACCGGCGGGCGAGGACGCGGAGGCCACCTGGTGGGTGCGGGACGAGGGCACCGGGGCCACCGCGCCGTGGACCAACGCGATGACGGCCGAGGGCCCGTTCCGGGCACGGTGGTCGGACGCCGATCCGGTCTTCGAAGGCGTCGTGGTGCTGGGCGGGAACGCCTGGCGGTGCACCACCGCCGACCTGGACGATCTGGACCTGACCGAGCGCAGCATCGGCATCGTCGCCCGGCTCGGCCTCGACCTGGCCGCGGTGACCTGGCGGCTCGCCCCCGACCTGGCGTCCGCCCGGCTGGTGAACGTGGAGCCGTTCCCCGCCCTGGAGCAGCTCCGCATGGTCTGGCTGGGACTCGGCCCTCATCTGGTGAAAGCGCTGTTCCCATGATCTACGCCATCGGCGTCGGCGGCGACGCCACGTTCACCCACTTCGTGGCCGAGGCCGAGCGGGCCGGTGCGCCCGTCGTGGCGATCGACCTGCGGGAGGTGGTGGCCGAACGGGGCTGGCGGCTGGCCATCCCCGACGACGGCCACAGCGTCCTGCCGACCCCGAGCGGGAGGCACGAACTCGACCCGCGCGCGTCCTACTTCTGCCGGCTGATCGACCTGGCCGCTCTCCAGGACGACCCCCGTCACGCCGTGGCCTGGCAGAGCCTGGTGACCGGCCTGACGGCCTGGCTCGACCACATCCCCGGCCTGGTGGTGAACCGGGCGGGGTCCGACAACGGCGCCAAGCCCCTGCACGAGTGGTCCATCGCACAGGCGGGCTTCGCCGTGCCCGAGAGCCTGACCAGCTCCGACGGGGCCCGTCTCGGCGCGTTCGCCGCGGCGGGACCGACGATCGTCAAGGCCGTGTCCGGAGTGCGGGCGACGAGCAGGCTCGTCGGCCCGGGCGACTTCGCCGGGTTCGACTCCCGGCAGGGGCCCGTGCACGTGCAGCGTTACGTCACCGGCGCCGACGTACGGGCGCACGTCGTGGGCGACCGCGTGCACGCCGAGCGGATCATCTCTCCCGTCGTGGACTACCGCGCGGCTCCCGCCGGGGAGGTCGGCTTCAGCCTGTGCGAACTGCCCGGCCCGCTGGCCGACCGGATGACCGCGTGCACCCGCGACTTCGGGCTGGCGTTCGCCGGGTGGGACCTCAAGGTGGCCGACGACGGCACCCACTGGTGTCTGGAGGTCAATCCGATGCCCGGATACGACTGGTACGACCGCAGGCTGGGCGGCGCCGTGACCAGGTCGCTGCTGACCCTGCTGGAAGAGGGGGCCGCATAGTGGAATCGGTCCCGGTCCTGACCGGCGAGCAGAGCGCCGCCGTCCGCGACACCGTGCACGACCTGCGAGATCACTGGCTGCCCCGGGGACCCGAGCCCACCGCGTTCTTCACCCTGGGGCCGCCCAGCTACCTCGACCTGGCCCAGGACCCGCGGGCGGGAGAGTACCGGGCGCGGGCACGGGCCGCGCGGCCGGTGCTGTGGGAGCGGTTCGGCTGGCTGTACGAGCGCCTGGCCGAAGTGCTGGGCGAGCATCTCGGGTCGCCGGTGTGCTACCCCGAGGACCTGGCACTGCCCGGCTTCCACGTCTGGCTGGCCGCGGCGGTGTTCACCAAACCCCGGGCGCCGATCCACTTCGACCTGCAGTACCGGGCCTTCGACTGGCCCCCGGGCACCGACCTCGAACGGCTGCTGTCGTTCACGCTGCCGATCCGGCTGCCCGTCGCCGGCGGCGGGCTGAACGTGTGGGACGCGACCTACGAGCAGTTCCAGCTCGCACGGCGGCGGGGCTGGGTCGAGGGCGCCACCGATCTGCTGCGGTTCCACACCCGCACCTACGTCCCGTACACGGTGGGCACGATGGCCGTGCACTCGGGCCACATCCTGCACCAGGTCGCCCCCGTCGGCCAGGTGGAACCCGACGACGAGCGGCTCACCCTGCAGGGACACGGGGTGTGGTGCGACGGCCGCTGGCTGCTGTACTGGTGACCATGCTGGGCCGGGCGCGCATCGAGAGCTTCGTGGAGCGGGGCCTGTGCGTCCTTCCGGGCGCGTTCACGGCGCGGCAGGCGGCCGCCGCCCGCGACCGGGTCTGGCGGCGGATGGCGGAGAAGGCCGGCATCCTGCGCGACGACCCCGCCACGTGGCCGCCCGGGTACGACATCGAAGAGCGCCTGGACACGCCCGAGGTGCTCGCCTGCTTCACCGGCCAGGTGGCGGCGGCCGTCGAAGAACTGCTCGGCCCCGGACGCTGGCGCGGCGAGCGGAGCTGGGGTTTCTGGCCGGTCAACTTCGCGCACGGCGCCGACCGGCCGTACGGCGTACCCCCGTACGGGTGGCACGTGGACGGCAACTGGTTCCGCCACACGATCGACGCGCCCCGGCAGGGACTGCTGCTGATCGGCCTGTTCTCCGACATCGAGCCGCGCGGCGGCGGCACCATCGTGTCCGAGGGCTCCCACCGCCGCGCCGCGAGAGTGCTCGCCGCCCACCCCGAGGGCATGACCCACCTGGAGCTGTTCGACGCGGTGCTGGCCGAGCCGATCGGCAACTTCCGCGAGATCACCGGTTCGGCCGGCGACGTCGTCCTCGGTCATCCCTTGCTGTTCCACACCCGCGGCTACAAGCACACCGGCCCACCCCGCTTCATCAGCAACACCGAGACCGGTCTGCGCGAACCTCTCCGCCTCGACCGGGCGGACGGCTCGCCGTACTCGATCCTGGAACAGTCGATCCGCGCGGCCCTGACCGGCCCTCCTCCCGTGTTCACCGATCCCCTGCACTGCCGGTTCTGACAGAAGGAAGAGACGGTGCACCCGAACGACCTGCGCACGGACGCGGAGCGACGGCTCTGGAAGGCGTTCCCGGAGGGGGAACGGCTCGATCTCGGCACGATCGACCCCACGGCCGAGGGGTTCGACCCGGACGAGTTCACCCCCGACCGGCGGATTCGCGCGGAGGTCATCAGCGCCCTGCTGCTCGAAGGCCGCGGCGCCGAGCGCGGCGGCCCGGCCAGGCTCGCTGTTCGCGGCGCCCATATCACCGGCGCGCTCGACCTCAACGGCGGCGAGATCGCCGCGGAGATCATCCTGCGGCGCTGCTGGTTCGACGAGCCGATCGACATGGAGGACGCGCGCATTCGCCGGCTGTTCGTCTCCGCCTGCCGGATTCCCTCGCTTGACGCCAACCGCCTTCGGACCGACGGACCGCTGGGGCTGAACTCATGCCGCCTCGGCGCGATACGGCTGGCCGGCGCTCACATCGGCGGCACCCTCGATCTGGGCGGCAGCAACATCACCGTTCACGACCGGCCGGCGCTCTCCGCCGCCGGCATGGTCGTCGAACTCAACATGTTCTGCGAGAACGGATTCACGACCTCTGGCGAGGTGAAGCTCCCCGGGGCGCACATCCACGGGCAGATCTCCTTCAACGGCGCCACCATCCGCAACCCCGGCGGGGCCGCGCTCAGCGGTCAACGGCTGACGGTCGATCAGGACCTGTTCTTCCGCGGCGGGTTCACCGCCCAGGGCGGAATCCGTCTGCAGGGCGCGCAGATCTCGGGCACGGCCGACTTCACCGGCGCCGAACTCGCCAACCCCGGCGGGCGGGCGGTGACGTGCGAGCGCGCCCGGATCGACACACTGGTCCTGCTCTCGACGATCACCGGCGAGGTCAACCTCACCAACGCGCGGCTGAGCACCCTGAGCACGCTGCTGGACACCCCGACGCGCCTCAACGGCCTGGTCTACGACGACCTCGACCCGGATCCCGAGCCGCCGGTCGCGGAGAGGATCGCCTGGCTGCGGCGCAGTCCACAGCGGTACCACCCTCAGCCGTACGAGCAGCTCGCGCGGTACTACCGCGGCCTCGGACACGACCGGGACGCGCGCATCGTGCTGCTCGCCAAGAACCGGGACCGTCGTCGCCGGCTGGTCTGGCCCCGCAGGACCATCGGCTGGCTCTACGACGCCATAGCGGGGTACGGCTACGTGCCGCTGCGCGCTCTCTGCTGGCTCATCGCGGCATGGGCCACCGGGACCGCGGTCTTCATCTTCCAGGCGGTGCCGATCCCGAGTACCGACCATGTGGTGAACGCCGCGCTCTTCAGCCTCGACGTCCTGTTGCCGAGCTCTCCATTCGGCCTGGAGGAGCATTTCTCCCCCCACGGCCCCGGCCTGGCCATGTCCATCGCCCTGAAGGCACTCGGCTGGGCCCTGTCCATCGCCGTCCTGCCGACCATCACCCGCACCCTCAGCCGCCAGAACACCTGAGGTCCCCGCCCCGCTCCCCCGCGAAGGCCCATGCCGACACCCCCATGACCGGCGGGGTATCCGGTGCCTACGCCAACGCACGATCGACGGACAGGTGCGGCCGGTCCTCGCGCTCAAAAGTGCCTGCATGTCCCCCCAGGCCCGCTCGTCCAGCTCACCACTCGCATCGCGGTCGGTCCACGTGGATACCCGCTCTCGTCGGGGGCCCGCGGGCGTTCTTCGCACCTCCGGTGAGGGCCTGGTCCACGTCGGCCGTTCCGCTGGGGCCGATGGCCTGATCCGAGGGACGGATGGCCGGATCGACGGCCATGGGTGGTGCTCTCCGGCGCCTTGAGGCATCGATGGCCTCGAAACCGACCGGAAGGACGATCACCATGTGGCTCACGCGCGGCCGAGGCCGTACATGACCGCGGTCACCTCTTCGCCCCAGGATCAGCGCGCGGGCGTCGCCCGGCAGGTGCTGATCGCGCTCGGCCTGGCCACCGGGCCGGTGGTCGCGCTCGGCTTCACCCGCTTCGCCTACGCCCTGCTGCTGCCTTCCATGCACCACACCCTCGGGTGGACCTACGCGCAGGCCGGCGGCATGAACACCGCCAACGCCGCCGGGTACATCCTGGGCGCCGCGTCCGCCGTCCATTGGGCGCGCAGGCTCGGCGACCGCGCCGCGTTCCTGTGGAGCCTGGCCCTCAGCGCGCTCGCACTGCTCGCCACCGCCGCGTGGGCGGATTTCTCCGCGCTGCTGGCGTTGCGGTTCGTCGGAGGGCTGGCCACGGCCGTCACCTTCGTCATCGGCTCGGCGCTGGTCTCCCGCGTCGCCGCGGGCGCCCCGCGACGCCGCTCCGCACTGCCGGTCGCGGTGTACATGGCGGGCGTCGGCGTGGGGGTGGTCATCTCCGGGCTCGTCGTGCCCGCCGCGCTGTCGGCCGGCGACGACGGCTGGCGGCTGGGCTGGCTGCTCATGGGCGCCGCCGCCGTGGTCGCGCTGCTGCCCGCCTGGCTCGGCGCGAGGCGCGTCCCCGACTCCGCCGGCACGCAAGCCGCCGTCCTGGCCCGTCACCAGTTGCGCCGCCTCGGCCCGACCTTCGCGTGGTACGTCCTGTTCGGCGCCGGATATGTCAGCTACATGACCTTCGTGATCGCGTTGCTGAGGACTCAGGGGCTCGGCGCCTCGATGACCGCGCTGTTCTTCGTCGTGCTCGGGCTCTCCTCGGCGGTCACCACGCTGGTCGTCTGGAGCCGCCTGGCCGGACGGCTGCGCGGCGGCCGGGCGACGGCACTCGTCGCGGCGTTGGTGTTCGCGGGCGTACTGCCCGTGCTGCTCATGACGCCCGGCCCGTTCTCGGCCCTGCTGTCGGCGGTGGTCTTCGGCGCCGGGTTCATGGCGGGACCGACCGCGGCCACCCTCATCGCCCGGCGCATGCTGCCGCCGACCGGCTGGACGGCGGGCATCGCCCTGCTGACGGTCGCCTTCTCCGTCGGGCAGGCCGCGGGCCCGCTGGCATCGGGCCTGCTGTCCGACGGAGACGGCGGCATCGCGCGGGGGTTGTGGCTGTCGGCGGGCCTGCTGGTCATCGCGGCGCTCACCGCGCTCTTCCAGCGCGAGCACGCCGCGTCCTGATACGGAGGAACCATGTTCGGCGACACACCCGTCACGATCGGCGGCTCCGCTGGTGGGGCACGAGACCACGCACACCGCGGTGCCGCGGGTCGTCCGAGGCGGGGAGCAGACTGAAGCCATGGCCACGCCGCACGAGCATGAGGGACGCACCGTGGTCGTCGTCGTGTACGACGGCGTCCGCCTGCTGGACGTGACCGGGCCGCTGGAGGTGTTCACCATGGCCGTCGAGCACGGCGCCGGCTACCGGCCGCTCATCGCCTCACTCGGCGGACGGGACATCAGGACCAGCGGAGGCATCCGGCTGGGCGTCGACGTGGCCCTTGAAGAGCTCGGCGACGGCGGGCACATCCTGCTCGTGCCGGGCAGCCCCGACGTGGACGCGGCATCCGCCGACCGGCCGCTGCTGGACCAGGTGCGGCGGCTGTCCGGCCGCGCCCGGCACACCGCCTCGGTCTGCGCCGGCGCGTTCGTCCTGGCCGCCACCGGGCTGCTGGACGGCCGCCGCGCGGCCACGCACTGGGAGCTGGCCGAGCGGCTCGCCGGGGCGTACCCGGGCATCGAGGTGGACCGGGACGCGATCTTCGTCCGGGACGGCGACATCGTCACCTCGGCGGGGGTGAGCTCGGGCATCGACCTGGCGCTCGGGCTGGTTGAGCAGGACTACGGCGCCGACCTCGCCCGCACCGTCGCCAAGCACCTGGTCGTGTTCATGCAGCGGCCCGGCGGCCAGTCGCAGTTCAGCGTCCGCCTGCTCGCCGGCGGCGAGCGGTGCGCGCCGCTGCGCCCGGTGCTGGACGCCGTGGCCGTCGACCCGGCCAGCGACCACGGCCTGGCCTCCATGGCCGCGCGCGCCGGACTCAGCGTGCGGCAGCTCACCCGCCTGTTCCGGCAGGAGACCGGGCTCAGCCCGGCCCGGTACGTCGAGCTGGCCCGCCTGGAGAGCGCCCGCAACATGCTGGAGACCAGTGACAGGCCGCTCGACGTCGTGGCCCGCCGCATCGGGTTCGGCTCTCCGGAGACGATGCGGCGGGCGTTCGTCCGCGAACTGGGCGTGCCGCCCACGGCCTACCGTGCCCGCTTCCGCACCACCCGCGCACCGGCCCCGCGCACCGGCTCCTGATCCACCCCGCCTGCTCGCCCCGCATCTCTGTGCCGTGCCCCACCGGTCGGCTGCCCCCGCACCCTGTGTCGTGACCTGGCCGGCCGGTCACTCCGCACCCCCGTTCGTGATCCATGCCCCTGATCGCCTCGGGCTATCGAGATGGACCAGGCATGTACGACAAGAGAGGACGATCGGTATTGACCACACATGCACAACACCAAGGACCGAGCGTTGACTCATCCCCACACGGAGATCACTACGGAAGCACGCGTGTGGTCCACAACTGGTCCACAACCAGCGGCGTCAATGAGAACGGGCGGGACTCCGTGAGACTGGAGACCCGCCCGTTGCCGTGCTGTTCGCCCTGCTCAGCGGATGGATCCGCTGGTCAAGATCGTGTGCCCCCTGCAAGATTCGAACTTGCGCTCCCGGCTCCGGAGGCCGGTGCTCTATCCCCTGAGCTAAGGGGGCTCAACGAGTGGTAAGGCTACCAGCATCTGGCGGTCTTCCGTTACTCAGAAACCCGCTCCAGCCGAACCATGCCCCGCGACCAGCCCCGCGAAGCCACCGAGAAGGCCCCACCCCGACGGCGCCGCCCCAGGGCGGAAAATCGAAACCGTCTCGCTCCTAGTCTTGTCCCGCCAGCCGCCTGCCTCGCCGCTGGGCCCTGGAGAGAGCGGGAGGTCCAACCCGTCCCGCCGCCGAGCTTGTGCCAGCAGCCGCCCCACCTCGCCGCTCGGGCCCTGGAGCGGACGGGAAGTCCAAACCGTCCCGCCGCCGAGCTTGTGGCTTGTCCTGGCAGTCGCCTGTCTCGTCGTGGGGCTACTGGAGGTGACTGGGGCTGCTGTGACCAGGTGAACCGCTCGGCTGTCGGTCTCGCTGTGGCGGGTGCCCCGGTCCGTCGTGGGAGCTCCGGGTGGCTTGGGCCTGGTTGTGACCTCGCGAATCGTCGTGGTGTGCCGGATCGGCGGGGTCGGCCTGTGCTGCTCGGGGCTTGGAGACGGTTTTCGCGTGGGTGGCG
Source organism: Sphaerisporangium sp. NPDC005288 (assembly GCF_040607475.1). Taxonomy (NCBI): domain Bacteria; kingdom Bacillati; phylum Actinomycetota; class Actinomycetes; order Streptosporangiales; family Streptosporangiaceae; genus Sphaerisporangium; species Sphaerisporangium sp. NPDC005288. The sequence continues at coordinate 180,615 of NZ_JBEXGT010000002.1, read as the reverse complement.
TGGATCGTGGCAGTGGGTCTGCCGGGCCACCGTGCTGGGACCGGGGTGGATCGCCTGGTGCGACATCGTGGGTGCGGACGAAAGGACTTACTTGCCGGGGCGGATGGCGCCTCGGTAGCGCGCCCGGTAGTAGGCCGAGTGGGCGAAGTCGACGGTGCGCACGACGTCACCGGACTTCGGGGCGTGGACCATCATTCCGTTCTTGAGGTAGATGCCGACATGAGTGGGGTCTCCGGCGCCTCCTCCGAAGAACACCAGGTCACCCTCCTTGAGCCGGGAGAGGGGGATCCTGCTGCCTCTGGTGAACTGGCTGCCCGTGTAGTGAGGCAGGGAGACCCCGGCCCGGGACCAGGCGTACAGCGCCAGACCCGAGCAGTCGAACCCGCCCTTCGTGGCCCCGTTCCGTGACCCTCCTCCCCAGACGTACGGGGTGCCGATCTTCTTGACGGCCGCTCGCGCGGCGATGGCCCCGGCAGTGACCTGCCGCGAGCGGGACGCCGACCGATCGCCGGCAGGACGGCGGGAGGTGGGGACCGGCCGGCCGGCCGTCGGCGCGGCACCGCCTGGGCGCTGGGAGCGGGCCGCCCCGCCTGGGCGCTGGGAACGGGCTGCTCCGGCCGCGTCGTCTGGCGTCGATCTGGGGAACGCCGGGTCGGGGGCCTCCCGATGCCGGCGTCCGCCGCCGTCAGGCGCCGACCGAGACCGGTCTCGGTCGGGCACACGGGGAGAGCGTCGGTACACGGGAAGACTTCGCGCTGGACGATCGGCGCCGGGCGGCTGACCGGACTCGGCGGCCTCGGGTGAACCGGCGTGCGGGCCACGGCGGTCGACGAGCGCCGGCTGGTGGATGCGCAGCAGAAGGCCTCCGTCGGTGCGGGCGCCGACCTGCTGCCGCGCGAGGTGCCCCTCGCCCGGCGTGTTCATGTCGATCTCTTCCGGCAGGAGGTCACGCACCGGCCAGGTCCACAGCCGAGCGGCCGGTGTGCCGTAGGGGTCGATCTGGCGGTGAGGCGGCCACGGGCGGTCATGGAGCGACGACCGGGCTACAGGAAGGCCTCCCGGGCTCTCGCCGACGCATGCCGTGAGAACGCGGGACGATCGACGGGCAGGTGGGGCCGTGAGGTGGTGGAGAGTGGGCAGCCGGCGGATCTGCGTGCATCGGGTCAGCGGGGGGCGGGGAGCGGCCGAAGCGACGAGGGGAAGTGCCGTCCCCGTGATGAGGACGGTGGTGACGAGCATCGTGATCACGGTGCCCTCCTTGGGCTCGATGGCGAATCAAGCCCAAGGGTGATTTTCGAGAGCTGCCGGCCGTTGGGCCGAACGGCGTTCTGTGGACGAAGGGCGATGGCCACTCAGCGGTGAATGCGACTGACGTAGCCAATGAGCTGCGGCGATTCAGCACGGCGGGGGCTTTGGAGCGTCAGGCTGTGGACAAGCGGCATGGGGAATCGGTTCATGAGAGGTGGGTCGGCGATGCCGGCGGGTTCCCTTCCGGCGTGGCATCGCTGCGGAAGAGGCGGGGAGGAGGCGGCGTCGATGTGAGGTCACGGGCTTCGGAACGAGGGGCGCGACGGCCCGGAGAGCGTGGGTCGTCGCGAGGGATGAGCGGTTCGTCTCGGGAGGTGAGCGGTTGGTCCGGGCGTTGCGTGGCCGGGGTGAGCGTTCTGCCCTGCCTGTCGGGGAAGGGCGGTGTCTGATCGCGTGGCCGTGGGGGTTGAGTTGGGGGAAAAGGTCGCGGGGAGGGCTTTCAGGGGTTAGCCTCGCGGCCGTGGAAGAGGTTCTGGGACGCGTGTTGGTCGTGGACGACGACGAGGTCATCCGGCAGCTCATCGCCGTGAATCTCAGCCTGGAGGGGTTCCAGGTGGAGACGGCGACGGACGGGCAGGACTGCCTTGATCGCGTGGCGTCCGTCCAACCCGATGTGATCACGCTGGACGTGATGATGCCGCGCCTGGACGGCTGGATGACCGCCACCAAGCTGCGTGCCGACGAGAGCCTGCGCCACATCAAGATCATGATGATCACGGCCAGGGCCCAGGAAGAGGACAAGAAGCGCGGCCTCGGCATCGGGGTGGACGCCTACCTCACCAAGCCGTTCGACCCGGCGGAGCTGATCCAGATCGTCCGCGACCTGGTCCTCACTCCTTCGGAGAGCGGTCCTTCATGAAGGACCCCGAGACAGCACCGTTCCCAGGGTGACCGTCGCCTGAGGATCGTCCGAAGGGGAACGTCTCAATGGGGCGCCCTCTCTCGGAATCATGCCCGGCAGCCGCGTTCCGGCGGCCCCTTACCGCCGCCGGCACCGTCTCCCGGAGCATTCTTCCGTGTCTTCCGGAGCATTCTCCTGTGAGCGTTCCCTCCGAGGCACCGCTTGCGGGAGTGCCGCTTGCGGGAGTGCCGCTTGCGCATCCTGGAGTAGGGCTGGAACCGCGCCGACCGGACATTGGGCGAGGCGAGTGGCGCCCTCAGGGGAGCAGGCCGCGCTGGTGGGCGTAGGCGGCGGCCTGGGTGCGGGAGGAGACGCCCAGCTTGGCGAGGATGTTCGAGACGTGCACGCTCACGGTCTTGTGCGTGATGAAGAGCCGCTCGGCGATCTCGCGGTTGGACAGGCCGGCGGCGACCAGGGCGAGAACCTCCTGCTCACGGCCGGTCAGGGAGACCGCGGGACCGCCGTGGTCGGCCGGCGGTGCGGCCAGGGCGGCGGAAGACGAGGGCGATGACGTCGCCGTCGAAGACGCGGCGTCCGTGGTGTCCTGCTTGGACGGGGAAGGGAAGCGGGCCCTGCGGCCGAGGTCGGTGAGCGCACGGTGGAGCGGCGCGGCGCCGAGCGCGGCGGCCGTGTCGACGGCCTGCCGCCACTGCGCGTACGCCTCGTCGCGGTCCGCCGTGGCGAGCAGGGCCTCGGCGAGGCGCCAGCGCGCGCGTGCGACCTCGTAGACCGACCCGAAGTCGAAGGCGTCCACGACCGCCCGCCAGGCCGCGGGATCGGCGTCGCCGCCGGCTCGCCGCCGTTCGGCCTCGGCCTTGGCCAGCCATGCCCGGCCTTCGACCCCCATGGCGCCCCGGGTGCCCGAGCCGGGCCCGAGGGTCGCCGCCTGGTGGGCGCGCCGCAGCAGGTCGTCGGCCTTCGCCTGGTCGTCGGCGCGTGGCGGGTGCTGCCCGAGCTCGGCCAGCGCCCACAGGCCGGTGGCGCAGACGCGGATCATGCCGGGGTCGAAGGGCTCGAGCACCGCGATCACCGCGTCGATGTGCTCCATGGCGGAGCGCGGGTCGCCGTTCCACAGCGCGTGCTCGGCGGCCAGAGTCCGGGAGATGTAGCTGACCAGCGGGTCGCGCCAGAACGGCCTGAGCCAGACCATGCGTTCCTCGACGATCGGGTCGCCGCGCGCGACCTCCACAAACAGCGCGTACCCCGACAACCATGCCTCGGGAAGCCTGCCCACCCGCGCCGCGAACCCCGCGGCCAGCTCACCCGCCTGCTCCCACTCTCCGGCCGTGTAGTGGATGAGCAGCCGCAGGAAGCGCAGGTCGGTGCCGTAGTTGCTCCAGGTCAGGCCGGTCTCGCGGGCCAGGTCGACGCCGCGGTCGGCGGTGGCGGCGGCATCGGCGAGGTTACCGCGGTCGTACTGCACCCTGGCGAGGCTGAAGATGGCACGCAGGTCGATGGAGAGATTGCCGGAGGGCACGCCCGCGGCCGCGGTGGTCAGCACGTCCTCGGCCCGCTGCCGGTCGCCGCCGATGTCGGCGACGACGGCCAGGGTGATCAACGCGCTGGCCTCGGCGTCGCGCACGCCCGACGCGCGCGCGGCTTCGAGCGCGCGGCCGGCGAGCTGCTCGACCTCGCCGTGCTGGGGACTCCAGACCAGGGCACGCGCGTACGTCGCCAGGGATCTGGCCAGCAGAGCGGCCCGGCAGTTCTTGACCTGACGCCGTTCGGCCTGGTCGTCCGCCGGACCGTGGTCATCTTCCTCGTCCGCGGCCTCGGTGGCCAGGTGGACGGCGGTCTTGGCGGCTTCGACGGCGCCGGCGTCGTCCCCTGCGTCGATCAGGTAGTACGCGAGCCGCTCCCAGATCTCGGCCGTCGGCCGCTCGACGGCCAGGACCTCCCGTATCTGGGCGACGGCCCGGTGGGTGGCTCCGCTCTCTTCGGCCGCGGCGGCGGACAGCAGCGCCAGCCGCACGCGGTCGATGCCCGCCACCTGCTCGGCGTCGGGGACGCGCTGCCACAGCGCGAGAGCCCGATCGTAGTGGTCGTGGGCCTCGACGGGCGCGCCCAGCCGGTCGGCTCGCCGTCCGGCCGCCACGGACGCGGCCAGGGCGCCGGGCAGATCGTGACCGGCCAGGTAGTGGTAGGCGAGCTCGGCCGGCGAGTCGAGCAGACGGGTGAAGCGGCTGTGCAGCCGCGCGCGCTCTCCGGGGAGCAGATCGGTGTAGACGGCCTCCTGGAGCAGGGCGTGGCGGAACGCGTAGCCGTAGTCGCCGTCGGGGAGCATCAGCCCTCGGGAGGCGATCTCGCGGATGGCCTCCTCCAGCTCGATGTCCTGCAGGCCGGAGACCTTCTGCAGCAGGTCGTGGTCGATGCGCCGGCCGGCGACCGCGGCGGCCCGCAGCACGCTCTGCGCGGGCTCCGACAGCCGTTCGACGCGCGCGAGCAGCAGGTTGGCCACGTTGTACGGCAGGCCCTCGGCGGCGAGCAGTTCTTCGGCGTAGAAGGGGTTGCCCTCGGCGCGCGTGATGATGTCGCCGATCGCCCTGGCGTCGGCGCCGCCGAGGGCCACCAGGTGGTCGGACAGCGCGTCGGCGTCCAGCGGGCCGAGGCGCACCGCGGTGACCGACGGGAGGCGCTGCAGCTCGGCCAGCAGGGGGCGGAGCGGGTGGCGCCGGTGCAGGTCATCGGTGCGGTAGGTGCCGAGCAGGCACACCCGCTCGTGCTGCAACATGCGGCTGAGGAAGACCAGCAGGTCACGGGTGGACCGGTCGGCCCAGTGGAGGTCTTCGAGCACGAAGAGGACCGGCCTTCCGGCCGCGGCCTCGGCGAGGAAGTCGAGCGTCGAGCCGAAGAGCTGCTGCTGGGTGAGCCCCGAACCGGCCGCGGGCTGGGAGTCGAGCCAGGCGCCGGGCGTCAGCCTGCGCAGCATCGGACGCGCCTCGATGGCCTGCGCCAGGCCGGAGTCGCCGGCCGCGCCGCGAAGGGCATCGGCGAGGGGGAGGTAGGGCAGGGCGTCACCCAGCTCGGCGCACTGGCCGGTCAGCACGGCGAAACCCTGGGCCCGGGCCAGGGCGACGAGCTCGGCGACCAGGCGGCTCTTGCCGATGCCGGCGTCGCCGCTGACGACGGCCACCCCCGCGTGCCCCGAGGCGGCGGCGTCGAGCACCCCGACGAGGCGACCGAGCTCACTCGACCGCCCCACAAGAGCGCTGCCCGCCTCCCGCCACACCACGTTGGGGAGTATCGCACGCCCGCCCGACAGAACCCGGAATCGCCGCAGAGCCGCCACAACCCGCCCATGCCCTGCCTTCCCCTCTGTCCCTTCCAAGTGATGTTGTCGAAGCGGACACGCATGACCCGTAGTCCGACATGTTGATGCGGACAGGTTCGGGTGGAGTCGTTCAGGTCTTGTTGTCGGTGAACTGACCGGCGTGTCCTCCCCTTCAAGGCCACTTCCCGTGATCGTCCACTACGGTGCTTTTGTGATGTTGCCTGTAGACAGTCACGTGCACAGCGAGTGGTCCTGGGACGCCCCGAATGCCTCGATGGAGAACGCTTGCGCGCGGGCGGTGGAGCTTGGGCTCCCGGCGATCGCCTTCACCGAACACCTTGACCACACGTCGTTGAACATCGGTTCCGCGGATGACGCTCATCTGCTGTCGCTGAGCTCGCCGGAGGGGGTGTTGAGTCCTCCGGCGTTCGATGTGGACGGGTATCTGGACTCGATCGAGCGGTGTCGCGAGCGCTTTTCCGGGCTACGGATCCTGAGTGGGCTGGAGGTCGGGGAGCCACACTGGCACGCCGAGGCCGTGGCGAAGGTACTCGCGGCCGGGCGGTTCGACAGGATCCTGGGCTCTCTGCACTGCCTGCCCGACGGCGACGGGTTCGCGGAACCGTGGGGGCTGTACGACCACCGGATTGCGGCCGAGGTCATCCGGGAGTACCTGGCCGAGGTTGCCGGACTGGCGGCAGGGAGCGATGTGTTCTCCGTGCTTGCCCACATCGACTACCCAGTGCGGTCCTGGCCTACGGAGGCTGGGCCTTTCGATCCGCTGGCCTTCGAGGAGGAGTTCCGGCATGCGCTGCGGGCGACCGCCTCGTCGGGGCGGGCCCTGGAGATCAACACGAGGTTGCCGCTGTCACCGGTGATCCTGCGATGGTGGCACCAGGAAGGCGGACCGGCGGTCAGCTTCGGCAGCGACGCCCACGACCCATCCCTCGTAGCTCACGAGTTCCGAGAGGCGGCAGACATGGCAGAGGCGCACGGATTCCGCCCTGGGCAGGACCCGTACGATTTCTGGGCGCGTGTGGACTGACGGTAAGTGTCTGGAATCTCAAACACAGCGTCGGCAGCCCCGTGGCGTCGTCAGGTCTGTTGTCGGTGAACCGGCTTGGGGTGCGTTGGCTTTTCCAGATATCGACGGCCGACACCTCAAGCTGAACACCGACACGAGCACCGACAACAACGCGGACACCGACAGCTTTATCTGCAACCGACGCCCTCCGCGACCTCGGCCGGCCGTGGCAGCAGGCGACCGAGGTCGCGGACCTCCCGTCGAAGCACCCCGGACCTGGACTGAGGTGAGTGCCGGTGATCGGACCCGTCGTTCGGCGACGGTGCCGCTCGTCGTCAAGCAGGCTTTGGACTGAGAGGAAGGGATGGTTATGGACCACTTCTGCTGGTCCGGTGGAGGTTAGGGTCGCGGGCATGGTCTCTGCCTCGACGTTGGTGGTCTTCTCGGTGGCCGCGCTGGTGCTGGTCGTCGTTCCCGGCCCGAACAACCTGTACATCACCGCGCGCGGCATCGCGCAGGGACGGGCTGCCGCGGTGGCCTCGGCCGTCGGGGTGGAGACGGGAACGCTGCTGCACATCGCCGCGGCGGCGGCCGGGCTCTCGTATCTGATCGCGCGCTCGGCGGCGGCGTTCACGGCCGTCAAGTGGGCGGGCGCCCTGTATCTGGTCTACCTCGGCATCCGCACACTGGCCTCGAGGGACGGCGCCGCGGCGCGCGCGGCGGCCACCCAGCCGCTGCGCAAGGTCTTCCTCGAGGGCGTGATCGTCAACGTGCTCAACCCGAAGGTCATCCTGTTCTTCCTGGCCTTCCTCCCCCAGTTCGTCGACCCCGCGGCCGGGTCTCCCGCCCTGCAGATCGTGGTTCTCGGGCTGACCCTGCTGATGTTCGGCATCGCCGCCGACATGGTGTACGCCCTCGGCGCGGGCACGCTGAGCGGGCTGCTGCGCCGCAGGCACAGGGCGCTGCGGTACGTCAGCGGCTGCGTCTACCTCGGACTGGGCGTCGCCACCGCGCTCGCCGGAAGCGGCGCCCGCTCCCGCTGACCGCCCGGGCCGATCCTCGGGCGACTCGACGGCGCGTCCAGCCGCACGGACGCCGTCCACCGTTCTGACCGCGCGCCCCGAGCGGGCGGATGTTCGGTCAGGGGCGCCGGGTCCAGGTGCCGACCGTCTCGCCGGAGGCGATGGCGGCCTTCTTGAGCCGGGCGTACACGGCCCGCGGGTCGCCGACCGGCTGGAACCGGTCGCGCAGCGCGTACACGGTGAAGTGGTAGTGATGCGTGCCGCCCGGCGGGCACGGGCCGGCGTACGAAGGAGCGCCGCCGCTGCCGGGCAGCGTCTTTCCCTCCGTCGCTCCCTGGCCGAGGCCGGTCAGCGAGGCGGGCAGGCCGGTCACGATCCAGTGGATGTACGAGCCGCCGGGCGCGTCCGGGTCGTCCACGACGACCGCCAGCTCGCGCGCCTCGGACGGGACGCCGGACCAGGCCAGCGGGGGCGAGATGTCCTTGCCTCCCTGGGCGGCGCAGGCGTGCTTGCGCGGAATGGCCGCGCCGTCCCCGAACGCCGGGCTGCTCACCCGCAGGCCCGCCACGCGCGACGCCGCCTCGGACGCCGCCGGCGAGGCCACCTCGACGGCGGAAGAGGCTCCCTCGGACGTCGCGGGCGAAGCCCCGCCGGACGCCCGCGGCGACGCGCCCTCCGACGTGGCGCACCCGGCGGCCAGGGTCAACGCCAGCGCCGCCGGCAGGGCGCCGCTGACCGCGCCCACCATCCGGATCTTCATCGACCCAGCATAACGACGCCACCAACGCCAGCCGGGTAACGACGCCACCACTCGGCGCAGGCCGGCCACCCGCCGCACGACGGCGCCGTCATCGCCGCACCACGACCCGCCGCCCCGGCGCCGATCACATCCTGCACGAACCCGGTACAGAGCTCGACCTGATGAAGGACTGTGGTCACTGCAGGGGCATGCGCCACCCCGAGCCTCGGCGGACCGGGACCGGTCGAGGCTCGGGGTGGCGGGGTCAGCTGGTGAAGGTGAACCAGTTGAGGTTGGCGAAGTCCGCGGGTTGGCCGCTTCCGAAGGTGAGGTAGACGGTGTGGGTTCCGGTGACGCCGGAGATGTTGGCCGGGACGGTGCGCCAGCTCTGCCAGCCGCCGGTGTTGCCGACGGCGAAGTCGCCGACGGGTGCGGCGGTGAGGCTGTCGAGCCGAACCTGGATCAGGCCGCTGACGCCGCCGGGGGCTCCGGAGGCGACGCGGGCCACGAACTGCCGGGCGGCGGTGGAGCCGAAGTTCACCCCGTCGAAGCGGAGCCAGTCGCCGTTGGCGATGTAGGAGACGTTCTGGCCGCCGCCGCTGTCGGTGGTGGTCTCCAGCTGGGTGCCGGACTGCGCCTGGTACCGCTCGGCCTGGATGGTGGAGCGGGCGTCGACGCCACCCGGCGGCGGCGAGCTGGGCGGCGGCGAGCTCGGGGGCGGTGTGGTGGTGCCGCCGCTCTGCCAGACCGCCACGTAGTCGACCACCATGGGGCGTCCGGACACGGTGGCCGAGGTCGGGGTGGAGCGGCCGGCGACCCCGTTGGGGAACGCGCCGCCCATCGCCACGTTGAGCAGCAGGAAGTATCCGCCGTGGCCGGTCATGTTGTTCCACGTGGTGGCGTCCAGCTGGCTCTGGCTGACGCTGTGGAACTGCTGCCCGTCGACGTACCAGCGCAGCTGGTTGGGGGTGACCGAACGGTCCCATTCGAAGCGGTATGTGTGCATGGCCGACTGGCAGGTGGAGCCCGGGCAGGCACGGCTGGCGCCGATGCCGTTGGTCTCGCCGCAGGCGCCGCCGGGGTTGGTGCCGCAGTGGAGGACGCCCCACACGGAGTTGATCCCGTTGACGTTCTCCATGATGTCGAACTCGCCGATGGCCGGCCAGTTCTGGTAGTTGCCCCGGTAGGGCGAGCCCAGCGCCCAGAACGCCGGCCAGTAGCCGAGCGCCGCGTCGCCGGTGACGTCGGGCATCTGGATGCGGCCCTCGATGCGCAGGACGGCGCCGGCCGCCGGCTTGAAGTCGGTGCGCCGGGTCTCGATGCGCGCGGAGGTCCACTCCCCCGAGCCGCTTCTGACGGGCGTGATGCGCAGGTTTCCGCCGCCGTCCAGGCTCACGTTGGAGGCGTTGGCGGTGTAGTTCTGGATCTCGCCGGTGCCCCAGTTGCCGGGACCGCCCGGGTAGCTGTACCCGGTGTCGATGATCCAGTTGGCCGACGAGGGCATCGTCCCGGCGGAGCCGTTGAAGTCGTCGCTCCACACCAGGTTCCAGCCGCTCGGCGTGGCGGGGACCGAGGCCCCGGCGGGCCCGCCGCCGAGGGTCAGCGCGATGATCGGGAGGACGGCGGCTCCGGCGGCGGCCAGCACGGCGCGCAGCCGCGAGCGGCGGCGCGCCGGTGGATCGGTGGTCATGCCCATGATGCTCCTCATCTCTCGGGGACGAGTGGGACGAGTAGGACAGGTCAGACGGGTCGGACAGGTCAGACGGGTCGGACAGGTCAGACGGGTCGGACAGAGCGGACGGGTCGGCGGCTCAGGCTGGTTGGACGGGCCGGTGACGGAGCCGCGTGGTCAGCGGAACGGAAGGGTCAGGACCGAGCGGCTGCCGACCCCCAGAGAGGTCGGGTTGACGCCGATGGCGCTCCACACCTCGACCCTCACCCGGCCGTTGACCAGGTTGCCGAGGGCGCCGGTCGAGGAGGCGAGCCCGGCGGCCTGGGTGTAGTGCTCCCAGCCCGCGACCGGGTCGGTGGCGAAGTAGCGGTAGGTCTCGACGCGGTCGTAGGAGCCGTCTCCGGTGAGGTCGTAGGAGACCCGCGCCTGGACGCCGTTGCCCACCGCGGTCCCCGCGTCCAGGTACAGGTCGAACGCGGTGGCGGCGCCGGTGGAGGTCATGGTGAGGCCGCCGGCGGTGTAGACGAGCGGGTTGGCCGGGGTGCCGTCGTGGTTGACGCCGCCGGCGGAGGCGACGGTGTCGGCCCCGGCCGTCCCGGCGGCCGCGCCGAGCCCTCCCCCGCCGAGCAGGTACCGCACCGGGCCCCCAGGCGTGGGAGTCGGCGTCGGGGTGGGGGTCGGCGTCCCAGTCGGGGTCGGGGTCGGAGTGGGGGTGGGAGTGGGCGTCGGCGTGGGCGTGGGGCCGCCGCCGCCCGCGCTGGTCGCGGTGGACGCGGCCGGCACGTCCAGCCGCTTGCCGTCGGAGAAGGTCACCGTCCGCGCCGAGACGCCGAAGTTGTGCGCGACGTAGGTGCGCGTGCCGTTCAGGCTGAAGACGGCGGCCGTCGGGATGTCGGCGGTGACCGCCGCGTCGACCGTGCCGAGCCTGGCCAGGTTGTAGATCTAGTGGTAGGCGTGCGCCTTGGAGTCGCCGGACTCCGGGCTGTAGGAGGTCCAGCCCGCGTCCCAGTTCGCCTTGGCGGCGGCGGGGTCGCCGAGCGCGCGGTACTGCCAGATGACGTCGCGCCACTCGACGGCGGGCCCGCCGTTCTCGGCCTCCATCTCGGCCAGCCCGGCCCTGACCTTGGCCGGGTAGAGCCCCTGGTAGAGCGAGCCGCCGGTGATGGGCAGGTAGTTGATCCCGTGGATCTCCTCGGGGTTGCCCGTCCACCAGGTGGCGTGGGCGGCGCCGTCGCCCCAGATCATGCCGGCGGTGTCCGGCGCGAAACCCGCGGGGAACACCGCGCCGTCCACGTCGTACCAGTACTGCGCGATGGTGGCCGCCTGCGTGGTGTAGAGGTAGATGCCGAGGTCGCGCAGGGCGGTGTCGCCGGTCGCGGCGCCCAGCAGCAGCGCTCCGGCGGCGAAGTTCATCCCCTCCGAGGACGACTCCTCGTTGTTGCCCGCGGCGAAGCCCTGGTGGCCGGAGGCCCAGCCGTTGCCCGCGTACGGGTCGAAGTTGCGCAGGAACGGGAAGCGGGTGTCCGAACGGTCCCAGTTGTTGGCGTCCTTGGCCAGCAGCTTGGCCATGCCTCCCCACTGCCCGTCGGCGACCCACGCCCGGTCGTAGCGGGCGACGGTGGCGGCGGCCATCAGGTAGTAGCCGTAGTGGAAGTGGTGGTCGTTGACCTCGGTGTCGCTGCCGTAGGAGGCCGGGTAGCCGGTGAGGATGCCCCAGGTGGCGTCGTAGCGGAACTGCTCGCCGCCGGCGGTGAACCAGCTCTGCAGCTTGGTCTTGAGCAGGCCGAGGAGCTTGTCGCGCGAGGCGGTGTCGCCGAGCTGGTCGGCGATGGGCACGAGCTGGGCGAGCCGCCCGAGTGCCTTGCCCGCCCAGTAGGTGTCGCCGGCGCCCTTGTACGGGTCGGCGGCGTCGGCCTCCTGCCGGACGAAGTCGCCGAGCCGGGCCCGGTCGTAGGCGCCGAGATCGGGCAGGGACGGCAGGACGCCGTGGAAGGTCTGCCGGGTGCTGAACGAGGCGCCTTCGCGCAGCTTCATCGTGCCGCGCGGCGAGAGGTAGGTGTAGCTGGTGAGCGGGTCGGAGGTGGCCTGCCACTGGTGCCGGTACAGCGCCAGGAGCGTGCCGGTCTGGGTGCCCTCCTTGGCGCTGGTGGCGGCGGTGTAGGTGGTCGTGAGCCGGGCGGCGGCCTCGTCGTAGGACCAGCTCACCGTGGTCCCGGTGACGAACGAGTAGGCGTACTTGGCGAACAGGTCCAGCGCGCCGCGCGCGGGCAGGGCGGCGACGCTGAGGTAGTTCCTGCCGCCGAGGGCGACGGTGGCCGCGGTGCCGGAGATGGCCCAGTCGGTCCCCGTGGGGGCGAACAGGGCGTAGTCGTGGCCGTTCACCGTGGCGCCCAGGACGTTGCCGCGGTCGGCCCAGATGGTCGGGGTGGCTACGAAGTCCACCCGTCCGTCCCCGCCGCTCGGGGTGGCGTAGACGAACGGCAGCCCGTGGCCGATCGTGGCGCGCAGCGTGCGGGCGCCGTCGGACCAGTAGGGGGTCACCGTCCAGTCGGACCAGCCGTCGACCTGGGTGCGCGGCGCGTTCAGCCCGGTGACGCCGAGCGTCAGATCGCGGGCATGCGCGTAGTCGTACTGCGTCGCGCCGATGCCCGGCGTGGTGGGGTAGCCGACCTCGAGCCCGCCGGCGACGGCATGGAAGGTCAGCGGATGGGCGTACAGGTTCTCCGAGTACGGGTTGCCCGCGTAGCGCTGGAAGGCCAGGGACGACCACCAGTCATTGGTCGGCACCTTGGCGGTGACGGCCGAGGTGACCTTCGGGGTCACCGGCGCGCCGGTGCTGTCGGCCGGGCCGGAGGCGCCGGCGGGCAGGTCGGTCGTGTACCCGCCGGCCCCTACGGACACGGTGGCGGCGTCGGCGGGGGCGGCGGGCATGGTGACGAGCAGTCCGGCGAGCAGGACGGCGGCGGCCGTCCCGGCGGACCGTCGCCTCGCTCGGCGGTTTCCGGGGGCGCCGGAGTCGCGGTGGTTCGAGGTCAGGTCACAGGTCATGCGGAGAGGCTTTCGTCGTGGGGGGGTGAACCGGCCGCCGCCCGCGATAGGGCGACGACCGGCGGCGGCTCGGTGGCGCGGGCCCGACGGCCGTTCGAGGTCCGCGACGGCGGGGAACCAGGTGTTCTCGTCGACGTAACGTGGATGTAACGCTCTCAGCGCCGCTGACGCTAGATGCCTCCACAACCGGTGTCAACAGCGAGAAAATGTTTCTCGAAGATCGTGAGAGCGCTCTCTATCGTTCATCGCGCCGACCACCGTGGACGCGGCTCGCCCTACCTCGCTGACCAGGCAAGACGGGACAGGACACCGCGGAAACCTCATTTCACGAGCTGAGCCCCGGCGGGCTGCCGCGAACGGACCGTTCTGAAAGCACCGCAACCACCGCGCACCCGGTCGGCTCACCGCCGGAGAGCGCTCTCCCTCCGCGATCGCGTGCCGTAGGCGGGATCAGGCTTCGCGGCCGAGGGCTCCGGGGATGCGGTCCAGGACGCTGTACGGCACGAGCCCGTAAGCGTGGAAGTCCACCGCGTCGCCGCCCGCGGCCCGCACCGCGCGGACCTTCGCGGCAAGCCGCTCCTCGGAGTCGGTGTCCGGCCTGCCCGGGCGCAGCACGACGCGCAGCTCTCTGTCGTTGCCGACCGAGCGGCGGTAGGCGCCCACGTCGTCGGCGACCCTGGCGGCGTCCCTGGCGTAGGCGAGGACACCGAACGACGGGACCAGGTCGCCCAGCGCCACCAGGTCGACCCCGAGCTGCCAGGCGTCGTGCGCCGCGAGCCCGGCGGGCGGCAGCCCGTCGGCGTACCCCTTGCGGTGGCCGGTGCCGTCCAGGAAGGTCAGCGTGGCGCCCTCGGCGGCGACCGCGGAGGACACCTCGCTGACCAGGGAGGTCACCGTCTCGGACCGGGCCCGCGCGTAGGCCACCACGTCCGGCCCCGCGTACGCCGTCAGCGCGGCCCGCGTGACCTCGCCCTGCGCGGGCGGGTCGCCGTCGAGCACCCCGCCGACGATGCGCGCGCACTCCTCGCGGGCGACCTCCGCCTTGACGCCGAGGTCGGTCGCCCGCCGCATGCACCACGTGCAGAAGCAGAGGGAGAACAGGAACTCGTCCATCGGACCGAGCGGGACGAAGCACCTCTCTTGCTGGTACCCCTGGGCGAAACCCCCGAAGTGCAGAGCCTCGGCGACCACGCTGTCGACGCCCTGCCGGGCCGTCGCCCTGGCCAGGGCGACGGCGTACAGGCGGACGTCCGGATGGGCCGGGCACAGCGCCGCGGGGAAGCCGCGCCCGCCGAAGCAGTCGTGCACCGTGACGTCGGGGTTGGCCAGGCCGAGGGTGAGGTCGTGCAGGAACACCGCCCAGCCGTGCAGGGCCATGCCCCGTTCGGCCGCGGCCGAGCGCAGCGCCGCGAGCGGCTCACGCTCGGCTCCCGGCTGGACGGGCGGCACGAGCCGCAGGCCGGTGAACAGGTCGGCGGGCGGCGGGAAGTGCACGCCGTCGGAGCGGACGGTCACCCGCGAGGCGCCGTGCGGGGTGACGTCACGGGCGCCGTGGTAGGCGGCGGCGACCGTCACCTCGCGCACGCCGTAGCCGGCGATGCGGTCGAGGACCCGCCCGGCGCCCTCGTCGCGCACGTCCTCGACGTAGACGTATACCGAACCGTGCACCGCAGCCGTGCCTTTCGACGAGCCCGCCCGTGTCTGACCTATGTCCCAGGCGACCTTATATCCTCCCCGCACGCCGAGGACGGCTCCATCGGAGGCCGGTCGCCGAGCAGATCACGGGCGTGCTCGCGCGCCAGGTTCCACCCGTTCCAGCCGTCCCGCGTGCTCAGCCGCCGCACCGACGACATCTGGGACAGCAGGCAGTCGCGCACCTGAGGGGGCAGCCCGTCGATGGCCGGCACGGCGTCGGCGCTGAGGTCGGTGATGTAGTTGAAATCGAGCTCCGAGACCTTGCGGATGCCGAGCTGCGACTCGGCGACCCGCAGGTCGGGGTTCCAGATCGCGAACGTCAGCAGCGACAGGGCCGTCACCAGCACCACCGTGCGCGGCAGCCAGCCCGCGTCCCGCCGGGCCAGCCGCATGGCGCCCGCGACCAGCACCAGCGCGAACACCGCCGCCAGCCACCAGATCACCGCGCCGACCGAGGCGCGCAGGCTGGACAGCCCGTAGGCGTCGATGTAGAGCCCGAGGCGGTGCAGCGCCGAGGCGAGGATCACCAGGGTGAGCCCGCACAGGACGCCGAGCAGGCCCGCCAGCAGCAGCCGTTCGCGACCCTTCGCGGCCACCACCGCCGTCGCGACCGCCACCAGGCCGAGCACGAAGACGCTGACCGTGACCAGCTCGAAGAATCCCGATCTGGCGTACTCGGCGTAGGTCAGCCCGGCGGTCTCCATCACCCGCCGGTTCCCGCCGAACAACGTGCTGATCTGCACGGCCACGAAGGCGGCGAACAGCAGGTCCAGCGCGCCGAGCGGGATGGTCCACAGGACCAGGCTCACCCGCCTGCGGGCCCGGCGGCCGGCCGGCTCGACCGCCGGGCGCAGAGCGACCAGCGTGGCGGCCCCGACCAGCGCCGCGAACACCCCGAAGAGCACCAGCCGCACCGGAACGGACGAGGCCCAGGCGGGGGCGGTGAACACCTCGGAGACGAACGAGGCGAAAACGGCGTCGGCCGAGGCGAACAACACACCGAACACCAGCAGGAGCACCGCCGTGATGACCAGCCCGGCGAGCATCGGCGCCAGGGTGCGCCTGCGGTCGACGGCCTTGATCGGTTCCAGGAGGAACCACGGCAGCGGGAAGACGGCCAGGACCACCGAGAGCCCTCCGCGGATCACGCCGAGCCAGCCCCGCCCCGCGCCGGAAACCGCCAGCGCCGCCAGGCCGAACCCCGCGAGCAGCGAGGGGCCGACCAGCCATTCGGCGTCGCGGACCAGGGCCACCGCCACCAGGGCGTACGCCAGCAGGCCGAAGGCGGCCGTCCATGGGGTGATGCGGCGGCGCGCCGCCGGGAGCACGGCCGCGCCGGCGGCGACGGCCACCAGGACCACGCCCAGCCCGGTCCGCGCGTCCGGCAGGGCGATCGCCGCGAGCAGACCCACCGCCGCCGCCACGGGCAGCAGCCAGCGGGGCGTCGGGGGGAGCGCCGGGCGCGGCAGCAACGGCGGCGGCACATAGTCCGGCGGCGCCCCCGTGGTGGCGCCGGACTGCGTGGGCGGCCGGGAATCCTGGACGGGCGGCTTCACGGCGGCGGAGAACGATCCGCCCGCGGTCCGGCCCTCGGCCGCGGCAGGAGACGATCGGGCCGGGGTCGGTCCTTCGGCCGCGGCGCGAGACGGTCCGGCCGGCGTCCGGCCCTCGGCCGCGGCGACGGACTCCCGGACGGTGCCGGACTCCGCGCCGGTGCCGGACTCCGCGCCGGTGCCGGACTCCGCGCCGGTGCCGGACTCGGCGACGGTGCGAGGTGCCGCAGTGGTGAGCGGTCGCGCGGCGATGGAGTCTGAGATCGCGGCCGGTGACTCCGCCGCGCCCGGCACCGGCCGCGCCGTCGGCTCCCCGGACGGCTTGGGCCTCCGGGGCACGACGAGGACGGCCGGAGCGTCACGAGCGTCGGGAACGCCCGATATGGCGGACACGGCGGACTGCTCCGCGATGCCTACGGCCTCCTCCTTCGGATCTTCCGTGTCTTCGCCGGCCCGCGCCGGGACACGCGGGCCGGGCGGAAGGGCGGCGGCGCCCGGCCTGGAGATCGGGGGTGTGCCGCCGGTCGGGGCATCCGGGGCTTCGGCGGTGCTCGAGGGTGCGTCCGTTCCGGGATCGTGCCGCGACCGGGCCTCCGTCGTGGACCGTTGGACGGCGCCGGACGGTTGGGGCGCCCCGACTGGGGCAGGTGTCGTGCGCGGCGGCCCCGGCTCGGCGCCACCGGACCTGGACACGGGATCACCCGACCTGGACACCGGACCACCGGACCTGGACGCGGGATCACCGGACCTGGACGCGGGGTCGCCGGGCGGGTCGTCGGTGAGGTCGCTCATGACCGTGGTCCTTCCGGGGAGGTCGACCACCATGCGGCAGCCGGAGATGGTGTCGGCGACCCGCACCGAGCCGCCGTGCAGTTCGACGATCTCCTTGACGATGGCCAGGCCGAGGCCCGCGCCGCCCGCGTCGGCCGCCCGGGCGGCGTCCAGGCGGGAGAACCGCTCGAACACCCGGGGCCGCTCCGGCGCGGGGATGCCGGGCCCCTCGTCGGTGACGCTGAGCCGCACTCCGGAGCCCGCCGGGCGGGCCTCGAGCCGGACCGCGCCGCCGGACGGGCTGTGCCGGACGCCGTTGTCGAGCAGGTTGGCCAGCACCTGGCCGAGCAGCGCGGGGTCGGCGTGGACGCCCAGTGCGGCGGGCACCGAGCTGGACAGCGCCACCTCCTCGCGCGCGAGCCCGGCCTCCCGGACGGCCTGGGCGCACAGCGGGCCCAGCTCGACGGGTTCCGGCTCGATGGGCCGCGCGCCGGAGTCCAGCCACGACAGGTCGAGCAGTTGCGCCACCAGCCGGCCGAGGCGCTCAGTCTGGGTGAGCGCCGTGCTGAGGGTGGCGTTGTCGGGCGAGGAGACGCCGTCGACGAGGTTCTCCAGCACGGCCTGCAGTCCGGTGATGGGGGTGCGCAGCTCGTGGCTGACGTTGGCCACCAGTTCACGGCGCTGCCGGTCCACCTCGCCGAGGTCGGCCGCCATGGCGTTGAACGCCCGCGCGAGCTCGCCCACCTCGTCGCGGGAGGTGGCCCTGACGCGCATGCCGTACCGCCCCTTGGCGATCGTCTGGGCGGCCGCGGCCATCTCGCGTAGCGGCCCGGTCATCCCCCGGCCGACGAGCTGCACCATTCCGAGGCTGAGGACGGCGGCGAGCCCCATGCGGGCCCAGGGGACGACCCCCAGCGAGCGGCCGTACTCGTTGAGCGCGAAGGCCGTGGCCACCGCGAGCAGGATGACCAGTCCGATCTTGATCTTCACCCGGCCCAGGAAGTCGAGCGGCCTCACGACACGCCTTCCTTTCCCCCAGGGTGCGGGCCGTTCGGCGTGGGACGGGGGCTCATGGCTTGACCAGGGCGTAGCCGACGCCGTGGACCGTCCGGACGATGCCGGAGCCGAGTTTGCGGCGCAGGGAGCGCACGTGGCTGTCCACGGTGCGGGTGGCGGCGGCCTCGGAGAAGCCCCAGATGTCCGACAGCAGCCGTTCGCGTTCGAAGACGTGCCCGGGGCGCTCGGCGAGCCGCCTGAGCAGGTCGAACTCGGTACGCGTCAGCTGCGCCTCCACTCCGCGCACGAAGACCCTGCGCTCGGCCGTGTTGATCTCCACGTCGCCCGCGCGGATCACCGTGTCCTCGTGGGCGAGCTGGGCGGCCCGCTCGACCCGGCGCAGCAGGGCGTGGATCCTGGCCATCAGTTCGCGCATGCTGAACGGCTTGGTGAGGTAGTCGTCGGCGCCGACGCCGAGGCCGACGAGCACGTCGGTCTCCTCGCCCAGCGCGGTCAGCATCAGCACCGGAACCGGCCGCGCGGCCTGCATCCGCCGGCACACCTCCAGGCCGTCGAGGCCGGGCAGCAGGCGGTCGAGCACCACGAGGTCCGGTTCGGCCTTCGCGTACGCGGCCAGCGCCTCCTCGCCGTCGTCGGCGATGCGGACGTCGAAGCCTTCGGCCATGAGCCGGCTCCGCACGGCGAGGGCGATGGTGTTGTCGTCTTCGACCACGAGGATGCGTCGCTGGTCTGTCACGGTGGGAAGCCTAGAACCCGGTCGTGCAGACTATCCGAAGGCATATGTGCAGATCTGATGCAGCTTGATTAGCTTGCCCCGTGACGCGATCTTTGGATGTCTCCACCTATCTCCGCCGTATCGGCCTGGGCGGGCTCGGCGGTCCGCCGAGCGTCGAATCCCTGGTGCGGCTGCACCGGGCGCACGTCGAGCGCGTGCCGTACGAGTACTTCCACATCTGGATGGACGAGCCGACCTCAGTGGAGCCACTGGAGTCCGCCGGGCGCATCCTGCGCGGCAGGGGCGGCTACTGCTTCCATCTGAACGGCGCCCTGTCGCTGCTGCTCGCGGCGCTGGGGTACCGGGTGTCCCGGCACGTGGGCGGGGTGCAGGGAGGGGCGGACTCCCCCGTGGGCGTGACCGGCAACCACCTGGCGCTCACCGTGTCGGGGCTGCCCGCGGAGCGGTGCCCGGACGGGGTGTGGTTCGTGGACGTCGGCCTCGGTGACGCCCTTCACGAACCGCTCCCGCTCGTCGAGGGCGTCCACCGGCAGGGCCCCTTCGAGTACCGGCTGCGGCCCTCCGAGGCCGAGCCGGGCGGCCTGCGGTTCGACCACGACCCGCGCGGCAGCTTCGTCGGCATGGACTTCCGCGCGGAGCCGGCCGAGATGTCAGCCTTCGCCGTGAAGCACCAGGAACTGTCGGCCTCGCCGCAGTCGAGCTTCCGGTCGGTGATGTCGGTGCAGCGGCGCGACGCCGCGGGCGTCGACTGCCTGCGCGGCCTGAGCCTGAGCCGCATCGGCTCGGAGGAGGGGACCTCGGTGCTGTCGGGCCGGCGCGACTACTTCGAGGCGCTGGCCGACGTCTTCGGCCTGACCTTGGACGATGTCGCCCCGGAGCGCAAGGAGCGGCTGTGGCGGCGGCTGAGCGAGGCCCACGAGAGGTGGCTCGCGAGCGCCGAGGCGCCCCGGGAGCCGGAACCGGCCGGCGGCTGAGACCCCCCGCCGAAGTCCCGGTCCAGGTGCCCGCGCACCCGATCGCGCGGCGAGCACCGGCCGCCTCTGGTGCGGCAGGCCGGCGCGCGTCCGGCCGCGCCGAGAAGGACCGGGACCCTGCGGACCGGACGAAGGGCCCGGGACGGACGAGTGGTCCGTCCCGGGCCCTTCGCGGTTCGGGCGGCGAATCGTTCGTCACGCCCACCGGCCGGTGGGCGTGGCGGGTTCAGCAGGAGAGCGGGGAAGAGCCGAAGGCGACGTCGTCGTACCAGATGGTGTCGGAGTCGCTGCCGTAGCTCTCCCAGCCCAGGCGCAGGGTCGCCGGGCGCGGAGCGGTCGTGCGGCTGAGCCACTGGGAGTCGATGTCGCGGGTGGGCGTCTGGTCCAGGTGCAGGCCGGGGACCTCCTGGTCGTCCAGGTAGGTGCTCATCGCCTGCTTGGTCGTGTCGATCTGGTAGCGCAGGCAGACCCAGCGGCCGGTGGGCAGCGGCCTGCTCTGCGAGACCCCGGTGGGGCTCTGCTCGGGCAGGGTGGCGTCGTCGGACTCGCGGTTCCACTGCAGCGCGCTGTTCTGCCCGCCGATGCGCAGGTCCTTGTTGCCGTTGGCCGAGTCCGCCATGGTGATCATGCTGACGTGCGTGGCGGGGAGGGCGGTGGTGTGCCTCACCCACATCCGCGCGTACACCACCGGGCCGATCGAGGAGACGTTCTTGGTGGTGCCCACGAAGATGTGGTTGCAGTAGTTGCCCCCACCGCTGATCTTCAGCGACTTGCCGCCGCTGTGGGTGGTGGAGGAGTCGATCGTCGCCGTGCCGGTGCCCGAGCAGTTCGGCGTGACGACCTGCCAGTCCCCGCTCGGCGAGGAGGACGTCTGGTCCTCGAAGCCGGAGCACACCACGGCGCCGTTACAGCCGGGCGGGGGGCTCACCGTCGGCGTGGGCGTGGGGGTCGGTGTGGGGGTCGGCGTCGGGGTCGGCGTCGGCGTGGGGGTCGGCGTGGGGGTCGGCGTCGGCGTGACGGTGGGGGTCACGGTGGGCGTGGGGGTCGGCGTCGGGGTGGGAGTGGGCGTCGGACCGGTGCCGTTGCAGTTGACCCCGTTGAAGGTGAAGTCGGACGGGACGGGGTTGGCGGAGGCCCAGGTGCCCTGGAAGCCGAAGTCCGCCGACGCCCCGGTGGCCAGGTTGCCGTTGTAGGAGGCGTTGGCGGCGGTCACGGCGGTCCCCGACTGGGTGACCGTCGCGCTCCAGGCGTTGGACACCTTCTGGTCGCCGCCGAACACCCAGCGGAGCTGCCAGCTCGTGACCGCGGACCCGAGGTTGGTGACCTTGACCGAGGCGGTGAACCCTCCGGCCCACTGGTTCACGGTGTAGGCGACCCTGCACACCGGGTCCGCCGCCGAGGCGGCGCGGACCGGCAGCAGCATGGCGGCGACCGCGGTCACCGCGGCCAGGACCGCGAGAAGTTCCCGCCTTCCGAAGCGGCGGAAGGCGGGCCATACGGACGACGGTGGCGGCGAGGCCGGGGGGCCGGACAGGGGACCACTCATGGAACAGCTCACTTTCTGCAGGCCGCTGACAAAGTGGGAGCGCTCCCACGCGCCGGACCGGGATCGCTCCGCCGCGCTCGATCGCCGATGGTCGTCCGCTTGACCACCGCCTGTCAACGACACCGCCCTCGCCCGTTCACCGACCTCGGACGAGCCTGTGAGCCGGCTGAATCTTTCAGCTCACGTGCCCCGCGACGGGGAACGGCTCGGGGGACGCGGGCGGCGGCCGGTCACGGCGGGGATGCTCGCGTCGCGCGGGCGGCACGTACCCCGTCAGGTCGAAGTGGATGCGCCTGCGCTCCAGCACACCGTCGCACGCGAGGCAGACCAGCACCGGCGTCAGGACCTCGCCGCAGTACCGGTGGGTGATGACCAGCCGGGCGTCCTCGGGGACCGGCAGCTCGCGCTGCGCCCACTCGGCGAGGAAGGCGAAGACCTCGAAGAAGGCCAGCCCCTTCTCGGTGAGCCGGTAGAGACGGCAGGAGTCGGCCGTGAGCACTCCGACCTCGACGAACCGCTTGAGCCGCTCGGTGAGCACCGAGGGCGCGATGCCGAGCCGGCTCTGGAAGTCGACGAACCGTTTGACGCCGAGCAGCGCGGCGGCCAGGACCGCCGTGCTCCACCGGTCGCCGAGGATCTCCATCGAGTGCGGGCAGTAACCGACGTGGTCGCCGCCCCTCAGGGTGCGGCGATGGTGACGCGGCAGGCCGATGCGGACGAACGAGGCGCGCGGCCCGAGTTCGGTCGCGGTGTCGCGGGCGCCGACCGGACGCCGGCAGGCCCCGCACGCCAGGTAGGGGCGGGCGTCCTGGCCGCAGATGTCGTGGGTCGGGCCGAGCAGGTTGGGGCCGTCGGCCCAGTCGCGTTCCCAGCCGTGAATGGCGAGCAGGAAGGACCACAGGCGCAGGCCCGCGCCGGTCAGCCGGTACTCGTAGCGGGTTCGGCCGTCGCGGTAGGCGACGGGGGCGAGGATGCCGTGGCCGACCAGTTCCTTCAGGCGCGTGGCGAGCACGGACTCGGAGATGCCGAGCTCGTCGCGCCACCCGGCGAAGGTGCGTACGTGCAGCAGGAAGGCGCGCTGGATGATGAGCAGCACCCAGCGGTCACCGAGCATGCCCAGGGCACGGCCGAAGGCACTGAGATCGGTGTCCGCGCCATCGGCCTCGGCGTGCAGGGCCGCGGGCCAGGGCAACGGATTTTCGGGATGGTATCCCTTTTGGGTGATATTCACCCTAGATGCGGGATGTTGTGCGACTTTCTGGTCGATCTCAGCCGAATGAACTCCGGCCGCGACCGATAACTCCTTGGTGTTCACCGCGTCAACTCTAAGTCACATTCACCGGCTCTCCCATCGGGCCACCGATCGAGTGAGATTGCGAGCTGACTTTTTTCATCGTAGTTTCCAAGAATGGCGGTGGAGCCGATCGCGATGGCGACGGCCGCGATGGCGACGGTCGCGGACGAGGCGGGGCGGACAGGGCCCGGCGGACACCCGTCCACCTCGTCCCACGAGCCGTTCCCTCCCACGTCCGCACCACCGCCACGGAGCCGGACAGCTCCGATGATTCGGCCCCATAACCGACTGATGACGCCTCCAGCACGACAGTGGTGGGGCCGGTCTTTCATGGGGTTGACTGAACGCCTCGCAAGGACGGTGGCGGGGGCGTGCCGTGCGAGGCGTCGCGGCTCCCCCGGGCGATGGCAGGAGCGTTACACATGAGGCTCAGCGTCTCCGTCGGGCTATGGCAGGATCGCCCGGCCGGCGAGGCGGTGCTCACCGCACAGATCGCGGACGAGCACGGCTATCCGGAGATATGGGTGGGGGAAATGGCGACCTACGACGCCTTCGCCCTGGCCACGGCGATCGGCGCGCGCACGCGGCGGGCCGCGCTCACCGTCGGCCCGCTGGCGGTGAACGTGCGCGACCCCATGATGATCGCGATGGGCGCCGCCTCCGTCGCCGACCTCACCGGCAGGCCGGTGGGCGTCGCGCTCGGCACCTCCACACCCGTGGTCGTGGAAGAGTGGCACGGCAGGTCCCGGTCCGGCTCCGCGGCGGCGCTCCGCGAGGCCGTCCAGGCGCTCCGGCCGCTGCTCGACGGCGAGAGGTCCGACTTCTCCGGCGCGCACGTCGCCAGCCGGGGGTACCGTCTGCGGCTCGCGGCCCCGCGCTCGACGATCAGCGTCGCGGCCTTCGGCCCGGCCGCCGTGGGGGCCGCCGCGCTGGCCGACCGCATGGTGCTCAACCTGCTCACGCCGGCCTCGGCCGCCCGCCTGATCACCGACCTGCGGCTGCTCTCCCCCACGACCAGGGTCGCCGCCTGGGTCGCCGCCGCCGTGGACCCCGACCAGGCCGCCATCGAGCAGATCCGGCGCGCCCTGGTGCCCTATCTGTACGCGCCGGGCTACCGCGAGATGTTCGCCCAGGCGGGATTCGAGGACGTCGTCGCCTACGCCCGCACCGAACCTCACCCGCGCGCGCTGCTGGCCGCCATCCCCGACGGCATGCTGGAGGCGGTCGCCCTGATCGGCGACTCTGTGGAGATCATGGACCGCCTCGACGCCTATGAGGAGGCGGGTGTGGACGAGGTGGCGCTCGTCCCGGTCAGCACCGAGAGCGACCCGTGCGGCGAGGCCACGCTGAAAGCCCTCGCCGACTGACGCCACGACAAGCCCGCACCTGACGCCACGACGCCGAAGGCTCTGCCGGCCGCGCGACCCCGGCGGCCCTCACGACCGCGCCCCGGCTCCCCCGGCGGCTCTCACGACCGCGCCCCGCTCCTCCGGCGACTCCCGCGGCCGGGACCGCGACACGCCACGGCCCCTCGCCGGCGGTGCCCGGCGGAACTCCGCCCCGGCGGCCGCTCGTTGAGGTGACGACGCAGAATGGGCGGTGGGGACCTCCCCCGTCCGGCGAACAGAAAGGCCCGGCAATGTCGCCACTGTCGAAGTACTACGTGGGCGCGGCGATCGCCTCGATCCTCGCCCTTCTCCTGCTGCCTTCGCTGGTGGCCTGGATCCTGGTGATCGTCCTGCTGGGCGGCCCGGTGGCGGCCTACTTCATGCTGGACGAGTCCCAGCGTGCCCGGCTGCGCCGCATCCGCAGGCGCCAGATCGGCGGCTGACCACCCGGGGAGCACCCCGGCCAGGGCCGCGGCCCGGCGGCACCCGCCCGGCCCGGCCGCGCCGCGTGACCGGACGGGCGCTCCGTCCTGTCACGCGATGGCGCTCACGCCGCCGCGACCGCCAGCTGCCGCCGCACCCGCTCGGTCACCTTGCGCTCGATCACGAACGACAGGAACGGGATGGTGCCGGCGAGCAGCACGCCCAGGGTGTACGGCCACGACCAGCGGGCCTTCAGCCCGAGGTTGAGCGCGGTCAGCAGGTACACCGCGTAGACGAAGCCGTGCACGGGGCCGACGACGGCGACGGGGGTGGCGTTGTCGAAGCCGTACTTCACGACCATGGCCGCCACCAGGACGAGCAGCATGCAGCCGACGATGTAGGCCAACACCCGGAACGGTTTGAGCGCGGATTCCACGACGATCATTACCTCGCTAGCTGAGCGGTCACCACACGATATCCCGGGGGGAGGGCGGTCACTCCCGCGGGGACGCGCCCGCGGCCCGCGGGCCCGCGGCCGGAGCACCGGCGGTTTCCGCCGCCGCGCCGTGCTCCCGTCCGGCCGCCGCGACATCCTCCGGTCCGGCGGCCGCGACGTCCTTCCGTCCAGCGGCCGCGACGTCCTCCGGTCCGGCGGCGCCCGGGCCGTCCTCGCCGGAGCCGCCTTCGCCGTCATCCTCCTCGCCGCCGGCGGCGTGTCCGGGGCGGGCCGCGCGCACCGTGTCGCGGACGAAGTGGAACCACATGAGCACCGCGAACCCCGCGAAGATCCACCACTGGGCGGCGTAGGCGAGGTTGCGCCAGGTGAAGCCGCCGCTCTCGGTGGGCGGCGGCACGGCCACCGCCCGCACGGCCGACCCGGCCCGCGGCACGGCCCCCGTCTGGTCGGTGGCCACCACGAATCCGTCCCGCAGCCGGACGCCCCGCCAGAGGTTGACCAGCTCGGCCGTGGAGACCGTGGCCACCTGCCCGGCAGGCAGCGGGGCCGTCCGCCGCCGGGCGAAGTCGGTCGGCTCGGGCGGCAGGACGCGCCCGGTCACGCTCACCGCGCCGTCCGGGACGGCCGTCGCGGGGTCGGTGGGAGAGGGCACCCAGCCGCGGACGACCGGAATCACCGTCCCGTCGGCCAGCGTGAGCGGCGTGAGCAGCCAGTAGCCGTCGTCCCCGCCGGTCGCCGCGCCGCCGCCGGTCTCGACGGTGGGCGCGCGTTCGGCCACCAGCAGTTGGCGCGAGGGGTCGTAGGCGCCCTGGGCGGCGACCCGGCGGCCGCCGGCCGCGGCGGGCATGCGCCCGCCGGGGGGCACCAGCGTGGTCAGCGCGACGGGCGCCGGGTCGGCGACGGCGTGCGGCCGCCCGGACTCCTCGAACACCCCGAGCTGCCAGCGGCCGAGGAAGGCGAACGCGACGACCAGCACGATCGTGACCAGGTGCAGGCCCACGAGGCGGGGCGACAGCAGCGTCCGCAGCATGCCACCACGCTATCCGTCCGGGCCCGCGGTCCCGCCCGCCGGTCGGGCCTCCCGCCCTTGGACTGACTCCTAACTGGCATAAAGGGCGTCAAGCCATGCTGGGGATGGCTAAAGTTCCTTCCATGTCGGAACCTCAGATTGATCCTGCTGGTAACACCCAGCAGTTCAAGGCCTTCGCCCAGCGCCAGGAGCCGGAGGCCGCCGCGCCGCAGCGGTCCCGCCTGGTCCCCATCGTGGCGGCCGTGGCCGCCGTCATCGTGATCGCCGTGGTGGTCTTCCTGCTCGTGAAGTGACCACCTGACAGGTGCCTCGCGCCGTCGGCGACCGCCGTCGGCGCTTTCACCATGCCCACGAGAGCCCACGAGAGCCCGCGAGAACCCCGAGCGAGGGTCTGCGTGCGGTCCCCCGAGAGTCGCGAGGGCCCGCGAGGGCCCGCGAGGGCACGGCGCGGCAGCCCGTATCGTGGATCGGACCACCGTGAAACGATGGACGGCGCGTCCCGGGCCGCGCTTCAATTGGATGGCTCATCCAATACCGGGTAGGGAGACGGCATGGCAGCCACAGGCCCCGCCAACGCCGACGGCACGGCGGCCAAGGGCCCCGGCATCACCATCATCGGCGCCGGCTTCGCCGGGCTGTGCATGGCGATCAAGCTGAAGCAGGCCGGCTACCACGACTTCGTCGTCCTGGAGAAGGACTCCGAGCTCGGCGGCACCTGGCGGGACAACACCTACCCCGGCTGCGCCTGCGACGTCCCCTCCCCCATGTACTCCTTCTCCTTCGACCTCAACCCCGAATGGACCCGCCTGTTCGCCCCGCAGGGGGAGATCTGGGACTACCTGCGGACATGCGCGGAGAAGTACGGGCTCGCGCCGCACCTCCGCCTCGGCACCAAGGTCGCCGCGCTGGAGTACCAGGACCGCGAGCGCCGCTGGCTGGTGAGCACCGAGGACGGCGGGACCTTCACGACGAACGCGGTCGTCGCCGGGATGGGCGGGCTGCACGTCCCCTCCGTGCCCGAGATCCCCGGGCGCGCGTCGTTCGCCGGCCCGGCCTTCCACTCGGCCCGCTGGGACCACTCGGTGGACCTGACCGGCAAGCGCGTCGCGGTCGTCGGCACCGGAGCCTCCTCGGTCCAGTTCATCCCCCAGATCGCCCCCGTGGTGGAGAAGCTGAGCGTCTTCCAGCGGACGGCGCCGTGGATCCAGCCCAAACCGGACATCCCGCTGACCGAGCGGACCAGGCGCACGCTTCGCAGGTTCCCCCCGGCGGACCGCGCGCTGCGCGACGGCATCTACTGGCTGCTGGAGACCCGTGCCCTCGGGTTCGCCGTCGACCCTCGCCTGATGAAGGTCCACGAGGCCGTCGCCCGGCGGCACCTCGCCTCCCAGGTGGCCGACCCCGAGCTACGGGCCAGGCTGACGCCCGGCTACACGATCGGCTGCAAGCGCATCCTGCTGGCCAGTGACTACTACCCGGCGCTCTGCCGGGACAACGTCGAGCTGGTCACCGACCGCATCACCGAGATCCGCGACCACTCGGTCGTCGACGCCACCGGGCGCGAGCACCCCGTCGACGTGATCATCTACGGCACCGGGTTCAAGGTCGCCGAGTCGCTGGCCCAGCACCCCATCATCGGCAGGGACGGGCTGAAGCTCCAGGACGCCTGGCGGGACGGCATCCGGGCCTACCTGGGCACCCTCACCGCCGGCTTCCCCAACCTGTTCATGCTGCTCGGCCCGAACACCGGCCTCGGCCACACCTCGGTCGTCTTCATGATCGAGGCTCAGGTGCGCCTCGTCATGTCGTGCCTGCGCCTGCTCTCGGCGACCCGCGCGAGGGCTCTGGACGTGCGGCCCTCGGCCGAGCGCGCCTACAACGAGCGGCTCCAGCGGCGGCTGCGGCGCCTGGTCTGGTCCGAGGGCGGCTGCACGAGCTGGTACCTGGACGGCAAGGGCATCAACCGCGCGATCTGGCCGGGCTTCACCTTCGAGTTCTGGGCGCGCACCCGCGCCGTGAAGCCCGGCGACTTCGAGCTGATCGGCTGACCCGCGCGACCCGGCCGGCGGGTCGTGCGGGTCAGGGCCGTCAGGGCCGGGCGGGGGTGACCACCAGCGCGCTGCCTCCGCCCCTGCGGGACGGCTCGGCGACCGCCTGGACCTTGCCTTTGCCGAGGAACTCAAGGCCGGTGGCCGCGCCGATCTCTCCCACCGGCGGCCCGGGAACGAGCGTGAGGGTGTGGCCGCGAGCGGTCAGCTCGGCCCCGTAGCGGTCGATGAACGCCTGCTCGGCCTGCGTCGCGGCGGCGTTGCGCTGGCTCGCCCTCGGCGCGGCGACCGCGTCCGGCAGCGACATGCCGAACTCGTACCGGTTGACGAGGATCTGCAGCACCGTCGTAATGATCGTCGCGCCGCCCGGCGAGCCGATCGCGAGCAGAGGCCTGCCGTGCTTCAGCACGATCGTCGGCGCCATCGACGAGCGGGGCCGCTTGCCGGGGGCCGGCAGGTTCGGGTCGCCGGGGGCCGGGCCGAAGGTGAAGTCGGTCAGCTCGTTGTTGAGCAGGAACCCGCGGCCGGGGACGACGATGCCGTTGCCGCCGGTCTGCTCGATCGTGATGTTGTAGGCCGCCACGTTCCCCCAGCGGTCGGTGACCGCCAGGTGGGTGGTCTCCGGCCCCTCGGGCTTCTCGGCCTGCCCCTCGGCGCCCTTCGCGGGCGCCGGGTCGCCGCTGGGGACGGCCGTGCCCTCGAACTGGCAGCCCGCGTAGGAGCCGTCGGGCGAGCCGGGAGCGGCCGGGTTCGGCATCGCGACGTCCCCGATCAGGCAGGCGCGCTCCTTGGCGAACCCGTCGGACAGCAGCTCCTTGAGCGGCACGTCGACGTAGGCGGGGTCGCCCACGAACTTGTTGCGGTCGGCGAAGGCCAGCCGGGACGCCTCGAGGTACTCGTGCAGGCCGACCTTGGGCAGCGCCTGGAGGATCTTCAGCGCCTCGCCGACCGTCGAGCCGCCGGAGGACGGCGGCGCCATGCCGTAGACCTCCATCGGGCCGTAGCCGACCTTGGTCGGCGGACGCTCCAGGGCGCGGTAGGCGCGAAGGTCGGACAGCTCCATCAGGCCCGGCCGCACCACCCGGGTGGACCCGGGCTTGACCGGCGGCCTCTTGACCGTGGCGATGACCTCCTCGCCGAGCCGGCCGCCGTACAGCCACTCGCCGCCCCGCCGGCCCAGCTCGCGGTACGTCGCGGCCAGGTCGGGGTTGCGGAACACCGACCCCACGGGCGGCGGGGCGCCATTCGGCAGGTACAGGGCGGCGGTGGAGGTGAACGCGGCGAAGCGGTCGGCGTTCTGCGCCGTCTGGTCGTAGAACGTCTGGTCG
Organism: Sphaerisporangium sp. NPDC005288; assembly: GCF_040607475.1. NCBI lineage: Bacteria > Bacillati > Actinomycetota > Actinomycetes > Streptosporangiales > Streptosporangiaceae > Sphaerisporangium > Sphaerisporangium sp. NPDC005288. The sequence continues at coordinate 151,370 of NZ_JBEXGT010000002.1, read as the reverse complement.
ACGGTGAAGCCGTTCGACGCCACGTCGACGGCCGGCTGGAGCGCCTGCTTGAGCGAGAAGGTGCCGTAGTGGCGCAGGGCCAGCTCCCACTGCGCCACGCTGCCCGGCACGCCCGCGGAAAGACCGCTGGTCACGGCGTCGGCGAAGGGGATGGCGGCGCCGTTCTCCTGGAAGGAGGTCTCGGTCATCGCCTGGGGCGCCTTCTCGCGCCCGTCGATCGAGATCACCTTCCCGCGCCGGGCGTCGTAGTAGACCAGGAACCCGCCGCCGGCCAGACCGGCGGAGTACGGCTCGGTGACGCCGAGCGTGGCCGCCGCGGCGACCGCCGCGTCCATCGCGTTGCCGCCGCGCTTCAGCACGCTCAGCGCGGCCTTGCTGGCGTCCAGGTCGACGGTCGAGACGGCCCCGCCGTACCCTTCGGCCACCGGGACCTTGGCGGCCGGCTGCCCGTGCGGGGGCCCGCCGAGCGCGGGCGAGGCCGCGGCGACGCCGGGCGGGGCGACGAGCGCGAGGGAGGCGGCGACCCCGACGAGGGGAACGGTCATGCGGCGAAGGCTCATGGCGGACCTCATTCCTAGATCGCACCAGCATTGACTCACAGCATCACAACCGGGGTCAACAACGATCCCCCGGCCCCCACCTGTACACCGCGCACGGTAGACACCCCTGCCACTCTGGGCGGATGCGCTGGTCAGCGGGTTGACGTACCGTTCACGGGTGCGCGCCAAAGCTCCCCATTGGGTCGATCCCATGCTGCCCCTGCTGGCAGGCATGGCGCAGATCTGGGGCACCATGGCCGCGCAGAGAGGCCAGGTGCACCCCGGCGACCCGCTCACCCGCCTCCCGCTCGACCCGCTCGGCTTCCTGCTGCTCTCGCTGGGGCCGCTGGCCCTGTCCGCGCGCCGCGCCCACCCGGTGCTCACACTGTGGTCGATCGTCGCGCTGACCGCCTTCTACGTGTACAGGGGCTATCCCTACGGGCCGGTGTTCCTCAGCCCGATCATCGCGATCTTCAACACCGTGCAGATAGGGCACCGGCGCTCCGCCTACCTCGCCGGCGGCGCCGTCTGGCTGTTCTTCGTCGCCTACGCCACCTGGCTGCTGCCCCATAGGGAAGGGTGGTTCCACCACGCGAGCGTAGGCGCCATCATCCTGGTGGTGCTCACCGTCGCCGAGGTGGTCCGCGGCCGCCGCGACCAGCGCGCCGAGCGCGAACGGGTGAGCGAGGAGGAGTCCAGGCGGCAGGCCAGCGAGGAACGCCTGTCCATGGCGCAGGAGCTGCACGACGTGCTCGGGCACAGCATCTCCCTCATCCACGTCCAGGCGTCCACCGCGCTGCACCTGATCGACGATCACCCCGAGCAGGCCCGCACGGCGCTCGCGACCATCAAGCAGGCCAGCAAGGACGTGCTGACCGAGATGCGCTCGCTGCTCGGCGTCCTGCGCGACGACGCTCCGCGCTCCCCCACCGCCGACCTGAGCCAGCTCGACGAGCTGATCGAGCGCAGCGGACCCGACGTCACCAAGCGCGTCACCGGCGCACCCCGGTCGCTGCCGCCCGGCGTCGAGCGCGCCGCCTACCGCATCGTCCAGGAGTCGCTCACCAACGCGACCAAGTACGCGCCCGGCGCCCCGGCGACGGTCACGCTCGCCTACGGCCACGACCGGCTCACCGTCCTGGTCGAGGACGGCGGCGCCACCGCGCCCGGCGCGCTCGCCGGAGAGGGCGGCGGCAACGGCATTCCGGGCATGCGCGAGCGCGCCACCGCCCTTGGCGGCACCCTGACGGCAGGCCCGCACGGGCAGGGCTTCCGCGTCGAGGCCGTGCTCCCCATCCCGCCGGCGGCGGAAACCGACCCCTCCGAGGACACCGAGTGATCAAGATACTGCTGGCGGACGACCAGGCCCTCGTGCGCGCGGGCTTCCGCGCCCTGCTCGACGCCCAGGAAGGCATGACCGTGGTCGCCGAGGCCTCGGACGGGGCCGAGGCCGTCCGCCTCGCCGAGCGGCACAAACCCGACGTCGTGCTGATGGACATCCGCATGCCCGGCATGGACGGGCTCACCGCGACGCGGAAGATGCCCGGGGCCGTGAAGGTCATCATCCTGACGACCTTCGAGCTCGACGAGTACGTGTTCGAGGCCCTGCGCGGTGGCGCCAGCGGCTTCCTGGTCAAGGACACCGAGCCGGCCGAGCTGATCCAGGCCGTCCGCGTCGTCGCGGCGGGCGAGGCGCTGCTGTCGCCGAGCGTCACCCGGCGGCTGATCGCCGAGTACGCCTCGCGGGCCAAGGAGCCCAGGACGACGGCCGGCCTGGACCAGCTCACCGAGCGCGAGCGCGAGGTGCTGACGCTGGTCGGCACCGGGATGACCAACGACGAGATCGCCGCCAAGCTCTACATGGCGCCGGCCACGGCCAAGACCCACGTCAGCCGCGCCATGATGAAGCTCGCCGCCCGCGACCGCGCCCAGCTCGTCGTCATCGCCTACGAGTCCGGCCTGGTCAAACCCGGCTGGATCTGACCCCCCGCCCCCTCCGGCGGCGCCCTGCGACGCCGGCGGTAGGCGGGTGAGCGGATGCCGTACGACGCCGGTGGTAGGGCGGAGAAGCGTGCGCCATCGGGCGCGGTAGCGCGGGGCGCGCCCGCGGGGCGATGCCGCGCGAGACCGCGCGGAGGAGTGTTGAGGCATCCGAACGAAACGAGGAGCGACAGATGCCGTACGCACACTGGGGACCCGGCCCGTGGTGGCCGATCATCCCGATCTTCTGGGGACTGTTCTGGGTGACGCTCGTCGTGCTGGTCTTCCGGTCGCGCAAGGGGGGCTGGACGCCGTTCGCGGGCGGCACTCCCCCGTGGGCGGCCCGCGCCGCGGCGTCCCCGACAACCTCGGCCGAGAAGATCCTGGCCGAGCGGTACGCCCGGGGCGAGCTGAGCGACGAGGAGTACTTCGAGCGCATGTCGGTACTCAAGGGCGCCGCCACCTGACGCCCGCGGGACGCCCCGCCCACCCGGCGCACCGCAGGGGGGCGGGGCGTCCGCCCACCCGGCGCGCCTCAGGGGGCGGGGCGTCCGTCCACCGAGCGCACCGCACGAGGTGGGCTTCTCCCGTCCACCGAGCGCGCCGCACGAGGGTGGAGGCCTCCCGCGTCCACCCCCTGCGCGTGCAGAGGAGGGAGCGGGGGCAGGCCCTCCACCAACCCGAGGAAGCCGGGGCGGGCAGCCCTTCCACCAGCCACAGCACGACGGCGAGCGCGACGATGCGCCGAAGGACCTGGACTCGGCAGGACACGGCCGGACGGTTATCGCACTGTCACTGTTCGTCACCGCCATCATCGGTTACCTTCCGCTAGTGACCCCTTACGGAGGAGGACCGCGTGCGGCCGAACGCACCGCGACCGGCTAGGCCGTCCCGGGCCGGACGGGCGTGACGCCCGCGGCCCTGTTCGCCGGCGGGCTCGCCGCCGGTCTGGTGGCCGGCACCGCGTCCTGTACGGCGGTCCAGGGCGGCGTCCTCATCGGCCTCGCCCGAGGACGGGGCGGACGCGGCGTCGTTCCGGCATTCATCGGAGGGCGGCTGCTGTCGCACGCGGCGGCCGGCGCGCTGCTCGGCCTGCTGGGGGACGCCGTACGGCTCCCGCCGCCCGTCCGCGCGGCGCTGCTGGTGGGAGCCGGCATCGCGGTCGTCGTCTACGCCGTCCGCCTCGCGCTCAGCCGGAGCCCCGGCCCCCCTTGCTCCACGAGCCCGTCTCCTGCCGGCCCCGCCGGATCCCCGGGCGCGCACTCGTCGGGTCCTCGCGGCCCGCACTGCGCGGAGGGCCCGGTTCCGCGCCGCGCCGGTTCTCCGGCTTCCTCCTTCGACGGCCCCGAGGGCCGCCGCCCGGCCTGCCCGGACGGCGCCGGCGTGCCGGAGGCGCAGGCCGGCCCGTCAGGGCGGCGGGAGCGGGCGAAGCGGTGGGGGGCGCTGGCGCGGCCCGCGTCACTGGGGGGTGCGACCGTGCTCATCCCCTGCGGAGTGACGCTCACCACCGAGACGGTCGCCGTCTCCAGCGGGTCGTGGCTCGGCGGAGCGGCCGTCATGGCGGGGTTCGTCGCCGGAACCGCACCCGGCTTCGCCGTCCTCGGGCTTCTGGTCCGCCGGGTGGCCGCGAGGAGGCTCGCGGCCGTCGCGGCGGCGGGCGCGCTGGTGGCGGGCGCGGCGACGGTCGTCGCGGGTCTGCGCCTGGGCGGCTGGCCACCGGCCGGCGGCCCCGAGACGGCCTCCGGCACCGCCCAGAACGCCGTCTCCGCCGTCTCGGGGGCCGGGCGGGGCGGGCCGGAGGCGGCGCGGGCGGTGGTCCGGGCGGACGGCACGCAGGTGCTCACCATCTGGTCGACCGACCACGGGTACCGTCCGGGCATCGCCGCCGTCGATGCCGGGCGGCCGACGGAGATCGTCTTCCGCACCCGCGGCAACCGGGGATGCACGCGGTCGGTCACCCTCCAGGGCCGGGACCTCACGCTTCCCGAGAGCGGCGCGTTCACCGTACGGCTGGCGCCGCAGAATCCGGGAACGCTCCGCTATGTATGCGGGATGGGGATGTATGTCGGAATTATCAACATAAACAAACCTGGCGTGGCGGACCCGCCCGAGAACCCCGCACACCCTGGCCAGGGAGGCTAGCGGGTCAAACGCGTTCCGCCGGACGGCAAGAAGCAGTCGATTATGTTCCATCTCTTTGGATCACGTGCGACTCTTTCCCCCATGACGTGGTGGCATGGTGAACCGGAGGCGGTCACGTGGCCCGCCGTGCCGGTTCCCCGCGCGTCCGAGCCGCCGCTCCCCGAGCGCACCGAGGGTGAACTGCTCAGCGCCGCCCAGGCGGGCGACTCCATGGCGGCCCACCGGCTCGGCCGTCTGTACGCCCAGCGCGGCGACCGGTCGGCGGCGCGCCACTGGTGGGAACGGGCCGCCGGAGCGGGCAACATCGACAGCGCCTACAACCTCGGCATCTGGCACGAGAAGCACGGCAGCCTCGACGAGGCGATCACCTGGTACGAGATCGCCGCCGGCGCCGGCGACGCCGAGGCGGCCGTCAACCTGGCCTCGCTGCTGCTCGAGCAGCGCGGCGACGTGCACGGCGCCCGCATGTGGTTCGAGACCGCCGCCGAAGCGGGCTCCCGTCCGGCCGCGCGCAGGCTCGCCCTGCTGTGCGAGGACGTCGGCGACACCATCGCGGCCCGCGACTGGCACCACCGCGCCGCCTCGGCCGGGGACCTCGCCTCCGCCCACGACCTGGCCTTCCTGAACTACGCCTCCGGCGAGGAGGCCCAGGCCCGCGCGTGGTGGGAGTACGCGGCCCGCGGCGGGCACTCCGACGCCGCGTACTACCTCGGACGCCTGCTGCACGCCGACCGCGACCCGGAGGGCGCCGAGGCCCTGTACCGCCTGGCCGCCAAGGTGGACCACCCGGGAGCCGCTTCGCAGCTCGGCAGGCTCGCGCTGGCCCGGCGCGACCTGCGCACGGCGCGGGCCTGGTTCGAGCGCGCGGCGCACCTGGGCCGGGTCGAGGACCAGCGCATGGCCGGCTTCGTCTGCGTCGAACTGGAGGACCCGCGCGCCGCGAGCCACTGGTTCGGCCGCGCCGCCGCGAGCGGAGACGCCGAGGCCGCCTACAACTTCGGCCTGCTGCTCATCGCCGAGCACAACGACCTGCGAGGAGGAGAGCACTGGCTGCGCCAGGCCGCCGCCAACGGCCACCCGGGCGCGGCGGCGGAACTCGACACCGTCCGGCTCGTGGTGAACCCCCCGTCCAGCGCCCCATGGCCACGCCCCGGCCCGACCGGCGAATCCACGCCATCTCCTGGGACTCCGTCGCCATCCGGCCCAGAGACGCCACCCTCCACCGCCGACGCCCGACCGTCCGCCCCTGGAACTCGGCCGTCCACTCCTGGGACGCGGCCGTCCGTTCCTCGATCGCGGGTGACGAACCCGGACGCGCGCCACGCCGGTTCCCGCTTCCATGCGGCGGCGCCCGTTCCGCCGGCGGCGCAGACCTGGGACCGTCCCGTGGAGCCCGAACTCGTGGCCCGCGCCGAGCTCGCCGTCGCGGCGGCGGGCAGGCGCGGCGGCACCGTCCTGCACATGTCCGAGCTCACCGAGATCCTCGGCACCTGGGACCTGCTCACCCGCCGCCTCCGCGAGCCGGTGGACGTGGTCGGCTGGCTGACCGAGCGCAGCGGCCTGCACGCCGGCGCGGTGGAGCACCTCAGTTCGGTGCGCATGACCCTGCTGAGGCCGGGCCGCGCCCCCTGGCCCACGCCCACCGAGATCGAGCACGTCCTCGCCACCTCCCGCCAACTCCGCAAACGCCTCGGCCTCACCTGACCCCCGCCGTACCGAGTTCCTCCCCGATCGGGACGAAGCGCCTAGCGGGCGACGCGGTCCTGGCAGGATGGCGCCATGGAACGTGTGCTTGGAATCGGCGGATACTTCATGCGGGCCACCGACCCGGCGGCCCTGGGTGCGTGGTACCGCGATTTCCTGGGCCTGGACGCCGATGAGAACGGCCTGTGGCGTCAGGAGGCCGGGGTGACGGTGTTCGCGACCTTCGAGTCCGACACCGAGTACTTCGGCTCCCGCGCCCAGCGGACGATGCTCAACTTCCGGATCCGCGACCTGGACGCGATGCTCGCGCAGTTGCGCGCCAAGGGAGCGGACGTGGCCAAGGAGACCGAGGACATGGAGGGAGTCGGCCGCTTCGGCTGGGTCACCGATCCCGAGGGCAACCGGGTCGAACTGTGGGAGCCCAGCTGACGACCTCTCCACCCGAACGGTGACGTCAGTCGCCGGGCAGGGCGTTCGTGTCGCGGTAGCGGGTGGCGAGGTGAGGGCTCTGGCCTGCGAAGGCGGCCAGGTCGGCCTGGAAGACGGCGTCCAGCAGGGCGGCGTTCTCGACGCCCGGGGCGCAGACGGTCTCGCCCAGTTCCAGGCCGCGCAGGCTCGCGGTGACCACGTCCTCGACCGTCATGCGGGGCACCTCGCTCATGTCGAGGCCCTGGCGCTCGTGGAACTCGGTGGCCACCACGCCCGGGCACACGACCTGGACGGCGACGCCCGTGCCCTCGAGCTCCGCGGCGAGGGTCTGGGACATCGCGACGAGGTAGGCCAGGCTCCCACCGTAGACGGCGCGACGTGGCATCTGGGAGTGCGGGGCGGGGCCGCTGAAGGCGATCATGCCGGCAACGTTGACGATCGTGCCTTCGCCGCGCTCCTGCATGCCCGCGACCACGGCGCGGGTGAGCAGCGTGGGGGCGAGGATCTTGACGTTGACCAGTTCCGCCGCCTTGTCCGCGGGTAGCTCGGCGAGCGGCATGTAGTGGGCGACCCCGGCGTTGTTCACGAGCATGGTCAGCGATTCGGTCGCGCAGATCCCGGCGACCGCGTCGATGCCCGCGGGGGTGGACAGGTCGGCGTGGACCACCCGGACATCGACGTCGGGGTGGGTCTCCGCGAACTCTTCCAGTCGCTCCTTGCGCCGGCCGACGATCAGCAGGTCGTGGCCGTCGGCCGCCAGCCGCTCGGCGAAGGCCCTGCCGATTCCGGAGGTGGCGCCGGTGACGAGTGCGAGTTCGCTCACTGGTGTTCCTTTCTCTGTTGTCGTGCTCACTGTCGGGCCGGGAGCATCGCGAGTGCCTGCGACCGCTGGGCGACCAACTCGTCGTAGGTGCCGTCGCGCTCGGCCCAGCGGTGCATCAGCACGCCCTTGACGAGGATCTCGCGCGGAGTGGGGTCGGCCCGGAGCATGTCCATCACCTCGGTGGCGAACGCGGCCAGGTCGAGCGCCCGGGGATTGCGCCGTGCCTGCTCCGGAGTGGTGGCGACGGCCGGGGGGACGAGCTCGCAGACCTCGATGCCGGTGCCGTCCAGTTGCGCCCGCAACGCCTCGGAGTAGGCGTGGACGCCGGCCTTGGAGGCGGCGTAGGCCGGCATGGGCGGGAACGGCAGGAACGCGATGCCCGAAGTGACCGTGATGACGGTGCCGGCGCCGCGCCCGATCAGATGCGGGGTGAAGGCGTCGACGACGCGGATGGTGCCGAGGAGATTGGTGTCGATCGTCTTCTCCGTGGCGCCGAAGTGCCCGGGATCGCGCAGGTCCTCGGTCATCATGACCCCGGACATCGTCACGATCGTGTCGAGGTCCGGGTGGCTCTCGAGGATGGCGTCGCGGGCCCGCTCGACGCCGGCCCCGTCGGTCACGTCGATGGGAACGGTGGCGAACCCCTCGTCCGCGAGCCGGTCCAGCAGGTCGGTCCGCCGGCCGCCGACGATGACGGCGCTGCCGGCCGCGGCGAAGCGGCGCGCGAGCTCCATGCCTATCCCCGAGGTGGCGCCGGCGATGAAGACGGTGCGGTCGGTGATGTCCATTGTTCCTCCTGTCCACGGCGCCGACGGCGGCGGGCCGGCGGGCGCGGTCGATGATGTCGCCGGACACCGGTCGTGGCCTGCGCGCGAGCGCGCCCCGGCTCGCCCAGGTCTTCTCCTGTGCGGCGACGCCTTCAGTGTCGTGCGGTTCTCCGGCCGGAGGGGATGCCCCCGTCTTCCAGGGTCCTGTCAGGGCCCCCTTAGCCGACCAGGCCCTGACCTACGATGCTGAGATGAGCGAGGACAACCGCGCCAACCTGCTCGGGAGCTACCTCCGTGCCCGCCGGGCGCTGGTCACTCCGGCGCAGGCCGGGCTTCCGGCGGGTGCCAATCGCCGCGTTCCCGGGCTTCGCCGTGAGGAGGTCGCCATGCTCGCGGGCATCAGCGGCGACTACTACCTGCGGCTTGAGCGCGGCCGTGACAACAACCCCTCGCCGCAGGTCCTCGAATCACTCGCGCGGGTCCTGCACCTTGACGAGCTCGAACAGGAGTACCTGCTCGGCCTGGCCGCCTCCCGTCCGAGGCCGCGGCGGCGCAGGAAGCCCGAACGGGTGCCCGCGCGGTTGCACCAGCTACTGGCGAGCGTGCAGGTGCCCGCGTTCGTGGAAGGGCGGGCGTTCGACGTGCTCGCGTCCAACCGGCTCGCGGTCGCGCTGTCTCCACGCCTCCAGCCCGGGTACAACCGTCTCCGGTCGCTGATACTCGACCCCGAGGAGCAGGCCTTCCAGCACGACTGGGCGCGCTCGGCGGAAGGGTTCGTCGCCGCCTTCAGGAAGTCCATCGGCGACGACATCGACGACCCGCGATTCGTGGAGCTGGTGGGAGAGCTCGCCCTGTCGAGCGAGCGGTTCCGGACTCTCTGGGCGCGCCACGACGTCCGCAGCCTCGACGGCGGCACCACCACCGTGAACCATCCCGTCGTCGGCGAGTTACGCCTGCACCGTGACAAGCTTCCCGTCGACGACCTGATCCTGGTCCTCTACTACGCCGACCAGGGCAGCCAGAGCGACGAGAGGCTCCGCCTCCTCGCCTCCATGGCCCAGACGACACCGCTCCGCCATGAGACGCGTGATGCGGAGCCGGAGCGAAGGCCATGATGAGGGCTCGTGCTGGTGGGTGAGGGGTGAGCTTGGGTACGGCATCACCCGTCGCCGCCGAGGAGGCGGCCCACGCGGCACGCGTGATCGCGGCCACGGCGGCGATCCCTGCCGCGTGCGTCGTCACGTCCGTTCAGAGAGGCGCTGCCGGTCGCGGGTCCGGTCTCGTACAGTGACCGATATCGTCTCGTACCGTGACCGATCCATCTATTACGGTTACCATCCGTTCACGCGATGACGGCACCGGCCAGACCATCCACGACCTGCTGCGCTGGCAGGTGCGCGAGCAAGCGGGCCGGAACCAGGACCCCAGCGCCGTGGTGCTGGACACCCAGACCGAGGCGCTGCCCGCCAGTTCCGAATCGATGATCTATCGGTCGATGACCGACAACATGACCCGCCGCCTGACCGGCACGGCCACACCGACCTGGCGCCATCGCACTCCGGCGACGGCATAGGCGAGCGCGGAGCTGCACATACGCGATTTCCTCGAGCGCTTGGCCCCGCGGGAGAACGCCGCCCGCGGTGACGTGCTGACGGTCGCCCGGTCGCGTTGGTGAGACGCTACTACGCGAAACGGCTCCGCCATTCGCAGTGGGACTGGGCGGTGCCGACGCGGGGAAGGGTGGTCGGTGCTGTTGCCGCCTTATACGGTGAGGCACCGAGCCGCTTTCTCGGCAACCCGGAAACGCTGTGTGCGCTTGGCGCCGTAGTGCGGCGCCGAATTCGCCGTACCACGACCCGCCGCCGCGGCGCCTTCAACTGGGCCTGCGTGGTGGGCGATAAGTGATGGAGGCGGCTCGGAGGACCGGGGAGCGCGAGAACCGGAGAGCGCGAGAACCGGGGAGTCGGAGAACCGGAGAGCGCGAGAACCGGGGAGCGCGAGAACCAGCAGGTCGGAGAACCGGGGAGCGCGAGGGGCCGGTAGGCCCCTCGTCGGGGGTGCGGGGGCGTGCCCCCGAGACAACACGGTCCGAGCGCCCTTGCGCGAAGCGCGCCGAAAGCTCGGACCATGCCTCACGCACCTCGGAAGCCCGAGCGCCATTGTGGGAAGCATTTATCGCTCGGACCAGTGATCACGCACCTCAAGAGCCCGAGTACGGCTTGCGTGAAGAGCTGAAGCTCAAGCTGAGCCCAGGACCTTCAGGTAGTGGGGGTTGTACATCAGGCCCAGGACGTTGCCCCAGGGGTCGATCACCGAGGCGGTGATGAAGCCGGTGCCGCGGTCGCGCGGCGCGTCGTGCTCCTTGGCTCCCATCGCCACCAGTCTCTTCAGGGCGGCGGGGACGTCGTCGACGTGCCAGAACACCACGGCGCCCGCCGCTCGTCCGATCGTGTCGGGGGCGGCGGTCCTGGCCAGCTCGGTGCCGGCGTAGGAACTGTGGATGACGCCGAACTCGTGCTCGTAGTCGCCGATGCGCCACTCCATGTACGCGGGGGTGTCCATGTAGGGCGCGATGCCGAACAGCTCGGTGTACCAGTGCTTGGTGGCTTCGAAGTCGGGCGAGTAGAACGTGACGGTGGTGAGTCCTCGCAGCATTTCGGCTTCCTCTCTGGCGGTCATGTGACCATCGTCCCCGCCAAAGTGCTCACCGATTGAGCACTTTTAGAGCCATGATGGGAACATGCGCGCTGACCGGCTGGTGGCTGCTCTTCTGCTTCTGCAGGCGCGCGGCAGGGTGACGGCCGCGGAGCTGGCCGAGCGGCTGGAGATCTCCGTGGCCACCGCCCGCCGCGACCTGGAGGCCCTGTCCGCCGCCGGGATCCCGGTCTACCCGCAGCCGGGACGCGGCGGAGGATGGTCGCTGATCGGTGGTGCCCGCACGGACCTCAGCGGGCTGAACGCGGCCGAGTCCCAGGCCCTCTTCCTGCTCCTGGGCCCGGCGAGTTCGGCCGAGCCCGAGGTGACCTCCGCCCTGCGCAAGCTCATCCGCGCCCTGCCCGCCACGTTCCGCTCGGACGCCGAGGCCGCGTCCCGGGCGGTCGTGTCCGACGCGGCGGACTGGGGCGAGGCGGACCGTGAACCGCCCGCCCTCCTGCGACCGCTGCGGAACGCCGTCGTGCGCCGGTTCAAGGTGCGGCTGGCGTACACCGGCAAGGGGGGTCGCTCGACGGAGCGCCTGGTCGATCCGCTGGGTCTGGTCGACAAGGACGGGATCTGGTACCTCATCGCGGGCACCGAAGCCGGTCAGCGGACCTTCCGCCTGGACCGCATCGCGTCCGCGGACGTCACGGATCTGCCCGCGGAGCGGCCTGAGCACTTCGACCTCTCGGCGGAGTGGTCGCGCGTGGTGGCGGAGATGGAGCAGCGGCGATCCCTGGTGTCGGCCGTGGTGCTGGTGGACGCCCGGTTCCTCCCGGTGCTCCGCTCCCATTTCGGACGGCACTGTGAGGTCGACGCCCAGGAGGATGAGCGGGCCGACGGACGGGTCCGGGTCCGCGTGGCGGCGCACATGGCCCGTTCGATCGCCGAACAACTGGCAGGCTGGGGCGCGATGCTCGAAGTGGTAGAGCCTCGATCGGTCCGCACCGAACTGGCCAGAATCGGCCAGGAACTCACCGACCAATACGCGAACCCGTCGGACCCGCCCGGCACTCCGTGACACCACGAGAACGGCGCCACCCCCGCGGCCCCGCACGGATGGCAGTGCAGCTTGGACGACCGCCGGCGGCGGTGAAGCTCCGACGATCGCCGGCCCGGCCGCGAGGGCGTGGCGCCGGTTCGGCTGGTGGCGCTGGTCCGGCTAGTTGAGGACGGCGGTCACCGGGTCGTGGGGGAGGTTGTGGGCCTCGGCGACGTGGGCGTAGGTGAGGCGGCCGGCGTGGGTGTTGAGGCCGAGGGCGAGGGCCGGGTCGGCGCGCAGGGCCTCGCGCCAGCCGAGGTCGGCCAGCTTGACCGCGTACGGCAGCGTCGCGTTGGTGAGCGCGTAGGTCGAGGTGTTGGCCACCGAGCCGGGCATGTTGGCCACGCAGTAGAAGACCGAGTTGTGCACCTTGTACGTGGGCTCGGCGTGCGTGGTGGGCCGGGAGTCCTCGAAGCAGCCGCCCTGGTCGATGGCGATGTCCACCAGCACCGACCCCGCCTTCATGCGCGAGACGAGCTCGTTGGAGACCAGGGTCGGGGCCTTGGCGCCGGGGATCAGCACGGCGCCGATGACCAGGTCGGCCTCGACCACGGCCTGCTCGATGGCGTACCGGGTGGAGACGATGGTCTTCAGGCGGCCCTGGTAGATGGCGTCGATCTGCCGGAGCCGGTCGACGTTGACGTCGAGGATGGTGACCTCGGCGCCCATGCCGACCGCGATCTGCGCGGCGTTGAGGCCGGAGACGCCGCCGCCAATGACGACGACCTTGGCGGGGGCGACGCCGGGGACTCCCCCGGGCAGCACGCCGCGGCCGCCGTTGAAGCGCATCAGGTTGTACGCGCCCACCTGCGGGGCGAGCCGCCCGGCGACCTCCGACATCGGGGCGAGCAGCGGCAGGGCGGCGCCCGCCTGCACGGTCTCGTAGGCGATGGCGGTGACCTTGCGTTCCAGCAGCGCGTCGGTGCACGCACGGGACGCGGCGAGGTGCAGGTAGGTGAACAGGACCTGCCCCTCGCGCATCCGGTGGTACTCCTCGGCGATGGGCTCCTTCACCTTGAGCACCATGTCGGCCTCGCCCCAGACCGCGTCCGCGCTGTCGAGGATCTTGGCACCCGCGAACAGGTACTCCTCGTCCGGGATCTGCGAACCGAGGCCCGCGTCGCGCTGCACGTAGACGTCGTGGCCGTGGCGGACGAGCTCGTGCACGCCCGCCGGGGTGGCGGCGACCCGGTACTCGTGGTTCTTGACCTCGGCTGGCACGCCGATCTTCATTACGGAATCCTTTCGGGAATGGCGAGACTGTGGGAGTGCCGGATCGAGGTACGGGCCTTGGTCTCCCGACACGGGCAGGACGCCGGAACGGCCGCTACAGGCGGTTCCAGGCTTCGGTCAGCACGGAGCGGAGGATCGACTCGATCTCGTCGAACTCCTTCGGGCCGCAGATGAGCGGGGGCGCGAGCTGGACGACCGGGTCGCCGCGGTCGTCGGCGCGGCAGTAGAGCCCGGCGTCGTACAGGGCGTTGGACAGGAAGCCGCGCAGCAGTCTCTCGGACTCGGCCTCGTCGAAGGTCTGCTTGGTGTCCTTGTCCTTGACCAGTTCAATGCCGTAGAAGTAGCCCGAGCCGCGCACGTCGCCGACGATCGGCAGGTCGCGGAGCCGCTCGAGGGTGGCGCGGAAGACCGGCTCGTTGCGCTGCACGTGGCCGAGGATGTCCTCGCGCTCGAACAGGTCGAGGTTGGCCAGCGCGACCGCCGAGGAGACGGGGTGGCCGCCGAAGGTGTAGCCGTGGGCGAACATCGTGGCGCCCGACTTGAACGGCTCGAACAGCCGCTCGGAGGCGATCATCGCGCCGATCGGCGAGTATCCGCTGGTCAGCCCCTTGGCGCAGGTGATGATGTCGGGGACGTAGTCGAACTTCTGCCCGCCGAACATCGTGCCGAGCCGGCCGAAGGCGCAGATCACCTCGTCCGAGACCAGCAGCACGTCATACTGGTCGCAGATCTCGCGCAGGCGCTGGAAGTATCCGGGCGGCGGCGGGAAGCAGCCGCCGGCGTTCTGCACGGGCTCGACGAAGACGGCCGCGACGGTGTCGGGGCCCTCCATCTCGATGGCCTTGCCGACCTGGTCGGCGGCCCAGCGGCCGAACTGCTCCGGGCTCATGCCCGGCATGCCGGTGATCTCGTCGGCGCGGTAGTAATTGGTGTTGGCAACGCGCACCGAGCCCGGCACCAGCGGCTCGAAGAACTGCTTGAACGCCGGGATGCCGGTGATCGACAGCGCGCCCTGCGGGGTGCCGTGGTAGGCGATGGCCCGGCTGATGACCTTGTGCTTCAGCGGCTTGCCGACGAGCTTGAAGTACTGCTTGGCGAGCTTCCAGGCCGACTCGACGGCCTCGCCGCCGCCGGTGGTGAAGAACACCCGGTTGAGGTCGCCGGGGGTCAGGCCGGCCAGGCGCTGGGCCAGTTCGGCGGCCTTGGGGTGGGCGAACGACCACAGGGGGAAGAACGCGAGATCCTGCGCCTGCTTGGCCGCCGCCTCGGCCAGTTCGGCCCGGCCGTGCCCCATCTGCACGACGAACAGGCCGGACAGCCCGTCGAGGTAGCGCTTGCCGTTGAGGTCGTAGATGTAGGCACCGTCGCCCCGGACGATCGTCGGCACCTGCGCGGCGTCGTGGGCGCTGTGCCGGGTGAAGTGCAGCCACAGGTTGTCCTGCGCTGCCTTCAGGACGGCGGCCGTGTCGGTCTCAGGTCGCGTCATGGCTATCTTTCCTCGTGATCTCGACTGCCCTCAGTGTGCATGTTCCACACGGGTGATTACAACTGGTTGCGTGGCGACACTATGCAAGAACTTCGGAATCCGCGATATCGGTATGTAACAACGACGAAATCCGTGTGGGTGTGTTGAACGCGAATCCCCGGTGGGCACGCGGAACCGATGTAACGCGTCCCGCCGGGCGAGGCCGCCCGGCACACGAGGACATACCGCGGACCGGTCGCTTTCCCGATCTCCCCGAAGGACCCCCCGGACCTCGGACGAGGGCACGACGCGCGTTCTGACTGTGATGCAATGTGTCGAATCAGAACTCAGCCGATACGGGGAACAGACAGCCGTGACTCCTGATCAGATCGAGAACGCCGTAGCAGCCGAGATGCCGAGGGCGGTGGAGGAGCTCACCCGGCTCGCCGCCATCCCCTCGGTCGCCTTCCCCGGTCATCCCGAGGAGCCGGTGTACGCGGCGGCCGCGATGACCGAGGAACTGCTGCGCGGCACCGGGCTCGCGCAGGTCCGGCAGATCCCGGTCGACGGAAGCTTCCCCGCCGTCTACGGCGAGGCGCCCGCCCCGCCCGGCGCCCCGACCGTGCTGCTGTACGCGCACTACGACGTCCAGCCCGCCGGGGACCCCGCGCTTTGGCGCACGCCCCCGTTCGAGCCGACGTTCGTCGACGGCGCCCTGTACGGCCGCGGCGTCGCCGACGACAAGTCGGGCGTGCTGGCGCACGTCCTGGCCCTGCGGTCCTTCCAGGGCCGGTTCCCCGTGGGCATCAAGGTCATCATCGAGGGCCAGGAGGAGTACGCCGGCGAGCGCCTGGAGGAGTTCGTCGAGCGCAACCCCGAGCTGCTGCGCGCCGACGCCATCATCGTGGCCGACACCGGCAATCCCAGCGTGGGCGACGCGACCGTGACGACGTCGCTGCGCGGGATGGCGGCCTTCACCGTCGAGGTACGCACCCTGGCCGAGTCGGTGCACAGCGGCTCGTTCGGCGGCGCCGCCCCCGACGCGCTGGCGGCGCTGATCCGCATGCTGGCCTCGTTGCACGACGAGAACGGCGACGTCCGGGTGCCCGGGCTGCCGCGCGGGGTCTTCCTCGGCGCCGGCCCCGCCGAGGAGGAGTTCCGGGCGACCGCCGGCGTGCTGGACGGGGTGTCCCTGGTCGGCTCCGGCTCGCTGGCCGACCGCCTCTGGGCCTCGTACGCGATCACGGTCACCGGGCTGGACGTGCCGTCGGTGCAGGGGGCGATCAACGCGGTCCAGCCGGTGGCGCGGGCCCGCGTCACCGTCCGCGTCCCCCCGTCCGGCGACCCCAAGACCGCCGCGAACGACGTGGCCGAGCACCTGCGTCACGCCGCGCCCTGGGGGGTGGAGGCGTCGGTGACCGACCTGGTCCTCGGCTCGGGGTTCCAGGCCGACGGCGGCGGCCGGGCCAGGGCCGCGCTCGACCGGGCGATGGAGCGCGCCTTCGGCCGGGCGCCGCGCGACATCGGCTCGGGCGGCTCGATCCCGCTGGTGGCCACGCTGCTCAAGCAGTACCCGGCGGCCGAGATCCTGCTGTTCGGCGCCGAGGACGACGGCGCCGCCATCCACGCGCCGAACGAGCGCCTGGTCATCGAGGAGCTGCGCCGCGCCGCCACCGCCGAGGCCCTGTTCCTGGCCGACTACGGCGCGATCTGAGCCGTTCGAGCCTTCGAGCCGTCCAGCCTTCGAGCCCTTCGAGCCCTTGGGGCACGTGGGGCCTGGCATTCACGGTGAACGGCGGAGCCCCCGTGCCGGCGCGGCACGGGGGCTCCTGCCCTTTGCGGGGCATCACTTGTAGGTGATGTCCGAGGACGAGTAGATGCAGTTCACGCCGTCGGCGCCGCTGCCGATCTTCGTCGGCTCGCTGCCCTTGGGCACGCCCTTGTACTTGTCGCAGATGCTGGTGCTGCTCGCGCTGCCGTAGACGGTGATGTTGCTGAACCGCGCGGTGTCGCCCCAGTTGGTGTTGATCCCGGCCAGCACCTTGGTGCTCTGGGCGACGATGCCGTTCATCACCACGTGGCGCTGGTAGGAGCTGGAGCAGTTGCCGCACGCCCGGTACAGCTTGCCGGAGCCGCCGACGAAGAAGTTGCTGATGTGGACGGTGCCCGGGCCGTTGTGCTGGAACACCTTGTCCGAGGCCGACTTGGCGCCGCCGCCGGTGACGTAGTAGTCGTTGCCGCCGAGGAAGGTCGCGGCGTCCTCGCCCACGTCCTCCCACCAGACGTTCTGGATCGTGCAGTTGCCGTTGCAGTGGATGCCGTCACCGGCCGGCGCGCCGATGATGACGTTCTTGATCGTCGAGCCGGCCGCCAGCTCGAACACCGGGTCCTGGCTCTCGCTCTGGCCGCCGTCACCGATGCCGTAGTAGCGCTTCATCCCGCCGTCGAAGGTGCCCGACACCTGGATGGTGGCGTCGACCTTCACCGACCCGCTCGGCGAGGGGAAGGTCGGGATGGTGCCGCCGCCGCCACCCGTCGGGGTGGGCGTCGGGGTGGGGGTCCGGGTGGGCGTGGCCGTCGGAGTCGGGGTCGACCCGGCCGGCGCCAGCCTCCACTGCTTGCTGGTCACCGAGTCGCAGGAATTCTGCTGGATGAGCGCGCCCGGGCTGGTCGAGCTGTCCTTGACGTTCAGGCACTTGCCGCCGTTGGCGTTGACCACGCGGTAGTTGGACCCGGACTCGGTGAGCTGCCAGGACTGCGAGGAGGCTCCCGAGCAGCTCTCCAGTTGCACGGCCTTGCCCGCGGAGGTGCTCGCGTCCTTGACGCCCGCGCACTTGCCGGTGCCGCCGGGCTTGAGCGTGACGCCGCCGCTCGCCGAGGCGAGCGTCCAGATCTGGTTGCCGCCGCCGCTACAGGACGACTGGACCAGCTGGGTGCCGTCGGAGCCGCCCGGCGCGTCCAGGCACAGCCCGCTTCCGGCGTTGACCAGGGTGTAGGAGCCGGAAGTCGGCGCCGCGGCGGCCGCCATGCCCGCGCCGGTGACGCCCGCCACCAGCGCGACGCCGGCCGCGACGGTCAGGACGAGCATTCTGCCCGTCCTCCTCGTCCTCATGATGAGGCTCACGTTTGTTCTCTCCTTGTTTCTGTGACCGCTGGGTCCGGTTCGCACGAACGGCGTCAGACGCTGATCTTGCCGGCGCCGGCGCTCGCGGTGACGATCGACTTGACGTTCGACGCGGTGTCGAGCGAGTAGGAGTAGGGGATGGAGGCCACGCTGCCGCCGGCGTCCCCTGAGCCCGAGTTCACGAAGTAGTTGTTGCGGGCCACGAGGCTGCCCGGCCCGGACGACGCCTCGCCGCGGTGGAACGGGTCGGCGGTGTTCTCGAAGTAGTTGCCCTCGACCAGGACGCCCGCGCCTTCGGTGGAGGCCACGCCGTAGCCTCCACCGGATCCGACGTTGCGGTAGTAGTTGTTGTAGACGTGCACCGGATTGCCGAAGCGCACGCGCGGGTGACGCTGGTTGGTGCCGTCGAAGAAGTTGTGGTGGTAGGTCACGCGCAGGTGGCCGACGTCCTCGGAGGCGTTGTCGTCGCTGTGGCCGAGCAGCATGGTCTTGTCGTGGTTGAAGAAGCGGTTCCAGGACACGGTGACGTAGTCGCTGGAGCGCTTGATGTCGATGGCGCCGTCGTAGCCGTGGCTGAGGGTGTTGTGGTCCAGCCAGACCCGGGTCGAGTACTGCACGTTGATGCCGTCGTCGTTCCAGTCGCGGAAGGTCAGGTTCCGGATGATCACGTTGGACGCCTTGGTCACGTTGAGGCCGCAGCCGACCAGCGTGGCTCCCGCGTTGCCCAGGACGGTCTTGTTGGAGGCGACCTTGAGCATGCCCGAGCAGGAGATCGTCCCGGAGACGCGGATCACCGCGGCGCTGGACGACGACAGCGCGGAGGTCAGCGCCGAGGCGCTGGAGACGTTGGTGGGCGAGAGGTTCCCGCCGCCGGTGGTGCCGCCGCCCTGGGTGGCCCAGCCGACCAGGTCGGTCGGGGCGGCCATCGCGGCCTGGAGCGCGGCGCCCGACGCCGGCGCCGCGGAGGCGGGCACTCCGGTGACGATGCCGCCGGCCAGCGCCACACCTGAGGCCGCCGCCAGGGCGAGCACGGCGCCCGCCCGCCTTCTGTTCACGATCACGCCCACGATCACTCCTCGGGGTTCGTAGGGCTCGCCATACTGTTCACATATGTGTATGGCGTACATGTAAGCGAACGAGTTGAAGGTAAAAATCGCCCTCATGGCTGTCAACCCGCCTGGTGAGGACGCGGAAAGTCTTTCTCGTTGGGAAATGCCGGCCACGGCCTCCTAGCTGGGCGGTCGCCGATTCCTCATCTTGGGATCTGTTTCACATGTGTGAACGGCTTGAAACGTTCAGCGAACGGCTCGCCGAGGATCACGGGCGCGGGTCAGAGACGTGGATCACCGGCCCGGGCCGAAGGCGCGAGTACGGCCGCGGGTCGGGGCACACGTCGGGGCACGGGCCGGGGCGCGGGTCAGGGGACGACGGTGACCGGCCAGCGGCCGGCGCGGACCAGGCGGACGGCCACCGAGCCCATCAGCCGGTGGCCGGCCTGGGCCGAGGAGCCGACGACCACGGCGTCCGCCCTGACCTCGTTCGCGACGCGGATCAGGACCGAGGCGGCGTCGCCGCGCTCGATGCGGAAGGTGTGGCGCACCCGCGGCTGGATCGACTCGGCCACCTTGGCGAGCCGGTCGCGCAGTTCGGCGCCCGCCTCCTCCTGCGCCTGAATGGCGCTGACGGAGGCGTCGGGGATGAGCGAGGTGATCGGGCTGGTGACCACGACGTAGACGAAGATCAGCTCAGAGCCCTGGCGGCGGGCGAGCCCCCAGGCGTAGGCGGTGCCGCGCATGGAGGTCTCGGAGCCGTCGACCCCGACGACGATCACCTGCGGACCGTCGGCGCCGATCTCGAAACCGCTCATGCCGCGAGCTTACGACCCGCCCCGGACACGGTCGCAGGCGGAAGGGGTCTTGTCACCGGCACAGCCGCCGCCGTATGCTCGTGAACGAGTAATCGTAGACGAATAGAGGAGGGGTCACGCGGTGGCGAAGCGGCGCAAGGTCGGCAATCTCTTGGCCCTCGCCATCCTGGGCACCGTCGTGCAGCGGCCGATGCACCCCTACGAGATGGCCTCGATGCTCCGGGCGCGGGGCAAGGACCACGACATGCGGGTCAAATGGGGCTCGCTCTACACGGTGGTGCGCAATCTCGAACGCCACGGCTTCCTGGAGGCGGTCGAGAGCACCCGGCAGGGCGGCCGCCCCGAGCGCACCGTCTACCGCATCACCGACGCCGGGCAGGAGGAGATGCGCGACTGGACCCGCGAGCTGCTGTCCGATCCCGAGCCGGAGTGGTCGAGCTTCCAGGCCGGGCTCTCGGTGATGGGGAGCCTGCCGCCCGACGAGGTGGCCGGGCTGCTGCGGCGGCGCCTGCGCCTGCTCGCGGAGGAGACCGCCACCCGGCGCGAGGCCCTGGACCACGACCGCCAGGACGTCCCCCGGCTGTTCCTCATCGAGGACGAGTACGAGCTGGCCGTCCGCGAGGCCGAGGCGGCCTGGGTGAGCGCGCTGCTGGAGGAGCTGACCGCCGGCTCCTTCCCCGGCCAGGCCGGGTGGCGGGACTATCACCGGACGGGCCGCATACCGCCCGACCTGGCCGAGATCGCCGAAAGGGGCAGCACGGCGGACCCGGACCGATGACGCACGACCAGAAGACGCACGACCGAATGACGCACGACCGAATGACGCACGACCGAATGACGCACGACTGACGACCATGACGCCCGGCGGGGTGCGGGAACACCCCGCCGGGCTCGACCTCGAACCGAGACCCGTGGCGACGGAACCCGGCCGCAAGGTGGCAACCGCAAGGATAGCTGGGCTCCCCCGCATGGGCCGGTTCGCACGCATGCCGACCGAGACGCGCCGGGACCGGATCCTCCGGTCCCGCGCCGACCATGGGAGAGACCATGTCCGACGCGACGACCAACCCGAGAACGACCGGCCCGACGACGACCACCGTGACCACCGGCTCGGTGACCTCAGCGGACGGCACCACCATCGGCTACCGGCGGCTCGGCCGCGGTCCCGGCCTGGTGCTGCTCCACGGCGCCATGGAGTCCTCCGTCAGCCACATCGAGCTGGCTCAGGCGCTCGCCTCCGACTTCACCTGCTACCTGCCCGACCGTCGCGGGCGGGGGCTGAGCGGCCCGCACCGCGAGGGGCACGGCCTGCGCACCGAGGTGGCGGACGTCGCCGCCCTGCTGGAGGAGACCGGCGCCCGGCTGCTGTTCGGCGTCAGCTCAGGCGGCGTCGTCGCCCTGCGCACGGCGCGGTCGGTTCCGGCGGTGACCAGGGCCGTCGTCTTCGATCCGCCGCTGCCGATCGACGGCTCGCCGTCCCTGGCCTGGCTGGCGCGGCACGAACGGGAGCTGGCCGAGGGCAGGACGGCGGCGGCGCTGGTCACCGGCATGAAGGGCACGCAGATGGGGCCCAAGGTGTTCGACTACGTCCCCCGCCGGCTGCTGGAGGCGCTCACCACCAAGCTGATGGCGCGCGAGGACGGCGACGCCGGGCCGGACGACGTGCCCTTCCGCGCGCTCGCGCCGACGCTGCGCCATGACGTCCGGCTGGTCGCCGAGCAGAGCCGCGAGCTGGAGGACCTCAGGGCCACGCGCGCCGAGATCCTGCTGCTCGTCGGCGGCAGGAGCCCTGCGTACATGCGGGTGGCCGCCGATGCCCTGGCGAAGGTGCTGCCGCACGCCGAGCGGGCCGAGCTGCCCGGGCTCGGCCACAGCGCGTCGGGCAACGCGGCCCGGCGCGGCGCCCCGGAGCGGGTCGCGCCGGTGCTGCGCCGTTTCTTCACCCGCGCCTGACCATCGGCCGGGCGCTCCCGGGCCGGACCGCGGCCGGGCCCTTCGACCCGGTCGCGGCAGGTCGTCCCGAGTCCTGACCGGTCGTCCCGAGTCCTGACCGGTCGTCCCGAGTCCTGGCCGGTCGCGCCGGGTTGTGGCCGGTCGTGCCGGATCCCGGCCGGTCAGGGGCGGTCGAAGTAGTCCAGGATGCGGGCGTACTGCTCCTCGATGGCCTCGACGTCGGACGCGCCGGCCGGGAGCACCTCTCCGAGCGCCTCGTTGAGCAGTTCCCGGCCCTTGCGCTCGGCGTCGTCCTGCGCACGGTGGACGGCGGCCAGCAGTTCCTCCGCCAGCGACCCGCTGTCCAGGCGCATGGCCCGCCGGGTGATCGCGATGTCCCGCACCAGCCCGTCGGAGCCCGTGACCACCTTGATCTGGCCGTCCGCGGCCTCGCCCTCCCCGGTGATCGCCTCCAGTTCGTGCTGCCCCTCCTCCACCCACGCGAGGATGCGGGCGGCACGCTCGGCGTCCTTCTCCAGCTCGCCGTCCCGCCAGTTGGCGGGGTCGGCGTCCAGCCTGTCCATCGATCACTCCTTGCCGGCGCCCCCGCCGTCACTCGATCTCGCGGGCGACCTGTTCGACCCGGCGCCGCACGAACCGCTCGTCGAGCGGCTCGGGGAACCCCTCGGCGGATTCGCGGGCGCGCTCGATGATCTCCTCCGAGGCGCGCACGGCCGACCGCTGCGCGTCCTGGACGGCCCTGAGCGCCTGTCTGCCCAGCTCGTCGGGGTCAAGGCGCATGACGCGCGGGTCGAACCGGACGTCGGTGAGCCGTCCCCTGCCGTCGGACACGACGCGCACCAGGCCACCCGCGCCCTCCCCCTCGCCGGTGACCCGCCCGATCGCGGCCTGCGCCTGGCGCAAGCCGCGCATCACCTCCTCGGTCTGGCGGACGATCCGCTCCAGATGCTCGAGGTCATCGGACACCACACGCTCCCTCACCCGGCGCCGGAACGCGGGGACGGCGCCATTGGTGAGGATGGTACCGGCGAGAAGGGCGCTGATCGGTACCAATGACCGCCGTAAACGCCAGATGTCGGGATTCGCAATGGAATGTGGCGCAATCGTGGCCGATCATGGCTAGCCTGCGACCATGGAACGGGGATTCGACATGGCCCACGGGGCTCTTTCGGCGTCCGGCTCCCACCTCCGGGCGCACGGGGAAGAGTACGCGTCGGCGGTGCGGGGACTGCTGGAGAACGACCCCCGGTCATGGGGGGACGACGGGCTGCTGAGCCCGCTCATCTCGGCCTACGCCGAGTGCAAGAACACCGCGCTCGCCACCTACACGCACATGGGCCAGGTGATCACCGCCACCGGGGACGGGCTCTCCACCGCGAGCGGGCGGGTCTCGTACGCGGAGGACGACCTGGTGGGCGACATGGCCGGACTGGACGGGGACCTGGGCGTCACATGGACGTGATGCTTCCGCCCTGGGCCTCCGGCATGCTCAACATGGCCGGAGTCCCCTGGCCCAACATCAGCGAGAGCAAGATCCGCCACGAGGCGGACTCCTGGCGCCGGCTCACCGCCCAGTCGGCGGCCTCCTCCGAGGGCGCCGACCAGGTGGTCCGCACGACCGGGGCCGACTACAAGGGCGCGTCCGCGACCGCACTGGCGGGCCACTGGGAGAAGACCGGCGGCACCGGCCACCTCGGGCTGGCGACGAGGGCGAGCTCCTACGCGCCCGTCCTGCTCGACGGCACGGCCACCGTCGTCACCGGCACGAAGATCGCGGTGATCTCGCAGGCCGCCGCCGCCACGGTCAAGCTCGCGACCAGCATGCTCGCCGGCGGCCCGCTCGCTCTCGGCACCGCCACGGCCACCGTGCTCGCCACGCGGGCCGCGATGGGGAGGATCCTGCGCGAGGCCGGCGAGGGCGGCGCCCGGGTGCTCGCCCCCGGCCTCGCCCGCAAGGTCACCGAGCCCCTGGAACGCATCCTGCGCAACGCCCGCGGCCCGATGGGCGGCGCCCCCGCCCTGGCCGGCGCCGGCGGGCGCCTGGGCGTGCGGGGCGCGGCCCGGGTGCCGGGACGCGAGGCCGGCAACCCGCTCGACGACCTCATCATGAAGATGGGGAAGAAGAAGGGCGGGAGCGGGGGCGGCACCTCCCGGCACGCCTCGCAGCGTCAGGGGCAGCGAGGCATCAGCGACGACATGGTGCAGCAGGCGATCGCGACGGGGAGGAAGAAGCCGGGCCGGACGTCCGACACGGTCGTCCACGAAGGCAACAAGATCGGGGTCGTCGTCAACAAGCACACCGGGAAGATCGTCACGACCTTCTGGAAGAGGAAGTAGGAGCCAGTTGCGCATCGAATACGAGCAGGAGAACGACGTCGCGTACGTCTACCTGGTCGACCACATCGACGAGGGGGAGGCCTCGGTCCAGGTGCCCGTGGAGGACGAGGACCTGCGCGGAGACGTCATCCTCGACTTCGACGCCCAGGGCTTCCTGCTCGGCATCGAGATCATCGGGGCCTCCCGGGTGCTGCGGCCGGAGCTCCTGTCCGCCGCGGCCGGTGAGGACGCCGCCCCCTCCTGAGCCACCGGTTCAGGAGGGGAGCCGGTCGATCTCGACCGACGCGCACGCGCCCCCTCTGGAACCACCGGTTCAGGACGGGAGCCGCTCGATCTCGGCCGGGCCGGCGTTGGCGCCCGTGCAGACGACGGCGACCTTGCGCCCGGTGAACCGTTCCCTGACGGCGAGCAGCCCGGCCAGGGCTGCGGCACCGGCCAGTTCGGCCAGGGTGTGGGCCTTGGTGAGCAGCAGGCGCTGTGCGGCGCGCAGGTCATCGTCGTGGACGAGCAGGAAGTCGTCCAGCCCGCGCATCAGCTGTTGCGGGAGGGCGAAGGACGAGCCGGTCGCCAGGCCTTCCGCCACCGTCTGGACCGGCCGCCCGGCGGGCTCGCCGGAACGCCAGGCGTCGTGGGCGGCGGGCGCCAGCGACGACTGCACGGCGATCACGCGACAGCGCGGGGCGACAGCGCGGGCGACCAGGCAGGCCGCGGCGGCGCCGGTGCCCGAGCCCACCGGGACGAAGACGGCGTCGAGGTCCGGCTGCCGGGTGAACATCTCCAGGTAGAGCGTCCCGACGCCCGCGATCAGGTCCGGGTCGCCGGCCGGGCTGATCAGCCGGTCGCCGCGCTCCTCGGCGAGCGCTCGCGCGTAGGCGCCGGTCTCGACCATCGTGGCGCCGCGGATCTCGACCGCCGCGCCGAGGGCCTCCACCGCCGCCACCTTGGCCGGATTCGGGTTCTCCGGCATGACGACGGTGCAGGGAACCCCGGAGATCCGGGCCGCGTACGCGATCGACTGGGCGTGGTTGCCGGTGGAGTAGGTGAGCACCCCGGCCTTCTCCGCGCCGGCCGGCAGGTGGGCGAGCAGGTTGAGCCCGCCGCGGACCTTGAACGCGCCCGTCGGCTGGGCGTTCTCGTGCTTGACGTGGATCTCGGCGCCCACGTGCGCGTCGAGCACGGGGTAGGACCACATCGGCGTCGGCGGCAGGTGCGGGGCGATGGCGCGGGCGGCGCGCAGGACGTCGGTGAACGACGGCGGCGCCGGAGGACAGGACACGATCGGCATGGGCACCACCCTGTCCCGCGCGCTTTCATAGGTCCAATGCCAATGCGCGGCACGATCCATAGATATGGTTGATGGATGCTCGACATGCTGCGGCTCCGCGTCCTGGACGCCGTCGCCCGGCACGGCTCGGTGACGGCCGCCGCCCGCGAGCTGCACTACTCCCAGCCGTCGGTCAGCCACCACCTGGCCCGGCTGGAGGCCGAGACGGGGGCTCGGCTGGTCCAGCGGGTGGGCCGGGGCATCAGGCTGACCGAGGCGGGGCTGGTCCTCGCCGACCGCGCCGCCGAGATCATCGGACGGCTCGACTCCGCCTCGGCGGAGCTGGCGGCGCACGTCGGCCTGCGCGCGGGCCGCGTACGCCTGGCCGCGTTCCCCTCCGCGCTCGGGACGTTCGTGCCCGCCGCGGCCGTACGCCTGTCCCGGGAGCATCCCGGGCTGGACCTGCGCCTGGTCGAGGCCGAGCCGCCGCAGGCCCTGGCCATGCTGCGCGCCGGCCAGGTCGACGTGGCGGTCACCTTCCGGTACGCCACCGCTCCCCCGCCCACCCCGGCCGATGAGGACGGCGTCCGGCTGACCGCGCTGTTCGACGACCCCGGCTTCCTGGTCACCCCACCCGGGACCGCCGCGGACGGCTCGCCGGCCGCGTACGCCGGCGCCAAGTGGATCAGCGGCTGCGACCGGTGCCGCGGCCATCTGCTCGAGCTGTGCGCCGCGGCCGGCTTCGTACCCTCGATCGCCTTCACGACCGACGACTACGTGGCCGTTCAGGCGATGGTCGCGGCCGGGCTCGGGGTGACCGTGCTGCCCGGCCTGGCGCTGGCCGCCCACCGCCACCCGGACGTGCGGACGAGCGCCATCCCCGGCTCCACCAGGCACGTCTTCGCCGCCACCTACGGTGAGCCGCCGGAGCCCCCGGCCACCGCGGCCCTCCTGGCCGCCCTCGCCGACGCCGTTCCCTGAGGCGGCCCGGGGGACGGAAATCGATGGACCTGGGGGCGGGATGATTCCTACCATCGGCGACATGCCATCCATGACCGCGCTCGCCGTCTTCACCGCGGCGACGCTCGCCCTGTTGCTCGTCCCGGGACCCGCCGTCGTCTACATCGTCACCCGCAGCGTGGCGCAGGGAAGGGCCGCCGGGCTGGTGTCGGTCGCGGGCATCCACGCGGGCTCGGTCGTCCACGTGGTGGCCGCCGCGCTCGGCGTCAGCGCGCTGCTCGCCGCCTCGGCCACCGCGTTCACCGCGGTGAAGTACGCCGGCGCCGCGTACCTGCTCTACCTCGGTCTGCGCAAACTGTTCGCCCGGACCGGCGCGCTCGCCAAGGAGGCCGAGCCGGTCTCGCGCTCACGCATGTTCGGCGAGGGCTTCGTGGTCAACGTGCTCAACCCCAAGACGGCGCTGTTCTTCCTGGCCTTCCTGCCGCAGTTCGTGGACCCGGGACGCGGTCCGGTCGCGCCGCAGATCGTCCTGCTCGGGCTGATCTGGATCGCCCTGGGCATGGCCAGCGACGGCACTTACGCGCTGCTGTCGGCCGCCCTCGCCGGCCGGCTGCGCCGCTCGTCCATCGCCGCCCGCCGCCTGGACGTGGCCAGCGGTCTGGTCTACATCGGCCTCGGCGCACTGGCGGCCTTCTCCGGCGACACCGGCCGCAAGGCCTGACCTCCAGGGTCAGCCGGTGTGCAGGGCGCAGCCGCCTTCGCCGTACGCCGCCTCATGGCAGAGGTTGGCCTCGACCCTCGCCAGGAGCCGGGAGAGGGCGGCGCGCTCGGCGGCGTCCAGCCCGGCGAGCGTGCGCTCCTCCAGGGAGGACCAGGCGTCCTCGATCTCGGCCTTGAGCGCGCAGCTGGCGTCGGTGGCCTCGACCAGCACGGCCCGCCGGTCGGCCGGATCGGGGCGGCGCCGGACATGCCCGGCCTGTTCCAGGCGCTGGAGCATCTTGGTGACCGTCGACTGGTCGAGTTCGAGCAGCTTGATCAGCTCGGACTGCCGCACGGCGTCCCTGGCCCGCCACAGATGCATCATCAGCATTTCTTGCCCGGGGTACAGGCGGGTCTGCCTCAGAGCCTTGCCCGCCGCCATGCGGTGCAGCCTGAACACCCTGGCCAGGGTGCTGGTGACCGGGCCACCGCCTTCAGGACCGTGACAGGCCCTGTCGCTGTGGGCGGGCACCTCCGACGTCATGGCGCAAGCTTATCTCCCGACCATTACTTGGTCGGCCAAGGAATGTACTAAGGTGGCCTTCATTCCGTTGCTTGGTCGACCAAGGAACTGTGGGTAATTACTTGGTCGGCCATATAGCCATCGAGGAGTCCCCCCATGACGACCGCCTTCGATCCCATCGACCTGTCGGGCCTCAAGCTGGCGAACCGGCTGGTCATGGCGCCGATGACGCGCAACCGGGCCTTCGGGCCGGGCAACTCTCCCACCGGCTCCACCGTCCGGTACTACACCCAGCGCTCGACGGCCGGGCTCATCGTCACCGAGGGCACCCAGCCCTCGGTGGTCGGCCAGGGCTACATGAACACGCCCGGCCTGCACAGCGAGCAACAGGTCGCCGCCTGGCGGAAGGTCACCGACTCCGTGCACGCCGCCGGCGGCACGATCTTCGCCCAGCTCATGCACAGCGGCCGCATCGGCCATCCCGACCTGCTGCCGGACGGGCTCGTCCCGGTCGGCCCCTCGGCGATCGCCGCGGAAGGCCAGGCCTTCACCCCCGAGGGCCTGAAGGACTTCGTCACCCCGCGCCCGCTGACCTCCGGCGAGATACGCCAGACCATCGCCGACTTCGCGGCGGCGGCCCGCAACGCGATCGAGGCCGGTTTCGACGGGATCGAGCTGCACGGCGCGAACGGCTACCTGATCCACCAGTTCCTGGCGCCGGGGACCAACCACCGTACCGACGAGTGGGGCGGCGGCGTCGAGAACCGCATCCGCTTCGCCGTGGAGACGGTCCGGGCGGTCGCCGCCGAGATCGGCGCCTCGCGCACCGCCATCCGCCTGTCGCCGGAGGTACCGTTCAACGGCATGGCCGCCGCCCACCCCGACCCCGAGCCGACCTACCGGGCGCTGCTCGCGGAGCTGGAACCGGCCGGCCTGGCCTACCTGCACCTCATCGAGCACGACCGCGCGTTCACCGCCACGGTGCGCGAGCTGTTCTCCGGCCCCCTCGTGCTCAACGTCAAGAGCACCGGGCACACCCCTCCCGAGGAGATCAAGGTGGTCGAGGAGGGCGTCGCCGACCTGGTCTCCTTCGGCGGCCTGTTCATCGCCAACCCCGACCTCCCTGCCCGCCTCAAGGCCGGCGGCCCCTTCACCACCCCCGACCCGGCCGTCTACTACGGCGGCGACGACACCGGCTACATCGACTACCCCACCCTGCAAGCCTGACCTTCCACGCGGCGACGCCACACAAGGCATGGCCCGAGCCTCGGCCCGCTTCGCGCAATCGGCGCTCGGGCTCCGACCGCTTGAGTGCTTCAGCCGCGCGCTTGTCGCTCGGAGGTCAGGGCCGGTCGGCGGCGGGGGTGGTCACCTGGGTCGACAGGACGCGGCCGGTGCCGGGGGCGACTAGGTCTGGCAGGCCTCGCCATTCGGCCGCGACGATGAAGAGCGTCGAGCGGTCCGGGCCGCCGAGTTCGCAGGCGAAGGCGCCGCGGTCGAGCTCGATGGTCTCGGCGACCTGCCCGCCCTCGCGCACGCGTACGCAACGCCGGTGAGGCACGTCCGCGTACCAGACGGCGTCCTCCGCGTCGGCGCAGATGCCGTCGGGGGCGGCGTCGCCGAGGTCCGCCCACACCCTGGCGCCCGAAAGGCCGCCGTCCGGCTCGATGTCGTACGCCATCAGCTTGTGGCCGTAGGAGTCGGCGACGATCAGGGTGGAGCCGTCCCCGGTCACGGTCATGCCGTTGGGGAAGGCGATGCCGTCGGCCACCTGACGCGCCGAGCCGTCGGGGGCGACGTGCACGACGTTCCCGGGGGCGAACTCCGCTCCGGCGAGCATGTCGAAGCCGACGCGGTTGAGGTAGATGTTGCCCCGGCCGTCGATCACGATGTCGTTCCAGCCGCGCGCGAGGCCGGACAGGTCGGCATGGGTCACGAGCGAGCCGTCTTGCTCCAGGCGCAGCAGCAGCCCCCGCGCGGCGTCGACGATCAGCATGCGCCCGTCGGGGTCGAAGGCCGTGCACAAGGGAAGCGAGTCGACGCGCGCGACCACCTCGTGCGCGCCGTCCATGCCGAGCGCGAGCACCTCGCGCGCCGTCCAGTCGGAGAAGTACAGGCGGCCGTCGTGCCAGCGTGGCGACTCGACCAGCCCGAGGCCGGTGACCCAGGTGCGCGGTTCTGACATGAAGACTCCCTCAACGTCGGTGTGGGCGAGCTGGGCGAGATGCCCGCGGACGGCGACGCACGAGGGCGTGCGCCGGTCCTCCTCGGGCTGGCCTCGGTACACAGACGAACGGGGAACCCCCGGATCGACATCGCCGTACCGACGATGCACCGCCGCACCGACAGATCACCGGAGATCACCGCGATCACCTGGATCGACTGGATCACCCAGATCACCCAGATCACCGAGGCTAGCCCGCGGTGACCAGGCGCGCGAGGATGACGCCCGCGACGATGAGGGCGAGCGCCGCCAGCCGCCCGGGGGTGAGCGGGTCGTGGTCGACGATCACACCGAGCGCGATGGCGCCGACGGCGCCGATGCCGACGAACACGGCGTAGGCGGTTCCGGCCGGGATGGTGCGCATCGCGAGGGTGAGAGGGTAGACGGCCGCGACCGCCAGCGCCAGGCACAGCACCGTGGGGAGCACCCGGGTGAAGTTCTCGGTCGGCTTGATGCTCCGCGACCAGGCGACCTCCAGCAGGCCGGCCGTCACCAGCCAGACCCAGCTCATCGGGACGCCGCCTCCGCCTCGCCGGGCGCCTCGCCGGGCGCCTCGCCGGGCGCTTCCCGGCCGCCGGCGGGAGTCGTACGCGGGTGTTCGCGGGGGTGTGGCGGCATGCCCGGCTGCTCGATGGCGTCACAGCCGTGTGGCGACAGCCGCACTCCTGCCTTGCGAGCGCCGACGACGGTCGATGCGAGCCCGGTCATCGTCTTCCTCTCCGGAAAAGTGGACACCTTGTCCGATTGTCACCACGGTACCGGACAACCGGACACGCCGTCCACTTGCGGAGGCGGCGCGGCGGGTTTGCTAACGTTGCCGGCGGAGAGCGCCGCTTCGAGGAAGGGACCGGCCGGGTGAGCACCGCTGACCTTCCCGTGCTGGGCCAGTCCGGCACGTTCGCCGAACGCGCGGACGCGGCCCGCAACCGCCGGCGCATCCTGGCCGCCGCCGCGGAGCTGTTCGCCGCCCCACCGGCCGGCGGGGTCACCATGGAGGCGGTCGCCCGCGCGGCGGGGGTGGGCCGCGCCACGCTCTACCGCCGCTACCCCGATGTGGCCTCCCTCGCCCTGGCGCTGCTCGACGAGCACGAGCGCCGGCTCCAGGAGCACATCCTGCGCGGCGATCCGCCGCTGGGCCCCGGCGCCCCACCGGCCGAACGGCTGGTCGCCTTCTACGCGGCGATGGTGGGCCTGCTGGAAGAGCACGCTCCGCTGGTGCTCGGCGCCGAAGTGGGACGGTCGCGCTTCGCGCCGGGCTCCTACCGCTTCTGGAGCAGTCACGTGCGGGTGCTGCTCGTCGCGGCCGGCACCGAGGACCCCGAGCCGCTGGTCGACGTCCTGCTCGCGCCGCTCGCCCCGGAGGTCTACCTGCACCAGCGGTACGAGCACGGCTACCCGGCCGAGCGGATCATCGCCGCGCTGACCCGGCTGGCCGAAGGCGTCCTCGGCCCGGCCGCGCCCTGACGGGCGGGTCCCCACCAGCACGTGGCGGGTGGTCCCACGCGGCATGGCGGGGGACGTGGGTGAGTGACTACGACGTCTCGGTGACCACCTGGCGGGCCCAGCGGTAGTCGGCCTTGCCGGCGGGGGTGCGGACCATGTGCTCGACGAAGGCGTACGTGCGGGGCACCTTGTAGCCCGACAGCTTCCCGCGGCAGTGGGCGTCGAGTTCCTCGGCGGTGAGCCGGGCGCCGTCGCGGGGTTCGACGACGGCGGCGACGCGGCTGCCCCACCGTTCGTCGGGGACGCCGGTGACGACGGCGTCGAAGACGGCGGGGTGGCCCTTGAGCACGGCCTCGACCTCCTCGGGGAAGACCTTCTCGCCGCCGGTGTTGATGCACTGCGAGCCGCGCCCGAAGACCAGGATGGTGCCGTCCTCCTCGACGCGGGCCAGGTCGCCGGTGAGCAGCCAGCGGATGCCCGCGGCGTCGGTGACGAACGTCCGCGCCGTCTTGTCCGGGTCGTTGTAGTAGCCGAAGGCGATGTCGCCGGCCTTGGCGACGGTGCCCATCTCGCCCGAACCCGGCACGACCGGGCGCAGGTCCTCGTTCAGGACGGCGAGGGTGGCGGTGGCGTTGGGCTTGTACTTCAGGCCCGACTCCGGGGAGGAGCCGGCGACGGCGGAGGCGGTGTAGCCGGACTCGGTGGAGCCGAAGCTGTCCATGATGATCACGTTGGGCAGCAGTTCCTGTAACCGGTCGCGCACGGCGCCGGTGAGGATGGCGCCGGTCGAGCTGAGCACCATCAGCGACGCCAGGTCGTAGCCGCCGGCGGCGATCTCGTCGGCCAGGGGCCGGGCCATGGCGTCGCCGGTGATGTTGACGGTGAGGACCCTCTCGCGTTCGATGGCGCGCAGCACCTCGGCGGCGTCGAATTTGCGCGTGTACACGACGGTGGCGCCCATCCACCAGGAGATGAACGTGGCCATCTGCGCCGCCCCGTGCATCAGCGGCGCGGCGGGCATCATGATGATCGGGTTGGAGCTCACCGCCGTCTCGATGACCTGGCCCGGCTCCTTGTGCGGCTCGCCGTAGGGGTTGCCGCCGCCGAAGGCCATGAACAGGTCCCTGGTGCGCCACATGACGCCCTTGGGCATGCCCGTCGTCCCGCCGGTGTAGATGATGTAGAGGTCCTCGCCCGACCGCCGGGGGAAGCCCTCCCGCCCGTCCGGCCGGCCGATGACGGCCTGCTCGTAGGGCACGGCGCCCTCGACGCGCGACCGGCCGCCGACGGCCACCAGCGTCTCCAGCTTGGCGCACTTCGGCGCGGTGGCGGCCACCCGGTCGTCGAACTCGGTGTCGTACAGCAGCGCCACGATGTCGGAGTCGGTGTAGAGGTACAGCAGCTCGGACTCGACGTATCGGTAGTTGACGTTGACCGGCACCGCCCTGATCTTCAGCGTGGCGAGCAGCGCGGCGATGTACTCGACGCCGTTGTACATCTGGATGCCGACGTGCCGTCCCGGGCCGACGCCGCGTTCCATCAGGAAGTGCGCGAGGCGGTTGGCGTGCGCCTCCAGCCCGGCGTAGGTCAGGCGTGCCTCTCCGCAGACGACGGCCACGCGGTCCCCGATCGCGTCGGCCAATCCCTCGAACAGGTCGGCGTGGTTGAACTCCATCGGGGACTCCTCACAACTGGTCGCCGGCGGCCCTCACTGCTTGCCCCCCGATGTGCTCGCTCCATGGTGGCCCCGAACGGGCTCACGGCTCATCCCCCGGCATGCGGAGCGCCTTTCACGGCTTGTCGCTTCCGACGATCCACATGGCGAAGAACTGCGCGCCGCCCCCGTAGGCGTGGCCGAGCGCGCGGCGCGCCCCCTCGACCTGGTGCTCGCCCGCCTTGCCTCTGACCTGCAGAGCCGCCTCGGCGAAGCGGATCAGCCCGGACGCGCCGATGGGGTTGGAGCTGAGCACGCCCCCGGAGGCGTTCCAGGGGATGTGGCCGGAGAGCGCCGTGGCGCCGGACTCGGTGAGCTTCCACCCCTCGCCCTCCCCCGCGAAGCCGAGGTTCTCCAGCCACATCGGCTCGTACCAGGAGAACGGCACGTACACCTCGGCGACGTCGATCTCGCGCAGCGGGTCGGTGATCCCGGCCTGGCGGTAGACGTCGGCGGCGCAGTCCTTGCCGCCCTGCGGGTTCACGGTGTCGCGGCCCGCGCGGAAGATCGGCTCGGAGCGCATGGCGCCGCCGTGGATCCACGCCGGGGTGCCGGTCACCTTGTCCTCGGCGGCCAGCACCATGGCGCAGGCCCCGTCGGAGGACGGGCAGGTATCCAGGTAGCGGATCGGCTCCCACAGCATCGGCGTGGACTCCACCATCCGCCGGTCGATGCCCGGGATCCTCAGGTGCGCGTAGGGGTTCTTGAGCGCGTTGAGCCGGTCCTTGACGGCGACGAGCGTGCCGATGTGGTCGGGGGCGCCCGAACGGCGTATGTACTCGCGGATGTGCGGCGCGAAGTACCCCCCGGCGCCGACGACCAAGGACGCGGTGAACGGCAGGTGGGTGGACAGCGCCCAGGTGGCGTTGGACTCCGACTGCTTCTCGAAGGCGACCACGAGCACGCGGTCGTGCACGCCGCCCTGGACGAGCGAGGCGCCGACCAGCGCGGTCGAGCCGCCGACGCTCCCCGCGGTGTGGACGCGGGTGACCGGCTTGCCCGCGGCGCCGAGCGCGTCGGCGAGGTAGGCCTCGGGCATCATGACGCCCTCGAACAGGTCGGGCGCCTTGCCGATGACGACGGCGTCGATGTCCTTGAAGGTCAGCCCGGCGTCCTCTAGGGCGCGCAGCGCGGCCTCGCGGACCAGGCCGGCGATGGAGACGTCGCGGCGTTTGGTCTGGTACTTGGTCTGGCCGACCCCGATGACGGCGCAGCGGTTTCCCATGGTCAGGCCTCCAGGACGGTGACGAGGTTCTGCTGGAGGCACGGCCCGGAGGCGGCGTGGGCGACGGCGCGGCTCGCGGCGCCGTCCATGACGCGCCGCGCGGCCTCGCCGATGCGGATGAGCCCGGTCGCCATGACGGGGTTGGCGGCGAGCGGGCCGCCGGAGGGGTTGACGACCGTGCCGGGCGGCAGCCCGAGCGCCTCGCGCAGGATGACCTCCTCGTGGCTGAACTGGGCGTGCAGCTCGGCCACCTCGACGGGTCCCTTGCCGACGCCCGCGGCCCGGGCCGCGTCGGCGGCCGAGACGGACCGGGCGAGGTCGCGCATGCCGAGGTAGTGCGGCTCGGCGCGGTGGGCGATGCCGGTGATCCACGCGGGGCGTTTCCCGAGTTGCTTGGCGAGGTCTCCGGCGGCCAGGACGATCGCCGCCGCGCCGTCGGTGATGGGCGCGATGTCGCTCGCGCGCAGCGGCCGCACGTCGTACTCGTCGTCACCGGGACCACCGGAGTCACCGGGGTCGGGCAGGTCGAGCGCGTACGGGTTGGCCCGGCCGTCGGCGCGGCTGCGCCGGACGATCTCGCGCAGTTCGGCGGGCGTGGCGCCGACCGCGTCCGCCTGGAGTGCGGCGTAGGAGACCTGGTCGAGCCCGAGCGGCGCCAGGTAGTAGGGGTCGAGCTGGAGCGTCATGATCTCGCGCAGGTCGCCCATGGAGGTCTTGCCGTAGCCGTAGACCAGCGCCGAGTCGACGTCGCCGTGCTGCAGTCGCACCCACGCCTCGTACAGGGCCCAGGCGGCGTCCATCTCGACGTGGCTCTCGGAGATGGGCGGCCAGGCGCCGATGGCGTCCAGCGCGGACACGAACGAGAACGGCGCCCCGGCCAGGTAGTCGCAGCTTCCCGAGCAGGTGAAGCCGAACCGCGTCAGGCCGGTGCGCTCCTTGACCTCCTGGATGACGGGCCCGATGAGCTCGGGCTCGTTGAGGCCCTGGTCCTCACCGGTGTGCCTCGTCTGGGCGAACGCGATGACCGCCACCTCACGCACGCGGACCTTCCCCTCACAGCCGGACGTCCGGCTCGCCCGTGGGGGCGAACCACCTGATGTTGCTCATCGACATGGTGCGCTCCTCGGGGGGCACCCAGACGGCCTTCACCCGCATGCCCTGCCGCACCTCGTGGGCAGGGACGTCGCCCATCAGCGCGATCATGGGGACGTCGGCGCCGTCGAGCAGGATGTAGGCCGACACGAACGGCACCTGCGGGGCGCGGGGGTCGGGCAGGTTGTTGATGGCGAAGGTGGTGACGGTGCCGGTGCCGGGCAGCACGACCTCCTCGGCGATGGTCGAGCCGCACTCGGGGCAGGAGGTGCGGTAGGGCACGTAGACCTTGTCGCAGCGGGCGCAGCGCCCGGCGATGAAGATCCCGTCCCGCACGCCCTCGAGGAAGCGGGTCAGCGAGCGGCCGGGCTGCACGCGGTACTCGCTGCGGACGTGCGCGGTGATCGTGGTGACCTCGGGCACGAAGCAGGCGATGTCGGTGATGTGGCCGGCGCGCTCGCCATCCGGCCGGAACCGGGGCCGTACGCGCAGCCCGGGGCGCATGGCCTTGGCCGTGCCGGCGTCGACGGCGTGCACCAGCGCGGTGTCCGCGCCGTCCAGCTTGACCAGGGCCCAGGCGAACGGCCGGTCGAGGGGGTGCCCCTTGCGGGGCGTGCCCACCCAGGCCCAGCTCTGGACGGTGCCCGCCGGGCCGACCTGGACGTACTCCTCGGTCACCGCTTCGCCGGTCGCCGGGTCGTACTCCAGCGGCGGCACCAGGACGCGGCCGTCGGCGGTGCGCACGCCGACGATGCGCCCGTCGCGCAGCTCGGTGAGAAAGCGGCCGATCACCGGGCCGGTGGTGCGGGTGTACCCGCCGGGGAACTCCAGCACGTGCTCGGCGACCAGCGGCACCGGCGGTGCCACCGGGCTCTGCAGGGGCGGCAGGCCCCCGGGATGCGCGGTCCCGGGCGTCGCGGTCTCGGGCTTCCCGGGGAGGGGCCCTTCAGATGGCACGGTCTCGGCCCTCCCAGTACGGGTCGCGGAGCTTGCGTTTGAGGAGCTTGCCGTTCGGCTCGCGCGGCATCTCGGCGATGAAGTCGATGGTGCGCGGCCACTTCATGCGGGCCAGCCGGCCCTCCAGCGAGCGCAGGATCTCCTCGGCCAGCTCGGGCCCCGGCGCGACGCCCGCCGCCGGCTCGACGACGGCCTTGATCTGCTCGCCCCACTCGTCGTCGGGGATGCCGAAGACGGCCACGTCGGCGACCTTGGGATGGACCATCATCTCGTTCTCGATCTCCGCCGGGTAGATGTTGGCGCCGGCCGAGATGATGACGTCGGCCTTGCGGTCGCAGAGGTACAGGAAACCCTCTTCGTCCAGGTAGCCGATGTCCCCCACGGTGAAGTGGTCGCGCAGGCGGCCCGCCTCGGTCTTGTCAGGGTCGCCCTTGTACTCGAAGCGGACCCCGGCCATCTTCATGTAGACGGTGCCCGGGGTGCCGGTGGGGACCGGGCGCAGGTCGTCGTCCACGATGAGCAGTTCGCTGATCGGCCAGGCCGAGCCGACCGTGCCGGGATGCTTCTTCCACGCCTCGGGGGTGGCGATGGTGCCGCCGCCCTCGGTGGCCGCGTAGTACTCGTAGACGCAGTCGCCCCACCAGTCGAGCATGGCCCATTTGACCGGGACGGGACAGGGCGCGGCCGCGTGGATCATCCACTTCAGCGAGGACAGGTCGTAGCGGTTCCTGACCTCGTCGGGCAGGGCGAGCAGCCGCTTGAAGTGGGTCGGCACCATGTGCGAGTTGGTGACGCGGTGCTTCTCGCACAGCCGCAGCATCTCCTCGGCGTCCCACTTGTCCATGTAGACGAGCGTGTGCCCCATGTGCAGGGCCGTGCCGCCGAACTGCGTGACCGCGGTGTGGTAGTTCGGCGAGGTCACCAGGTGCGCGTTCGGCGGGCCGGGCGTGATGCCGAACAGCGAGAGCAGGAACGTCATCAGCTCGGCGCCGTCGTCGGGGTCCAGGCCGCTGAGCGGACGGCGGACGCCCTTGGGCCTGCCGGTCGTCCCGGAGGTGTAGTGCATGGTCGCGCCCGCGGTGCGGTCCGGCGGCGGCGCGTCCGGGTACCCGGCGGTGAGGTCGTCCACCGTGCGGAAGCCGTCGATGCGCCCGAAGGAGAACCGGCGGCCGGCGTCGATGGCCTCGGCGCCCCGGGACCCCTCCTTGGCGTAGCGCTCGTGGACGAACAGCGCCTTGGCCTCGCTGTCGGCGACGATGTAGGCGATCTCGGGCCCGGTCAGGTGCCAGTTGATCGGCGTGTAGTACCAGCCCGCCTGGAGCGCGGCCAGGTAGAGCGTGAGGCCGTCGGCGCCGTTGGGCACCAGGCCGCACACGCCGTCCCCGGCCCGCAGCCCGAGGCCGCGAAGGGCGTGGACCAACCGGTTCGCGCGGGCGAGCAGCTCGCCGGCGGGGTGTGGCGTGCCGTCGGGGTCCACGGCGGCGATCCAGCCGGGATCGGCCTGCGCGAGCCTCCAGAAGCCTAGCGAGCCCATGGGAACTCCCTTGTCCGGTTGCGCCGTACCTTCCCGGATGCGCCGAAGTGAAGCACGTTCTCGGTTTCCCGACAACCCTGGCGTTACGGCAGGTTCACGAACAAGAATCTGTTCTAGTTCGCAGCGGCAGACTAACCCCGGACGGCCGCGTCGAACAAGCGCTTGATAGGACCGCTCAGCCCAGGAAGGTGTCCTCCATGGAGCTCCTGCCCATCAGCACCCAGCACTGCCGGGTCGAGCGGGACGGCCACGTCGTCATCGTCACGATGGACCGCCCGGAGGCCAGGAACGCCCTGTCCACCGACATGCTGGTCGGGCTCGCCGACGCGTGGGCCTACATCTCCGCCGAGCCGGAGGTCCGGGTGGGCATCCTGACCGGCGCGAACGGCACCTTCTGCGCCGGCGCCGACCTCAAGGCGATGGGCGCGCCGCCCGCCGACGAGCGGGTGGCCCGGCGCGCCCAGGAGATCCCCGACGTGCACTGGAAGGGCCTGCTGCGCGACGGCGACGCGCTGCCCGCCAAGCCGATCGTCTGCGCGGTCGAGGGGTACGCCGTCGCGGGCGGCACCGAACTGCTCGTCGGCACCGACCTGCGCGTGGTGGGCGAGTCGGCCACGCTGGGCCTGTTCGAGGCCAGGCGGGCGCTGTTCCCCATGGGCGGCAGCGCCGTCCGGCTGCCGCGGCAGATCCCCTACGCCTTCGCCATGGACATCCTGCTGACCGGCAGGCCCGTCACCGCCCAGGAGGCGCTGACGATGGGCCTGGTCAACCGGGTCGTCCCGGACGGCCAGGCGCTGACGGCCGCGCGGGAGATCGCCGACCAGGTCGCCGCCTGCGGCCCGCTCGCCGTGCAGGCCATCCTGCGCGCCTACCGCGACACGCTCGGCATGCCCGAGCCGGAGGCCCTGAAGGTCTCCGACGCCATCGGCTGGCCGGTCATCGGCTCCCAGGACGCCAAGGAAGGCTCACGCGCCTTCCGCGACAAACGCCCCGCCGTCTACCGCGGCGAATAGCCACCGGCCCCGATGACCGGCCCCGACGGCGGCGGCCGTACCCGCGGGCCAGGGGCCGCCGGGAGCGCCGGCGACGTCAGGGGCGGCCCTGGATGGTCGCGTGGGTGCCCGAGGTGCGCCACGAGCGCCCGGAGGCGTCCAGGGCGGCCGACACCGCCTCGTCCACGCCGACGAGCACGTCGGACTTCAGGGTGCGCAGCGCGACGACCGGCCCGGGGAAGTAGGAGGTGACGGCCGCGAAGGGGGTGGCCGACGGCCAGAACCGGTCGCCGACCAGCCTGCGGTAGTTGAGGTCGCCCTTGGTGATGGTGAGAGCGGCCGAGGCGAACTCCTCGCGCAGGTCGTCCGGCATGTCGCTGTAGGGCAGCGGCGCGCAGGAGAAGGGGTGGGCGCGCAGCGCGAGGCGTCCCGCGCCCATCGCCCGCCAGAGTCTTTCGCCGGTCTTGCCCGCCTGCCCGGGGGCGCCGGCCAGCCGCCGCAGGGACGCCGCCACGTCGGCCGGCGTGGCGTCGGAGACGAAGTACGGCTGCGGCTTGACGTGCAGGACCACCTCGGCGGCGAGCCCCCGGTCGAGCAGGTGGTCGATCAGCACCAGGTCGGGCAGCAGCTCGCGCCCGGCGTTGTCGGCGAGCACGCAGACCTTGCCCGGCGCCCGGTCGCGCAGCAGCGACCACAGCAGCGCGCCGTCGTCCACGACCAGCTCGCCCACCGGCCCGGGCCCGCCCGTCGCGGTGATCGCGTGCGACAGGTCGGCGCGGTTGCCCCACAGCGACCCCAGCAGCACCCCGGCGGCCCGCTCGTGCTCGGGCAGCGTGGCGGCGTGGTCGAGCGCGGCCAGCTCGTCGTCGACCGCCGTGCTGTGCAGCTCGGCCTGCTTGGCCGGGCCGAAGGGGTCGACGCCGCGCCACGGGCCGTCCCCGAAGTAGCCGGTGGCCTCCAGCAGCTTGCGGTAGAAGTAGCTCTCGGCCCACAGGAACGGCACGTCCACCCAGCGCCGGCCGATCTTGCCGCGCCCCCACGCGGCCCAGGCGGCGTGGTCGTGGGCCGTGCCGTCGGGGCCGTCGGGGTCGTCGAGCGGCTCCATGACGTCGCGGACGACCTCGTCGAGCAGCGCGTCGAGGGCGCGCAGCCGGTCGGGAGTGTAGGGCAGCGCCTCCCTGACCTGCCGCACCAGGATGGGGTGCCGCTCGCGGAACACGCCCAGGGCGTACGCCCCGGGGACGTTGCCCATGATCTCGGGCGCGTCCATCGCCTCCGGCATCCGCTTCCACCCCTCCGCTCGCCTTCCGCCCAGTAAACCGCACGGCCGCCACCCGCCCGGGAGGCCGGGCCGGGTGGAACGGCGCGCACGGGGATGGGGGCGCGGAAGGATGCGGGCGCGGAGAGGTTCTGCGCGGAGAGGTGCGGCCCGGAGGGGTGCGGCCCGGAGGGGTGCGGCCCGGGCCGGTCGCCCGCGAGGGGCCTCGGCGCTCGACCCGGGTCAGTCGCCGGTGAGGCGTCCCAGGCGTTCGACGGCCTCGACGTACTCCTCGACGAGGTCGAACACCACGTCCTTGGCGGACTTCACCTGGTTCATCGCGCCGATGATCTGCCCGGCGGGGAAGGTGGCCAGCTCGCCTGCGTCGGAATTGCCGATGCGGCGCAGGGCGCCGGAGATCAGCATGAACTGCAGCGGCATCGGCAGCGTTCCCGGCGACTCCGCCGACTCCCAGGCGTCGGTCCACTCGTTCTTGAGCAGCCGCGCGGGCTTGCCCGTCCAGGAGCGGGACCGCACGGTGTCGCGCGAGGTGGCCGCGAGGATCTTCTGCCGGGCCAGTTCGGGGGTGTCGGCCTCCTCGACGGTCAGCCACAGCGATCCGGTCCAGACGCCCTCGGCGCCGAGCGCGATGCCCGCGGCCATCTGGCGGCCCGACCCGATGCCGCCCGCGGCCAGGACGGGAACGTCCACGGCGTCGACGACCTGCGGGATCAGCACCATCGTGGAGATCTCGCCGGTGTGCCCGCCGGCCTCGGTGCCCTGGGCGACCACGACGTCCACGCCGACCTCGACCTGCTTGATCGCGTGGCGCGGGGTCGAGGCGAGCGCGGCGACCTTGACGCCCTTGGCGTGGGCGAGGTCCACGACGTCCTTGGGCGGCGGGCCGAGCGCGTTGGCCAGCAACGCGATCGGGTGCTTGAGCGCCGTCTCGACCTGGGGCCGGGCGGTGGCGTCGGTCCAGCCGAGCAGCACCCGTCCGGCCTCGGCGTCGCCGGAGAGCGGCGGGACGCCGTGCTGGGCGAGCAGGTTCTCGACGAACGCCCGGTGGCCGTCGGGGATCATCCCCTGCAGCCTGGCCACCAGGTCCTCCGGCGAGTCGACGCCGAGGTCGGCTCCGGCGTAGGAGGCGGGCATGACCACGTCCACGCCGTACGGCTTGCCGTCGACGTGGTCGTCGATCCACTTGAGCTCCATCTCGAGCTCTTCCGGGGTGAAGTAGAGGGCCCCGAGCACACCCATGCCGCCGGCGCGGCTGACCGCGGCGACGACGTCCCGGCAGTGGCTGAAGGCGAAGATCGGCAGCTCGATCCCGAACATGTCGGTGACACGTGTCCGCATGGCTCGAATGTACGACCGGCACGGCGGAAACTGCAACGCGTTCTAACAAGAGGTCGTGATCGCACGCGAGGGCCCCGTGGCGCACGGATGATCACGGCGTCGGCCCGCTACGAGAACATGTTCCACGCGCTTGGC
Organism: Sphaerisporangium sp. NPDC005288; assembly: GCF_040607475.1. Taxonomy (NCBI): domain Bacteria; kingdom Bacillati; phylum Actinomycetota; class Actinomycetes; order Streptosporangiales; family Streptosporangiaceae; genus Sphaerisporangium; species Sphaerisporangium sp. NPDC005288. The sequence continues at coordinate 109,889 of NZ_JBEXGT010000002.1, read as the reverse complement.
TCACCACGCCCGGACTTGCCGAAAGATCGGGCGGGCGGCGCCGTCCACGCCTATTGACCGGGAAGGCGGAGCCGTCCGCGACCGTCGACCGGCCGGGCACCGTGAACGGCGCCGCCATCGCCGCGCCACGACCCACCGACCCGGCGCCGACCACCTCCAGCACATGACGGGAGGAGAGCCGCGCCCGGTGCGCTTACGCGGCCACCTCACCACCGAAGCCACGCCCGGTGCCAGCACGCGGCCACCTCATCGTGGAAGCCACGCTCGGTGCGAGCACGCGGGCACCTCACCGCTGGAGCCGCGCTCGGTGTGCGCGTGGCCAGTTCGCTGCGGGCTACGCGCCTGCGGACCGGCGGCGGGAGCGGCTCGCCACCAGCAGGACGACGCCGAGGACCACGACCACCAGGCCGACGACCAGCATCACCAGGGGCACGGTGGTCTTGAGCAGGGTGATCTGGTCCTTGCCGTCGATGGCGCCCTTGACCAGCCTGTCGACGGTCTCGGGGGTCATCTTCGCCGTGGCGACCAGGGCGACCGAGCGCTCCACACCGTCCTTGGTCTTGAGGACCTCGTGACGCTGCTGCTCCTGCTTCACCGGGGACCCGCTGACCGGCTCGACCCAGTAGGTGACGACGCCGTCGTAGAAGCGGTCGACCTGCACGTCACCGGTCTGGTCCATGCCGATCGCCGAGGCGGGCGCGGTCAGCGTGGCGATCTTGGTCGGCGGGACCTTCTGCTCGAACTTGTACACCTGCAGGCCGTTGACGGTGTCCTCGCCGACGAACGCGGCGTCGAAGGATTGCTTGGCCGAGGAGTTGAAGACCTTGTAGGTCTTCTTCTCGGTGCCGAACGGGAACAGGTAGATCTGGCCGGTCATCTGGACCGGCTCCTTGTCCACGTTGGCGCCGCAGCAGTCGACGCCCTCCCCCGTGTACTTGTTGAAGGCGCTGCGCCGCTGGTCCATCTGGATGTTCGGCTGCCCGTTGGTGACGTCGTTGACGGCGGTGAACTCGTCCCACACCACCCGGTCGCCCTTGGCCTCGGCCACGTCGCCGCGCGTGGTCACCGTGATGTCGAGGCTGGCGTTGAGCACCTTCACCTTGGCGATGCTGAAGTACTGCGCGTCGTCGGCGCGCAGCTCGGAGACCCCGTAGTAGTCGGCGGGCGCCGCGACCAGCTTCCCGGCCGCGTAGAAGCGGATGAGCGGCGCCAGCGTGATGAGGAACGCCCCGATCGCGATGAGAACGACTCCAGTGATGCGTCGCATCAAAATCCTCCGGGGTTAACCGACAGCCGGATACTCGGACCGTTTGTCCAATAGCGCGTATGTTGTCCGCGATCGTAGTGCTGCGTGTGTCTTCCGTCACTCACTCGCCCGCCAAATTGATAGAAACGTGTTCTACCTGGGGTGGGGCGGAACGGGCGACCGGCGGCCGCCGCCCCGGTTCCTCCGCGCCGCACCGGCCGCCGAGCCGCCGTTCACACTTCTTGACAGAGCAGGGCGAGGATGACTCGCCTTTTTTCGGCGACCTCGCCCAGCATCATCGCAGCTCAGCGGCGCGATCAGCATGATCCTACAAATTGCAGTCAGATTTGGTGACATATCGGCATTGCGGGCATAACATCCCGGCCGTACGTTCCCGGTATGGATCTGGAGCTCCGTCACCTCAAGATCGTGCGCGCGGTCGCCGAGGCAGGGAGCGTCACCAAGGCGGCCACCCAGCTAGGACTGGCTCAGCCGTCGCTCACCGCGCAGCTCAAACGGATCGAGCGCACGCTCGGAGGCGCCCTCTTCGAACGCGACCGCAACGGCGCCCGGCCGACCCCCCTCGGCGAACTCGTCCTGACCCGGGCCCGCGTCCTGCTGCCCGCCGTGCGGGAACTGCAGGAAGAGGCGGTGCGCTTCGCCAACACCTACACCGGCATCGCGGGCTTCCGCATCGGCGCCACCCACGGGCCGATCCTCGGCGGCCTGGTCGAACGCCTCACCGGCGCCCATCCCTCCACCCCCATCAGCACCCGCACGTCCTGGTCGGCGCGGGAGCTGACCACCCTGGTCGGCGCCGGACGGCTGGACTTCGCCCTCATCGGCACCTGCGGGGAGTCGGCACCACCGGCCGCCGAGGCCATGACCTGGGCCGTCGTCGGCACCGACCCGGTGTTCGTCCTCTTACCCGAAGACCATCCGCTGGCCGGCGACAAGGAGGTGGAGCTGTCCGGGCTCGCCGGCGAGGGCTGGGCCGTCGCGCCGGGGGATGGCTGCTTCGCCGACTGCTTCGCCGGGGCGTGCGCCCGCGCCGGGTTCGTCCCCCGGCACATGTACGAGACCGACGTCTCCACCTGCCTGCACCTGGTCAAGGCGGGCAAGGCCGTGGCCCTGTGCCAGGCGACGTTCGAGCTGAGCGCCGGGCTGGTCATGATGCCCGTCGCCGGGACCCCGCTGCGCTGGAGGCACCTGCTGGGATGGCACTCCGACTCCCTGGCCGCCCGCACGGCCCCCCTGGTCACCGACCACGCCAGGGACGCGCACGCCGAGGCCGTCCGGCGCAACGACCGCTACACCGACTGGCTGGCCGCCAACCCGAGGTTCGGCATGATCCCCTGACCCGTGGCCACGCCTCCCCGAGCGGCGATACGGCACGATCCGTCATCCGTGCGCGCTTCCATAACGCGGCGATAGGGACCAAACGATAGCTCCGCGCCTGGCGTGAGCGCAGTTACGGTGACGACACCCCCCAAACACCGAGGAGAGAGCCCATGCTCCGCAGACGCACGGTCACCGCCGGATGCGCTCTAGCAATCAGTGTCCTCACCCTCATGGCAGCCCCGGCCGTCGCCGAACGCGCACCGGCCGCCGCGAGCCCCAAGCCCGCCCCCGCGATGATCGACGCGATGACCCGCGACCTCGGCATCAGCAAGGAGCAGGCCGAATCCCGCCTTCTCAACGAGGCCCGGTTCATGGGCGTCGAGAAGTCGTACACCGACAAGCTCGGCGCCGGTTACGCCGGTTCCTGGCTCAGCGGGCCCACCTCCTCGACCCTGACGGTCGCCACCACCGACGCCGCCGCGCTCAACGGCATCCAGGGCACCGGCGTGCGGGGCAAGCTGGTCGCGCACAGCCTCGCGACCCTCGACGCGGCCAAGGCCGCCCTGGACAGGACCGCCGCCACGCAGGCGCACGAGTCGACCCCGGTGTGGTTCGTGGACGTGCCCACCAACAGCGTGGTCGTCCAGTCGTCGCAGCCGGCCGAGGCCCAGGCCTTCATCGCCGCCAGCGGCGTGGACGCGTCCCTGGTGCGGGTCGAGCAGTCCAGCGAGCAGCCCCAGACGTTCTACAACCTGCGGGGCGGCGAGGCCTACTACATCAACAGCTCGGCCCGCTGCTCGATCGGCTTCTCGGTGCGCAAGGGCAGCACGCCCGGCTTCGTCAGCGCCGGCCACTGCGGCCGGGCCGGCAACAGCACCGCCGGCTACAACCGGGTCGCGCAGGGCACCTTCCAGGGCTCGGTGTTCCCGGGCAGCGACTACTCCTACATCGCGGTGAACAGCAACTGGACGCCCACCTCGCAGGTGGCATACGGCAACGTGACCGTCACCGGCTCCAGCGTCGCCGGCGTCGGCTCCTCCATCTGCCGGTCCGGCTCCACCACCGGCTGGCACTGCGGCACCGTCCTGCAGCGCAACACCAGCGTCACCTACTCTCAGGGCACGGTCGGCGAGGTCACCCGCACCAACGTCTGCGCCGAGCCCGGTGACTCCGGCGGCTCCTTCATCTCCGGCAGCCAGGCCCAGGGCATGACCTCGGGCGGGTCCGGAAACTGCAGCTCCGGCGGCACCACGTTCTTCCAGCCGGTCAACGAAGTCCTCTCCGCCTATGGCCTCACCCTGGTCACCGGGTAGCAGCCCCCCCACCCGGTAACACGGAGCGCCGCCCTCCCCGGAGGGCGGCGCTCCCGCCGCGCACGGGCACGGACCGGCCGCGCGGGGACCCTCCGCGCGGGACCGGCCGGCGGACCACCCGTTCAGGCTCGTCCGGCGGGTCGGCCGCTCAGGCTCGTCCGGCAGGTCGGCCGCTCAGGATCGTCCGGCGGATCAGCCGCGGGGGCCGCCCGCCACGTAGACGACCTGCCCGCTGACGAATCCGGCGTCCTCGCCCACCAGGAAGGCGACGACCGCCGCGACGTCTTCGGGCCGTCCCGCCCGGCCGACCGGGATCTGCGCGACCCGGGCCGCGCTGAACTCCTCGAACGACTGACCGACCCGCGCGGCGGTGGCCCGGGTCATGTCGGTGACGATGAAGCCGGGCGCGACCGCGTTGACCGTCACGCCGAACCGGCCGAGCTCGATGGCCAGCGTCTTGGTGAACCCCTGCAGCCCGGCCTTGGCCGCGGCGTAGTTGGCCTGCCCGCGGTTGCCCAGGGCGGAGGTCGACGACACGTTGACGATGCGTCCCCACCCGGCCTCGACCATGTGCCGCTGCGCCGCCCGGCTCATCAGGAACGACCCGCGCAGGCTCACGTCGACGACCTGGTCCCAGTCCTCCTCGGTCATCTTGAACAGCAGGTTGTCCCGGGTGACGCCCGCGTTGTTCACCAGCACCGCGGGCGGCCCGAGCTCGGCCGCCACGCGGCGCACGGCCTCGGCCGCCTGCCCGGCGTCGGCGACGTCGGCGCCGACGGCGATCGCCCGGCCGCCCGCGCTCTCGATCTGCTCGGCCGTCCCGCGCGCGTCCGACTCCACGAGGTCGACCACCGCCACCGGCGATCCCGCCGCCGCCAGCCGCCGCGCCACCGCCGCCCCGATGCCGCGGGCCGCTCCTGTCACGATGGCCGTCCGCCCTGCCGAAGCCGTCACCTGTCCTCCTCGCGCTCTCGGCCACCGCCCGGTGACCCCTCCGGGGCCGCCAGCGTAACCGCCGCCGCACGCCGCCGCCGCACGCCACAGGCATCGGGCGCGGCGGTGGCCCGCTCACCTCAGGGTGGCGCCGGGCGGGGCGGCGAGCAGGTCCAGCTCTCCCCGCGCGGGGAGTCCTTCCCAGTCGCCCGGGGAGCCGACGGCGAAGGCCGCGGTGGTCGTGGCCCGGTCCAGACGGCCGGCCAGGTCCAGGCCGTCCAGCACGGCCGACAGGTAGCCGGCGACGAACGCGTCCCCGGCGCCCACGACGTCGGCGACCCGCACCGGACGGGCGGGCCGGTGCGCCGTCCCGGCCGCGGTGTAGGCGCTGGCGCCCTCGGCGCCCCGCTTGACGACGACCTCCGCCACGCCTGCCTCGAGCAGCGCCGCCACCCGTTCCGCCTCCGTCAGCGCCTGCGGCGGGGCGAGCAGTTCCAGCTCGTCCTCCGAGGCGACGGCGATCGACAGCCGGGGGGCCAGCGGCCGGAGCGCCCGCGCCGCCTCCTCTCGTCCCCAGAGGCGGGAGCGGTGGTTGACGTCCAGGCAGACCCGCGCGCCGCACTCCACCGCCGCGCGCACGGCCGCCGCCGGGCCGGGGCCGAGGGCGGGCGTGATGCCGGTGACGTGCACGATCGTGGGCGGCGGGTCGAGCGCGGGCAGCACGTCCTCGGGCCGCAGGAAGGAGGCCGCCGAGCCGGCCCGGTGGTAGATCACCCGGGTCAACTCCCCGACGCGCCGCTCCAGCAGCATCAGCCCGGTGGGCCCGCGGGGGTCGGAGCGCGCGTGGGACACCTCGACGCCCTCGGCCCGCAGCGTGCGCAGCACCAGTTCGCCGGTCTCGTCCTCGCCGACCAGGCCGGTCCACCGGACGCGGTGGCCGAGCCGGGCCAGGCCGATCGCGACGGTGGACTCGGCGCCGGCGACCGACAGCCGCATGGCGCCGCCGAGCCGGATCGGGTCGCGCGCCCGCAGGGACGCCATCGTCTCGCCGAAGGTGGCCACGTCGATCACAGCGCGTCCCTGATCGTCTCGTCGAAGGTGGCCACGTCGATCACAGCGCGTCCCTGAAGGCGCGGACGCGTGCCCTGAGCTCGGTGAGGCTTCCGCCGTCGGCGGCGTCGCCCACCAGCGGCGAGCCGACGCCGACCGCGACCGCCCCGGCCCGCAGGTACCCGGCCGCGGCGGCGGCGTCCACCCCGCCCACCGGCACGAACGCGACTTCGGGGAACGGGTCGCGCAACGCGCGCAGGTAGCGCTCGCCGCCCAGCGAGGCGGGGAACAGCTTCACGGCGACGGCTCCCGCGCCGAGCGCGGCCACGACCTCGGTGGGGGTGAACGCGCCCGCGAGGACCGGCAGGCCGAGGGACCGGCCCCGCGCGACGGACGCGGAGACGGCCGGGGTGACCAGGTAGGACGCGCCCGCCTCGGCGGCCGCGTCGGCGTCGGCGGCCGACAGGACCGTCCCCGCGCCGAGCTCCGCCGCCTCGCCGAGAGCCGTGCGCGCACGGCGGAGGACCTCCAGCGCGCCGGCGGTGACCAGCGACACCTCCACCAGCTCGACGCCCTCCTCCACCAGGGTGAGCACCGTGCGCAGCGCCGCGCCGGCGTCCCGGCCACGGACGATCGCCACCAGGCGCCGTCCGGCCAGCGTCGACAGGAAACGCGCCTCGCGCGCCCCGTCCAAGGGGGATTCAGCGGGTGATTCAGCGGGTGATTCAGGCATCGCTCATCCGTTCCGCGGCCACGACCAGCCGCCAGGTCAGTTCGCCGGACGGCGGGACCACCGCCGCGTCCCCCGGCCCGGCCTCGTCCAGGTCGAAGACCGCGCCGAGCATGGGTTCCACGCCGATGCTGCGGTACGGCGCGCGGGCGGGGAACCCGCCGAGGTTACGCCACAGCGCGGTGGACACCGGCACCCCGCCGGGCGCCTCCAGCCGCAGCAGCAGCGCGTCGGCTCCGTCGGTCACCCGGACGGCGGCGCAGCGCAGCACCGCGCCCGCCGCGGTGCCGTCGCACGGGCCGAACCGGTCGAGCGGCAGGCCCAGCGGAGCGGGCCAGCGCCCCTCGACGTAGGGAGCACCCGCCGGCCACGGACGCCGGAGCATGCCGGCGGCCTCGGGGTACACCCTGGTCACGGTGTCCGCGGGAGCGACCAGCCGCGCGTCCTCGCCGACGTCGAGCAGCGCGTGGGCCGTCCAGACGAAGGCGTACCCGGGGTCGGCCGACAGCCGGTACTCGGCGATCACCGCCCCGGCCTCCTCGGTGACCCGGCGCAGCAGCTCGTAGCCGGCGCCGCGCACGCGGGCCCGCGCCGCCGTGCCCTCCCAGGGCCGGCTCCACGCGTCGCCGTGGTCGGGCAGGCCGCGCACCGTGGGAAGGCACTCCTCCACGCCTCCGGCGTCGACGAACTCCGCGCCGGGGGCCACGTCCGCGCGGGCCGGGTCCGGGCGCGACCACAGCCACTCGCGCCCGCCGCCGGCGAGCGAGGTCCACCTGCCGCCGCGCGCCAGGTCGAAACGGGGGTGCAGGGGGATCCGGAGCGTCGTCACCATTCCGCGAACGCCCCGTCCTCGTGCCGCCAGACGGGATTACGCCAGGCGTGCCCACGCTGGTCCGCGCGCCGCACGGCCGCCTCGTCGATCTCCACGCCGAGTCCCGGCCCGGTGGGACGGGCGGCGTGGCCGTCGGTGAAGCGGAACACCTCCGGGTCGAGCACGTAGCCGAGCAGGTCGTCGCCCTGGTCGTAGTGGATGCCGATCGAGTGCTCCTGGATGAGGAAGTTCGGGGTGGCGAAGGCCACCTGGAGGCTGGCGGCCAGCGCCAGCGGGCCGAGCGGGCAGTGCGGGGCGAGCTGGGCGTCCCACACCTCGGCGAGGGAGGCGATCCTGCGGGTCTCGGAGATGCCGCCCGCGTGCGACAGGTCGGGCTGCACCACGGCGACCCCCGCCTCCAGCACCGGCCGGAAGTCCCAGCGCGAGTACAGCCGTTCCCCGGTGGCGATCGGGACGCCGCTCGCGCCCACCACCTCGCGCAGCACGTGCGGCCGGTCGGGCAGCACCGGCTCTTCGGCGAACAGCGGGTGGAACGGCGCGATGAGCGGCAGGACGCGCCGCGCGCCGGCCGCGGTGAAGCGGCCGTGGAAGTCGACGGCGACGTCGCGGTGCGGGCCGAGCAGTTCCCTGGCCAGCGCCACGCGGTCGACGATGCCGGCGACCTCGGCGGCCGTCGGGATCGGGGACGTCCGGCCGGCGGCGTTCATCTTGACCGCGGTGAATCCGGCCTCGACGCGGGCGGCGATGCCGTCGGCGAGCTCGGCCGGCTCGTCGCCGCCGACCCAGGCGTACATGCGCACCCGGGAGCGCACCGGGCCGCCGAGCAGCACGTGGACGGGAGCGTCGTGCACCTTGCCGGCGATGTCCCACAGGGCCTGGTCGAGCCCGGCGAGGGCGCTGGAGAGCACCGGGCCGCCCCGGTAGAAGCCGCCCTTGGACATGACCTGCCAGTGGTCCTCGACGCGCAGCGGGTCGCGGCCGAGGAGGTACTCGGCGAGCACGTGCACGGCCGCGCGGACCACCTCCGCGCGTCCCTCCACGACCGGCTCGCCCCAGCCGGCCACTCCTTCGTCGGTCTGCACCCGGCAGAAGAGCCACCGCGGCGGCACGAGGAAGGTCTCGACGCCGGTGATCCTCATCGCGCCCTCCGTCCCCGGCCGGCCACGCCGTCGCCGGCGGTCACGGCATTCCCGCCGGTCGGCACATCCCGGCCGGCCGCCGCACCCCCGCCGGCCGCGTCGTACCACCGGGCCGCGTCGTACCACCGGGCCGCGTCGTACCACCGGGCCGCGTCGTACCGCCGAGCCGGGGCGTACCGGCCGGTCACGCCGAGTCCTTGACCGCGCTCCAGCCGCCGTCGACGACGAGGCACGCTCCTGTCACATACGAGCTCTCCTCGCAGGCGAGGAAGGTCACCGCGGCCGCGACCTCCTCGGGCCGGCCGAAGCGGGCGGCGGCCGTGCCGGCGGCGCTGCGGCGGCGGTCCTCCTGCCCGATGCCGTCCCAGGCGGGGGTGAGGATCGGCCCGGGAAGCACGGTGTTGACCCGCACCTCGGGGCCGTACTCCACGGCGAGCTGGCGGCCCAGCGACACCAGGCCGCCCTTGGCCGCCGCGTAGGCGGGGTGGGACGGCAGGCCCGCGATGGCGTGCACGGAGGAGCTGAGCACCACCGCGCCGCGCGCGTCGCGCAGGAGGCCGACGCAGGCGCCGATCGCCAGGTAGGCCGCCTTGAGGTTGACCGCGATCTGCCGGTCCCAGTCGCTCTCGGCCAGTTCGTGGGCGGGGGCGCGCACCACCACGCTGGCGTTGCTGTGCAGCACGTCCAGCCGGCCGAACTCCTCGCGCGCCGCCTCGGCGACCCGCCGCCAGGCCGCGGAGTCGGCGACGTCGCCGGTGATCGGCAGCACCCCTGGCCGGTCCGGGCCCTGGTCGGCCACGTCGACCGCGATCACCCGCGCGCCCTCGCACAGGAAGCGGTCCACGACCGCGGCGCCGATCCCGGAGGCCGCGCCGGTCACCACGGCGACCTTCCCGGCCAGTAATCCCCGTCCCATGATCTCCATCCCCCAGGTCGTGAGGAGCCCGCCCGGCTGGACGGCCTCCGTGATCGGCCGGGCACGTGTCTCGGGTGGCCGGCGCCACCAGTCAACCGGCGGCGAGGGCCGCGGGGAATGGCGGATGTACGGCACTGCCTGGACAATCCGATGGTCCATGCCATACTGAGCCGATGCCGATCCAGGAGGGGTTCCGCAACCAGCGGCTGACCGTAGTCCCGCGCCGCGTCACCGCGGAGGCGCAGGCGCGCCCGGTGACCAGACGCCTTCAGGTCACCGACTGCGGCTACTACCCCAACGCGACCGACCACCTGATGAGGAGGCCGAACGGCACCGAGGAGACCGTCCTCATCCTGTGCGCGGCGGGCGCGGGGTGGGCGGACGTGGGCGGCGCCCAGCACCGCGTCGGGCCGAGCGCGGCCCTGATCATCCCGCGCGGCGCCCCGCACTCCTACGGCGCGTCTTCCGAGGCACCCTGGACGATCTGGTGGTGTCATCTTCGGGGCGGCGATCTCGCCGAGCTGGTCGGGGAGATCGGCGTGAGCGCGTCCAGGCCGGTGATCCCCATCCGGCGGCTGGACCGGGCGATCGCCCTGCTCGACGAGATCGTCACCGTCCTCGAACGCGACCACTCGCCGGCCAGCCTGATGGGCGCCGCGGGCGCGGCGTGGAAGCTCCTCACGCAGATCGCGGCCGACCGGGTCATGCCGGCGCCCGGCGACCCTTTGCAGCGGGCCATGGCCTACCTGGCCGAACGGCTTGACGGCACCGTCCGGGTCGCCGACCTGGCGTCACTGGTCGGCGTCTCCCCCTCCCACCTGAGCGCGCTGTTCCGCCGCGCGACCGGCGGCGGCGTGCTGGCCCACCACACGGCGCTCCGCATGGCCCAGGCGCGCAACCTGCTGGACACGACGGACGCGACGGTCGCCGCGATCGCCCGCGAGGTGGGCTACCACGACCCGTTCTACTTCTCCCGCCACTTCAAGCGGCTGCACGAGGCCAGCCCGACGGAGTACCGCAACCGCGCCAAGGGCTGACGCCCCGGACGCGGGCGCGTCCCGGCCCCCTGCCGTCACAGCCGGCCGGCCCGGGGACGCGGGTCCGTCCCCCGGCCGGCCAGACCCCGGCGCGGGTCCGTCCCGAGGGCGCCGGTCACGGCCGTTCAGGCGCCGGTCACGCGCAGCAGCACCGACCGGTCGACGTCCAGCGAGGGCGCCTCGACGCCGGCCAGCCGCAGCACCCGGCCGGGCATGGTGACCCCCTCGCGCTGCCAGGGCGGGAGCACGGCGCCCGCCGCGGGCGGCTCCCCCGGGTACACCGCCCGCACGGTGTAGAACCGGTCGTCGTCCAGCCCGGGCAGCCGGACGCGGCCCGGCGGCCAGGTCGCGGGCCGGGCGACGACGCTGAACGCGTACAGCGCCTCGCCCCGGTCGGCCGCGACGACGCCCTCCAGCCGGAGGGCCGGGTCGGGCAGGTCGGCGTGCACCACCTGACCCGAGTGCAGCAGGCTCCGGTGCTCCTTGTGGAAGGCGACCCAGCGGGCGAGCCCCGCGCGGGTCGCGTCGTCGGCGGTGAGCAGGTTCACCTCGATGCCGAGATGTCCCCACAGCGCCTTCTCCGCCCGGTAGTCCAGCGGGTGGGCGCGGTGGGTGGTGTGCGACTCCTCGGCGCCGATGTGGGTGCCCTGCATCTCCGGTGGCACCAGCAGGCCCGTCCAGCGCTGGATCTCCAGCCGTTCGTGCGGGTCGTTGCAGTCGCTCGGCCAGACGCGGTCGGCGAACTCAAGGACGCCGAGGTCCACGCGCCCGCCGCCGCTGGCGCACGACTCGATCTCCAGACCGGGGTGGGCGGCCTTGAGCTCGGCCATCAGCCGGTAGACCTGCTCCACCTGCCGCCGCACGCCCGGCCTGCCGTCCGGGCCGTGCCCGGCGTCGAGCAGGTACCGGTTGTGGTCCCACTTGATGTAGGCGATGCCGAGGGCCGCCACCAGCGCGCTCATCCGCTCCAGCACGTGGGCGTAGGCGCCCGGGTGGCCGAGGTCCAGGACATGCTGGTGCCGGGAGGGCAGGCCGGGCCCGTGCCCGGCGTCGAAGACCCATTCCGGGTGCTCGCGGGCCAGCTCGGAGTCCAGGTTGACCATCTCGGGCTCGAACCAGAGGCCGAAGTCCATGCCCAGTTCGCGGACCCGGGCGGCGAGCGGTTCCAGGCCGTCCGGCCACACCCGCGGGTCGACCGTCCAGTCGCCCAGCGAGCTGGTGTCGTCCCGGCGGCCGAGGAACCAGCCGTCGTCCAGCACGAACCGCTCGGCGCCGATCTCGGCTCCGCGTTCGGCGAGCGCCGCCAGGGTCGGAAGGTCGTGCCGGAAGTAGACCGCCTCCCAGGTGTTGAGCACGACCGGCCGTGGTGAGCGGGGGTGCCCGGACCGCGACCGCAGGTGCCGGTGGAACCGCGCGGCGAGCTCGTCCAGCCCCGTGCCCCACGACCCGTACTGCCACGGGGTCCGGTACCACTCGCCCTGCCCGAGCACCACCTCGCCGGCGAGCAGGATCTCCCCCGCCGCCAGGTGTCTGGTGCCCGCGGGCGTCCGCTCGGCGGCGAGCACCTGGTCGCCGCTCCAGGCGAGATGCGTCGCCCACACCTGGCCGTGCCGGAACCCGAAGCCCTCCTCGCCGGCGACCAGCAGCGTCGTGTGCTCCAGCCCGGGCTTGCCCCCTCGGGAGGCCCGGACCCACTCGCCGACGTGGAATGGGCGGCGCTGCGGCACGCGCTCCAGCGCCCACCGCCCGGTCAGGTCGAGGATCTCCGTCGCCTCGGACGGGACGGGAAGGGACAGTTCGAGGTGCCCGACCCGGTACGGCGCCGCGGCGTCGTTCCTGAGGCGGGCCCGCTGCCGGACCAGGCCGCTCGCGGCGAGCACCTGGATCTCGATCTCGGCGGTGAGGCCGTACTCAGGGTCGTGCGCGGTGCAGCGCAGCAGCGGCCCGCCGTCCGCCTCGCCGTCCAAGTGGTAGGCCGCGTCCCGGAACTTCGGCGCCCAGCGGCGGCCGTCGTCGTCGCCGGTGAGCCCGGGACGTCCGAGCCAGCCCTCGGCGAGCTGCGGAAGCACCGGCACGGGCTGCGGATAGGTCACCGCGCTGTCGCCGATGGCGGGAAGCGCGGCCCTGCTCAGGTCGGCCAGCACGTCGCCGCTGAGCGGGCCGAGGTCCGGCCCCCAGTGCAGGATGCGCGGAAGCCGGCCGCCGTCGACGGCGACGACCAGGCCGGTGCCCCCGGCTCGCAGGTGGATCGGCGTGCGGGTGTCGTCGTTCACTGGGCGTACTCCCCCGTCATCCCTTGAGTCCGCTGCTCGCGATGCCGGCGAAGAACTGCCGTTGCAGCACCAGGAAGACGATCACGAGCGGTATCGAGCACACGAACGCCCCGGCCATCAGCGTCGGGTAGTCCGTGCCGAACTGTCCCTGCAGTCCCGCGAGGCCCACCGGCAGCGGCCGGTTCTCCCCCGAGGGCGAGACGATGAGCGGCCACAGCAGGTCGTTCCACGAGTACAGGCCGGTCAGCACGGCGAGCGCGGCCAGCGTGGGCCTGGCCATCGGCAGCATGACGTGCCAGAACACCTGGAAGGTGTTGGCGCCGTCGAGCCGGGCCGCCTCCTCGTAGTCCTTGGGCATCGTGCGGAACGCCTGGCGCATCAGGAAGGTGCCGAACGCCGAGAACAGGCCGGGGATGGCGAGCGCCGGCAGGGTGTCCAGCAGATTCAGGCCGCGGACCAGGTCGTACTGGCCGATCAGGAACAGCTGGCTCGGCACCATCAGCATGAGGATGAACAGCCCGAACAGCGGCTCGCGCCCCCGGAAGCGGATGCGGGCGAAGGCGTACCCGGCGAGCGAGGCCACCGCGAGCTGGCCCGCGACCCGCAGCACCAGCGCGCCGGCCGACACGCCGAACATCGACCAGAACGGCACGGTGGAGAAGAACGTCCCGAACGAGCGCAGCGAGAAGGCGTCCGGCAGGACGGTCGGCGGGATCCTGGTCGCCTCGGCGGTGGTCTTGAACACGGTGAGGATCTGCCAGGCGAACGGCACCACCATGACGACGGCCGCGACGATGAGCACGGCATGGATCGTCCAGGTGGAGGCCGCTCCCCCGCGCCGGCGGCGGCCCGGCCCGGAGCGGGCGGCGGACTCAGCCATAGAACACCCACGATCTCTGGAGGCGGAACTGCAGGGCCGTGGCGATCATGATCACGATGAGCAGCACGACCGCGATGGCGGCGCCATAGCCCTGGTGGAACTGGACGAACGCCTTCTCGTAGAACAGGTACACGATCGTCTTGGAGTCGGCCAGGGCGGTGTTGTTCACCCCGCGCAGCATCACGAAGATCAGGTCGAACATCTGCAGGGCGGCGATCACGCTGAGGATCGTGACGAAGAAGATGCTCGGGGTGAGCAGCGGCACGGTGATGTGGCGGAACTGCCGCACGCGCCCGGCGCCGTCCAGGGCCGAGGCCTCGTAGAGGTCCTTCGGGATGGCCTGCAGCCCGGCGCCCAGGATGATCATGTTGATGCCGAGGCTCATCCAGATGCCGACCGCGCCGAACGCCCAGATGGTGTACCGGGGGTCGGCGACCCAGAACCGGCCCTCGACGCCGAACCACGACAGCGCGGTGTTCAGCAGCCCGAAGTCGCCGTTGTAGATGAACCGCCATACCATGCCGATGGCCACCGGGAGCGTCACCACCGGCAGGAAGAACAGCACGCGGTACACCGCCCGCCCCCGCCCGACCTGCTCGATCAGCGCGGCGAGCACGACGGCGAGCGGGATGCCGAGCAGGATGATCGCGGTGTAGAGGGCGGAGTTGCCGAACGCCTTCCAGAACTCCAGGTCGCCGAGCAGCTCGGTGTAGTTGCCGAGCCCCACGAACGTCGCCGGCCCGAACGCCGGCACGTCCTGGAAGCTCTTGATCACGGTGGACAGGAACGGCCACAGATAAAGGGCGGCCAGGCCCAGCACCGCCGGGGCGATGAAGGCGAACGCCCACCAGCCGCCGGGCTCGCCGACGCCCGTGCGGCGACCGGCCGGCCGCCGCACGGGTGTCGATGTCACAGTCTTGACGGACGTCATTGCTTCGCGAGCACCTTGTCCACGGCGTCCTGGTACTCCTTGGCCGCCTGCTGCACCGGCTTGTCGCCGTTCCACGCGGGGGTCAGGTACTGCGCGGCCAGGCCCTGCCACTCCGAGGCGTTGCCGGCGACCGGCAGCGGGACGCTGTAGTCGATGGCGTCGATGAAGACCTTCAGGTTGAACTCGGGCATCGCGTCGAGCCACGGCTGCTGGGTGCCCTTGTAGGCGGGGAGCACCGTCCCGGTGGCCGCCTGGATCTCGGCCGCCTTCGTGCCGCCGAGGAAGGCCAGGAACTTCTTCAGCTCCTCGGGGTGCTTGGACCCCGCGTACCCGGCGTTGCCGATGCCGCTGGTGACGGTGGCGCGCTTGACGCCCTGCGGCAGCGGCGCGACGTCGACCTTGCCCTTCAGGTCGGGGTTGTTGTGCAGGCGGAAGGCCCAGTACGCGCCGGAGAAGTACATGGCGACCTTCTGGTTCTCGAACATCGAGACGGCCTCGGTGTCCGAGAGCTGCTGCAGGGTCGGCGACACGCCCGCCGCCTGCAGGTCGGCCCAGAACTTCAGGCCGGCGACGCCGGCCGGGCTCGCGAAGTCCGAGGCGGTGCCCTCCGGATCGACGATCTGCGCGCCGGCCTGCAGCATCGTGTTGTAGAAGCCGCCCTGCGCGTCGATCGGCGCCGCGATGCCCCACACGCCCTTGGCCTTGTCGGTGAGCTTCTTGGCGGCGTCCTGCACGTCCTGCCAGGTCCAGGTGTCGTCGGGGTGGGCGACCTTGGCCGCGTCGAACAGCGCCTTGTTGTACCAGATGCCGTTGGTGTCGAAGTCCTTGGGCAGCGCGAAGACCTTGCCGTCCAGGGTGTAGGAGTCCGAGACGGCCTTGGGGTAGACGCTCATGTCGATGCCGGCCGACTTCACCGTGCCGGACAGGTCGAGGAGCTGGCCGCCCTTGGCGTACTCGCGGAAGTGGTCGGCGAGCATCCAGAACGCGTCCGGCGCGGTGCCGCCCGCGGCGCCGACCTGGAGCGTCGACCAGTACTCCGTCCACGGCAGCGTCTGGATCTTGACGGTGATGGTGGGGTTGGCCTTCTCGAACTCGGCCGCGATCTGCTTCATCGCGGGCGACTGGTCCTCGCTCCAGTTGGCGTAGGTCAGCGTGACCTTCTCCGTCGATGACGAGGTCGACGCGCCGCCGGACCCGCCCGAACAGGCGGTCAGGACCGTCGCCGCCGCGGCCATCGCCGCGGCGGCCATCCACTTGCGTTTCATGGTGTTCCTCTGATCGTGCTGTGCCCCGGTCGTCGTGACCGGCGCGGTTTCATCGGCTGGTGGATGCGACGCGCAGGGTCGTGTCGACCCAGTCGACGTGGACACCGGTGTCGTCCGGCGTCGCCGTCTCGCTGCGCAGGCAAAGGGTCTGGACGCCCCGGACGTCCACGGTGAACGCCGTGACGGGCTTGCCCGCCTCGACGATGGCGGTGAACAGCTCGCGGCCGTCGCCGAGGACGCCGACCCGGGCGACGCCGGTCGACTCGTCGTCCACGCCGACGGCGCCGGTGAAGGCATCGGCGTGCCCGCCGAGGTGGAAGCGCGCCTCGGAGTACGGCGCCGTGCCCAGGCCGCGCGCGAAGCCCTCGCCGGCCACGCGCATGGGCCGCCCGTCTCCGGGGTTGCCCGCGCCGTTGGACTGGTCGCGTTCGACGGGGCCGTCGTCGTTGACGAAGGCGATCATCGGCAGGTCGGACAGCGCGTGGTCGCCGGGCGTCAGCGGGCGCACGACCCGCGCGTGCGCGACGACCGGAACGCCGCCGTCGCCGTCGCCGTCCCTCTCGACCGTCACGACCCCGAGACGGCCCGGTGCCAGCGAACGATCGGGGCGAACCACCCACCCTTCCGCGCCGTCGCGGTGGGCCGTCCTTCCGTCCTCGCCGTCGCGACCGAGTATCCGACCACCCTCGCCGTCGCGGTGGGCCGTCCGACCGTCCTCGCCGTCACGGCCGGATGTCCGACCGTCCTCGCCGTCGCGGTGGGCCGTCCAGCCGGGCGGAAGGCGGAGCCGGGCACCGGCCTCGGTCGTGATCGTCGCGGTGCCGTCCGGCCCGACCTCGGCGACGGCCGGGTGCACGGCGGGCGGGGACTGCACGGGGCACGGCACGGCCCGGAACAGCGGGCTTCCGGCCGGGGCGACGATGGCGACGAAGCCGCCGTCACGGGCGACCTCCACGTCGATGCCGTCGCCCGCGGTCGTGGTGGTCTCCGCCAGCCCGGTGGCCGGCACCTCGCCGGTCGCGGGCGACGCGTCGGCGACGAGCCACACCTGGGCGTCCGCCCCCACCCTGAGGCGGTCGAACGGCACGCGCAGGACGCGCGCCTCCCCTGTGGCGATGCCTCCCACGAACCAGCGGTCGCCGGACCGGCGGGCGACGACCGCGTGGCCGTCGGGGTCGCCGGTCAGCAGCGCCGTCTCCTCCCACCACGGCGCGAGCTCCGCCAGGAACCGGGCCGCGAGCGGCCGGGACGTGTAGGCGTCGACATGGTCGGCGAAGTGCGTGATCCCGCACTCGAACGCCACCGAGAGCCCGAGTTCGTGGCCGTCGCTCGTCGTGCGGTTCGCCGCGCCGAAGGCGACCGGGGTGGCGTCCATGCCGCCGACGACGTTGCGGGTGAACGGCTGGATCACGTTGTGCGCGGCGGTGAGCGCCTGGTTCTCGAAGAACACGTAGTACTCGGCGCCGCGGATCGCCTCGTACCCGATCACCTGGGGGAACGCGCGTCCCCAGCCGCGCGGGATGACCGAGCCGTGGAAGTTGACCATCAGGCCCAGGCGGGCGGTCTCGGCGAGGATCGTGTCGTACCAGCGGTAGCGGTCCTTGGACTCCGACTCCATGAAGTCGACCTTGATGCCGGCGACGCCCCACGACCGCCAGAGCGCGAGCCTGCGCAGGTCCTCGGGGCTGTTGAGGTCACGCCAGATGGTCCACAGGTGCACCTGGACGCCCCGGCGGCTCGCGTAGGCGACGATCTCGGGGACCCAGGTCTCCTCCCACCCGCAGTCGATCAGCAGGTGCTCCCAGCCGAGGCTCGCGGCGACGTCGACGAAGTGCTTCTGCTTCTCCAGCTGCGCACCGGAGTAGAAGTCCGACCACCACGACCAGGCCGCGCGGCCCGGCCGCACCCACGTGGCCTCTTCCAGCTCGGGCGCGGCGGACGGCGCCAGCTCGTCCACGAACAGCGAGGACACCAGCCGGGACAGCGTCCCCGCCAGGAAGACCCGCCACGGCGTCACCAGGCCTCGGGTGACCTCGACGGCCTCGTCGGCCGGCGCGAAGCGCAGCGTCCGCTCGCCGGCCGCCCCGGGCTCTCCCACCTCGGCGTGCGCGCCGGAGAACCGGCCGTCGATGCCGGACTCGGTGACCAGCACGTGCCTGGTGGCGTCGAGCCGGGCCAGGAAAGGGAACCCGTAGGCGCCGCTCGGCAGCTCGGCGGTGGCGGCCCCGAAGCGGGGCGTCTCGTACCAGGTCTGGTAGTCCAGCACCCAGCTCCTCGCCCCGGCCGGCAGCGTGACGGCGGTGCGGTCGCCGGTCAGCAGGGCGGTGCCGTCCAGGGCGGGCAACGCGTAGCGGACGGCGACGCCGTCGGGCCCGGTCCGCAGGATCACCTGCCACTCGACGCCGGCCTCGCGGAAGGTGCGGACGGTCTCGTGGTGCTCGTAGTGGTGCTCGCCCACCGCCTTGCCCGAGCGGGCGCGGAACCGGTCGCGGACCGTGCGCTCCACGACGCCCGCCGGTTCGGGGTTGAGGCCGAACTCGACGCCGTCCAGCGAGAACCCCAGCGGGATCCCGTCAAGGACCACCTCGCCGTCGCACGCGACGGTCAGCCGCACCCCCGTGTCCGTGACACGGACCCAGGCGCTCACCGCACCCGGACCCGTCGCGGGGCCGGGACGTACTTCGTCGGTCACGAGGTTCTCCATCACGATGCCGTCCGACTGTTTGCCGTGGCGGATTACCGCCACATATCGATGACGCTATTGATCACGTCACCGCACGTAACATGGGCTTTCACAGGTACCAGATAGACGATCCGACGGCCCCGGCGGGACGGCGTTCACCTCCGCGCCCAGCGGGCCGACGGTCGCGGAGGCGTCGCCGCCGCCGGTCGGGTCCGTTGCGCCATCGGGCCTCCAAGGGGAACGATCGACCTGACTTCCTGGACTTCACCGAGGTGCGTCCGTTCAGGTGAGGTAACTATGAGCCCAGGTCGGAGGTCACAGGAATGGTCGAACCGGCGAACCACCTGGACGATTCGACTATCACGCCACCACTCACCACATGTGTCGTCATGATCAGGGCAGCGGGTAACGGCAGACGATCAGTGCAGCAGATGACGGCAGAGGAGGAAGGCGGGAGATGACCGAGGCCGATCGCGAGACCATCGAAGAGGTGCGCCGCCGGCTGCGCGCCCGGCAGGGGCCCTTCGTCCCGGGCAAGGCGCTGCCCGTCGTCGACCAGGTGGTGGCCACCGTGCTCTCGCAGGCCACCTCCGACCGCAACTCCGAGCGGGCCTTCGCCACGTTGAAGACCCGCTTCCCGAGCTGGGAGCAGGCCGCCGACGCCCCCGTCGACGAGGTCGCCGACGCGATCAGGTGCGGCGGCATCGCCGACCAGAAGGCCCGGCGCATCCAGCACATCCTGGCCGTCATCGAGGAACGGGAGGGCCGCATCGACCTCGGCCGCCTGGACGGCCTCGACGACCAGGCCGTGGAGTCCTACCTCACCTCACTGCCCGGCGTCGGCCCCAAGACGGCCGCCTGCGTGCTGGTCTTCTCGATGGGACGCCCCGCCTTCCCCGTCGACACCCACGTCCACCGCGTCACCGGCCGGCTCGGCTGGATCCCGCCCGGCACCACCGCCGAGAAGGCGCACCGGCTCCTGGCCCCCCGCGTCCCTCCGGAGATCCGGCACGAACTCCACATCGCCCTGATCGTCCACGGCCGCACCATCTGCCAGTCGCGCCGCCCCCGCTGCGACACCTGCCCCCTCACCGACCTCTGCGACTACTACGCCACCACCTACACCGCCACCGCCGAACACTGACGGCTCCCAGGCTGGACGCGGAACCCCTCTGTGAACCCGGCCGGTGGAGTTGCGGGCCCGGCAGTCACGGGGCCCATAGGTCGCGAGCTCACTAGGTCACCGGCCCGGTAGGCCACGCCCTCGCCGTCGGGACCGCCGCCGTCGAACCACCGCCGTGCAGCGTCCGGAAGCTGACCGCATCTGGACACCTCCTACCAGATCAGGGCAAGGCACCTCGGGTAAGGATGCACGCGTCCGTACCCCCCGGAAGGAGCGCCTGATGAATGCTCTGGTCAAGCGCATGGCCGCCGTCTGCGCCGCGGCCATGCTCGCGAGTGC
This sequence comes from Sphaerisporangium sp. NPDC005288, assembly GCF_040607475.1. Lineage (NCBI taxonomy): Bacteria > Bacillati > Actinomycetota > Actinomycetes > Streptosporangiales > Streptosporangiaceae > Sphaerisporangium > Sphaerisporangium sp. NPDC005288. The sequence continues at coordinate 89,858 of NZ_JBEXGT010000002.1, read as the reverse complement.
CCTCACCGCCGCGCCCGCCATGGCCATGGACGCCAACTACACCTGCACGAGCGGCAACCGCTTCCTCCTGTCCGACCTGCTGGGCTACTACATCACCGCCAGCGGCTGCACCGGGTCGGGCACCGGCACCTACGGCACCATCACCATCCCGTCCGGGAGCTACTTCTGCCAGAACGTGACCTACTTCCCGACCATCGACTACGCCAACGGCCAACACTGCTGAGCCCACCACGCCAGGTGAGCCGACCGGACCCGTCCGAAAATCGGATGTCGTCCGCACCACTCCGCGCGTAGGCTTCCTGTCCGGCGGGGCCCGGACCCCGCTCGTCCCGCTCCCGGACGCACCACCGTCGTACAGAAACGGCACCAGGTCTGACCGTGATCGACATAACCGCCGACCTCGTACGCGCCCTGGTCGCCGATCAGTTCCCCGAATGGAGCGGCCTGCCGGTCGAGCCGGTGGCCCGCCAGGGCTGGGACAACCGGACCTTCCGGCTCGGTGACCGGTTGGCCGTGCGCCTGCCCAGCGCCGAAGGCTACGTCGCCGCGGTCGAGAAGGAGAACCGCTGCCTGCCCGTACTGGCCCCGCATCTCCCCCTGCCCGTCCCCGCGGTGGTCGCGGCGGGACGCCCGGCGGCTGGGTATCCGCTCCCCTGGTCGGTACGGCGCTGGCTGCCGGGAGACACCGTCGAGGCGTCCACCGACCTCGACCGGTCCGAGCTGGCACGGGACCTCGGAGGCTTCCTGACCGCGCTGCGGCGCGTCCCGGCGCAGCAGGGGCCGGCGGCCGGCCGGCACTCCTTCTTCCGGGGCTGTCACCCCAGCGCCTACGGCGACCAGGTCGAGTGCGCCCTGGACCGGCTCAAGGGAGTGGTCGACGTGGCCGCCTGTGCGGCCGTCTGGGCGGGCGCGCTGACCTCGGCCTGGCCGCACCCACCCGTCTGGTTCCACGGCGATGTGGCCGCCGGCAACCTGCTCACCACCGGCGGGAGGCTGTCTGCGGTCATCGACTTCGGCACCTGCGGAGTCGGCGACCCCGCGTGCGACCTCGTCATGGCGTGGACGTACTTCACCGGTGACGAGCGGAAGATCTTCCGCGAGGCGGCCGGCCTTACCGACGACGCCTGGAGACGCGCACGCGGATGGGCGCTGTGGAAGGCGCTGGTGACCATGGCCGGCCTGTCCAGCCCCGACCCCGACGCCTTCCAGGCCCGCGTCCTCCCCCACGTACTGGACGATCCGGTGATCGAATGACCTCCGGCGCCGCACGTCCGTGACTCTTGACGATCTACCGGCGGCGCCAGAGGCCGACCGACCAGCGGACCGGACGGTTCGGCGCCTCGGGCGACATACTGAGCTTCACGGAGATGGTCGATTTCCTGCCCTTCGGCACCTTCAGCTCGGCCAGCGCCATCGGGAACGGCCCGCTCGTCCACACGGCGCACGTGCCCCGGGAGGCGAGGCGATCATCCACCTTGATCGTGAACCACAGCCGCGGGGCCACGTCCCCGGTGCAGATCTGGTCGATGGCGACCGGTTTTCCATCGCCGAGCACGTCGAACGCCAGTGATCTGTCTCGCGGCCAGGTGCCCGTCCGGGAGTCGGCCAGCCGGTAGCCCCGCAGCTCGGGCAGGGCCCGCGGCGCGGGCGGCTCGATCGGCCGCTCGGGCGGCGCCCACTCGTACACGGCCAGCGAGAAGGCGACCTTCCCGTTCTCCGGCGGCACACAGGAGCCCTTCGCCACAACGCAGCCCCCCAGCCGGTCGACCAGCTCGAAGGAGACCCTGATCCGCTCGCCGGCGCCCGCGGGCACGGCCAGCGGCGCCAAAAGCCTGCCCTTCCCGCACGGCAGGAGGTCCCAGGGGGCCGCGGACACCGGCTTGCCGCCGATACGGATCCGCACCCCCATACTTGATCGGACGCCCCCGGAGCAGGCCGCCGCGACGTCCAGCGGCCCGCCCGTGACCGGCACCGTCACGGTGGCCTTCCTGGAGCCGCCGGCCGCGACGGCCGCCACGGCCAGGCGCCGGTACGCGGCGCCGTCGGCGGCGGTGAACGCCTCAGGCAGCGGATCCGGTCGCTCCACGGGGGCCGCCCTCTGCGTAGACGTCCGGCCCGGCGACGGGGCGACGGCCACCGCGTCGGGCCCCGACTGGGCACGCCACGGCAGGAAGGCCAGGCCCAGCACCGCGACCGCGCTCAACGCCGCGCCCGCGGCAACCCCGCGTCTGCGCCGCCGTATCCTGCGGATGCGTGCCTGGACCTGCTCGTTCCGGACGGGGTTGGCGGGGGCGGGGCCTTCACCATGGGAGCGCAGGACGTCCCGCAGATCTTGTACGGTCATCGGTACAACTCCTTCACGACCGAGTCGTCCACGCGCAGCTTGGCCAGCGCCTTGGCCGTCTGGCTCTTGACGGTGCCGGTTTCGCAGTCCATCAGCCGCGCCACCTCGGCCACCGGAAGGTCCTCGTAGAAGCGCAGCACCACCACGGCACGCTGCCGGGCGGGCAGCCGTCCCACGGCCCGCCAGAGCGCCTCGCGCTCGGCGAGATCGCCAGACCCCTCCGGTGCGGGCATGTCGGGAAAGTCGTCACGGGGCACCTCCCGCCGCCACCGCCTGCGCCACCACGAGGTGTAGGTGGTGACCAACACCCGGCGTACGTACGCCTCGGGCTCCTCCACGCCCGGCCAGGCGAACCACGCCTTGGCCAGGGACTCCTGCAGCAGGTCCTCCGCCACCCCCCAGTCGCGGGTCAGCAGGTAGGCCGTGCGTAACAGCCGATCGGACCTCGCCACCACGAAATCCTCATACAACGCCCGATCAGCCATCCGCACCCTCCCACCCACCGGCACCCCCGACCACCTCACCCGGGGACACCTCATCCGCCCTGTCCTCCGTGGTGACGCATCGAGCCCAGAACCGGGTTGCCCCGCCTATGACCAGTGGGCTCATGGAACCGATATATCCGGAGGCCTCACCCGTCGCGTGACCTGGAGAGCGACGACGTCGACCTGTGCTCTGCGGATGTCGGCGTCAGACCCACAATCGACAGGCTCACTCGACGGAGGTCGCGCAAGCCGCGGCTGGACCATACGTGGACGGATCGGTCCAGCCGATATCAGCACTGCGAATCGTCCTTCGGCACCTGCGTTTCTCCCAACCTGCACAGTGGCAGATTGCGGGCGGCGACGGCGATCGCGAATGGTTACTCTTTCTCGGCACCTCGGGGCAAGGCAACTCGACGCCCCGCGATGAGACCGGCCGCCATACCGAGACCGCAGACCAGCAGCGGCCAGCCGTACGGACGACGCGGTTCCCAGTCGTCGAGAACGATCAGCATTCCGGACACCAGGACGCATGCGGTGGCGAACCAGGTGAGACCGCGGCCCACAGTCCGATTACGCGCGTTCTTGAGGAGCATGAACAGAATGACGGCCAGCATCACACCTGGCCCGGCCAGCTCCACGTAATAGAGGACCTGCCTGACGTCGTACGACTGCGCCTCGACGACGGCGGTCAGGGGAATTCCGACGAGCCAGGTGGCGATCGACATGGGGAAGGCCATCAGCAACATCAGCACAAATCCGTAGACGGAGTCCCCCAGGCGACCTTCTATGGTCATCCAGGCGAGCGCCCCGACTGCTGCCAGGTAACACAGAAGGGCCGCAAGCTCAGGCAGCGCGGGCCTCTCACCTGCGCGGGGAAGCATAGGCGCCTTTCGAACGGAGTCGGGGCGAGCGCCCATGGATAGCGTAAGCGCCGAGGATGGCGAGCCTACCCTGCCCGATCAGCCCAGCCATCTTTGATGCCGCCGACGAATGCCCTCCAAACACTAGGCCTGAAGGCGAGCACGGGCCCCGCCGTATTCTTCGAGTCGCGCACGAGGCGCAGTTCGCCCCCCTCCACCTCGTGCCATAGTGCAGCCTCTTCCGGTACTCGCGCGAGGGCGAATTCGACGCATCCATTCGCGCCCTCGCTGAAGCTGCTCTTTCGCCAGTCTTGAGTGATGATCGGTTCCGCTGTTCGCGACACGCAAGTCTCCTTGTCTTGTCGACTAGAGCTGCCCGGCGATGTGCCCGATCATCTCAAGGGATTCGTCCGGACCGAGCGCCATAGCGCGCAGTTGGTCGAAGACCAAGCCATATCGGTGCACATCCGTATCATCCTCGATGTACAGGCTACTTGCCATGGTCTCGACGTAGACGACAGCAGGATCATGCCTGCCGGGGAATTCCATGATCGAAAATGCGCCCACCACACCCGGATGCGCACCGACACGGTTGGGCAGCACCTGAATCGTCACATTGGGCCGCTCGCTCTGTTCCACGAGATGCTTGCACTGCTCGCGCATGACCTCAGGCCCGCCGACGACCCGTCTCAGAGCGGCTTCGTCCATGACCACCCACAACTTCAGCGGATCGGGCCGCCGAAGCGTCTCCTGGCGGGTCAGCCGAACCGTCGGACACGACGATTCGCGTCGAGGTCACCGACGAAGGGCCCGCGACCAGCGCACCCCGCGTACGGAACGAACCGGAAGCCGAGGGCGGACGAGGACTGCAGATCATCAGCGCACTGGCCAAGGAATGGGGCACCGTCCGCCACGGTCAGAACGTGACGCTCTGGTGCGACCTAGCCATCGTCCGGTGCTCCTCGCCGCCAGGCCATCAGGCCAGAGATCCCGCAGCGCGCTGACGCATGCCGCCGTCAGTCCCGACGAGCAGCGAGTAATGGCAACCGACGCGAGCCAGTGGTGAGGTACGAGCGTCAGACTCCCCCACCGGGCGCAGGCCGCTGACGACGGCCGCTCGCTCTCCCTCCCGAACATCGAGGAAGAGCGAGCGGTTGGGCGTCATCTCTCAGTCGGGGTGCGGGTGCGGCGGAATCGGAATGGGCAGTTCTGGCCGCCGGTGCCGATGGTGGTGGGTCGGTCGAATGTGAAGCCGTGGCGCTCGGGGTGGATGACGTCGATCCAGTTGGAGTCGAATGCGCAGAACACCGGGGTGAGATGCGCGGCGCCGTTGGCGGACAGGACGTCGTGGTAGTAGCAGCGTTCCACTTGGGCGACGTAGTGACTGTCATCGTCCCGTGGATGGGTGAAGGTGAACCCGGCGCCGAAGGCGTACCGCTCCCGCAGCCTGCTGATCTCCACCATCGCGGCGAACGGGTCGGCGGCGGCGTCCAGCGCGGCGGCGGTCGCCTGCTGAACGGTGGCCCGCATCGGCTCGACGAACGCCGTGCGCAGCAGCGGAAGCAGTTCAGCGTCGCCGAACCGCCCCGAGAGCTCCTGGTAGCCGGTCAGCACGGCCAGGCTGAGCGCGAGATTGTGACCGGACGCCTCATCGATCACGCGGTGCCCCTGGTCGGCGAGCAGACGCTCGTGGCCGGCACGCAGCCGCCAGATCAGATCGTCGTGCCGCTCAGGGATGGCTTCGGCCAGCGCCGCGAAGAACGCGTCAATGAGCATCCGGACCTCGGCGGCCGGGTCGGGCTGATAGCCGGCCTCGGACGGCCGGGCGTCAGGGGTGTGGTCGGACATGGGTTCTCCTGGTCGAGTCGGGTCCGGTCATGGACCCGACGACGCGGAACCCGTGCTCCCACGGGGTGCGGCCGGGCCCACGACAAGACGGGCTCGGCCAGCGCACCCACCGACCACCACGGCGCTGACCTGTTCATATGCGGTTGAGTATTCGGTGGAGGACCGCAACCGGCGGCTTCCACCGCAACATGATCGTGGCCCGCCCGCCGCGAAGTCAGTCAGCGCTTCCGTACATGGACCTGGACTGCCAAGATCTGCGGAAACGACCCGCCCGATCTACCGCTGAGAATGTTGCGGGGGCGCCCGCCACGCCCGGGTCGGCGGGGGGCTAGGCGTCGAGGATCGCACGAGCTTTTCAGTCCTCCGACGGCAGAACCTTCTGACATAGAAGTGGCCCGTAGTACTTTCCCATAGCTCCGTACTGCGCTTTGAGCTCTCCGAGGAACATCTCTGTGAAGCCTTCGTCAACGAGGTCGCTGTTGAGTTCCAGCATTCTTTCCGAATGCAGCGATGCATTCGCGAAGTATCGACATATCCCCGGCCGCCAGGGCAGGATCGAAGACACCAGTTCGAAGTTCAAGAAGATATTGATAGGGACTATCGCCAGGAACCACGGTCTTCGCCTCGCGAAGCTCGATGCCTTCGAACACACAGATGACCTGCCGGCTTTCCGGCACTTCTTCCCATATAATATCGCGGACACCCAGGGAATAGTCGTATGCGGGATCCGGTTCCCACCCCCTGGCTAGGTCGACCAACGATTCGCCAGGTCGCACGTCCTCATCCATGCCGCTCATGCTCCATCTCCCCAGCATAGGGCAGTGATATGGACGGCCAGCCCTCCTCGACCACACAGCTTCAGAAGTGCATCCATGCCAGTAGCTCGCCAAGGAGGCCGAACGTCTCTCCCATCCCCGAAAGACCGCACCGAATTCCAATCGGCTAGATGCTCGGGGACTTATCCTCTTTGACCGCACCATCGAGGAATCCGTCTTCATCGAAGTGCAGCAAGACGCCCGACCCGACCACCTGCCACCATGTTTCATCCCACACATAGGGCTGTGTTTCGAGAATTTCCTCGCCCCGGTCACGCAACGCCTGGAGCAGGTGGCTTCGGCGTGGAGTCGGGATTCTTGTCGAATCGTAAAGGCCGGGTGGGAAGTTTATGTGATCCCCGTCGGGCTCTATCGAGATATACGAGATGACATCGCTGCGCGATTTGAGGATTTGGATGCACTCGAAGGCGTATATCTTCTCGTCCGGCCCGTCGGTCTCTCCGTCCGGGGCACCGAGGACGTGGAACGCCTTCGCCACGGGATCCCCGACTTCGAGATCCCTGAGAGCACCCGTGCCGGCGAAATCGACGATCTCCTTCATGGCTTCGGCCTTCTTTTCTACGCATATCCATCGTCCAGGCTTTCGAGACCCATGTCACAACAGATCCGTGGCTACGCACAGTCCTACCATGCTGAAACAGGTTGGTTCGCAGCCTGCGGCGGGCCGCTTACCGGTTGAGGCCGCGTGGTAGGGTCACGTGGGCCCCGATGGAGTCCGAGCGCACTTCACCACGTTCTTCCACCGCCCCACCCGCGCCGGGCGCGTCAGCGCGAAGCGCGCGTCGGGGGCTGACCGGTGAGGGCGAGGTCGGCGAGGATCGCCGACCGCCGGAACGAACTTGAAGCCGTGCCCGGAGAACCCGGCCGCCACGCGAGGCGTGCCAGAGCCGGTTCCGTCCATGGTCGGCACCGAGTCAGCCCGGCGACGAATCGCCGCGGGTCCTGTACCAATCCGCCCGCTCCGACAGGTAGGACTCCAGCCGCCGCAGCATGGCCGGCTCGCCGAACTCCTCACCCGGAGGCGGGGGTATGTGGTAGATGAACGGCTCCATCTCCTCCGGATAACCGAAATCAGACCACATCATCTCGATGACGTCCCAGAACCCGGAGATCGTGCCCTGGCGCTGGTGCAGCTGTGCGAGCGCCAGGTACCTCCAAACCTTGCCGATCTCCGGATCGGCACAGTCCACGTCGTCGCGCGCGGAAATGACCGTCCTCACCTTCTCCTCGACCTCACTCGGCAGGAGATACAGCATCTCCTCCTCGGTCGGCAGGCCGGGCAGATCTGCCGACACGTCCCTGGCCAGCTCAGCGAGCGCAGCCGGTGAAAGCCAGCCCCTTCTGTATCCGCACACCAGCTCCTCGTCGGTCAGGACGACTCGCGCCGATATGAAGCCGGCCGGAATCGCGAACCTCACGAGATCGTTCACGGTCTATTCGTTCTCCCGCTGATGCTGCTGCCGTGCTTGTCGACACCGACATCCCGGCCCCATCTCCACAGACCGAGCCCGGCTACTTCACGAGCCGGGACAGTGCTGAGTGTGATGGGGTGCCGGGGGTGGCGGTGTAGGCGGCGAGGCGTTGGCCGGGGGGCTGGGGGGCGTTCAGGACCTCGTAGTCCAGGGACATGCGGCCGGCCGTCGGGTAGTTCACTTCCTTGCGGCCGCTGACCTTTCGGCGCAGTTCCCGGGTGGGCCACAGGCGGCGGAACTCCGGGCTGAGCTCGTGCAGTTCGGCGACCAGTGCCGTGAGTTCGGGGTCGTCGGGGCGGTGCCCGGCGGCGGCGCGCAGGTGGGCCACCGAGTCCGACGCGATGTCCGCCCAGTCGACGAAGAGCTCCTTGGCACACGGGTCGGTGAACACATACCGCACCTTGTTCGACCGACGGGTCCCATCGGCCAGGTGACCGAACCACTCAGCCAGCCATCGGACGGGCGCGAAAGATCGAGGCTAGCACGCTTGCAATGTGAAGAACGGAAGCGAAACGACTTGGCTACTTTGCGAGCTTGTCGAATTTTCTCAAGACCGCTCTCGCATCCCGTCGCACCTGATCGTTATCGTGGTTAACCATTATTTCCAGTCGTTGCCGAGCGTTGAACGCTCTTTGTCGACCAAGTGCTCGTACGGCGAACGCGACCACTTGAGGATCGGCGTCTCCCAGGAGGTTCATCAGAACGTTGATAGCACGATCGTCTTTGATACGCCCCAGTGCCTCTATCAATCCACAGCGAGCCGTGCCGTAGCGATCGTCTTCAACAATGGAAATAAATTCCTCCAGATGGTCCTTCTTGGCGATATTTCCAATGATTATCCCTGCCACCTCGCGAAGATGCTCTCGCGGGGAGGGCGCATCTGCCGGCCTGAGCGGGTCGTACAGTTCCGGAGGTTGCCGAATCAAGGCCAGCAAGGCCGGCACCACCTGTTTGTGTTCCGATGGGATCGAGAGCGTTCGGACGATGTCCTCGGCAAGTGGCAGATATCGCGCCGCACTCAAATGCCGAAGCAGAATCGGAATTACGGGCCGATAGTCCAGACGCATATGATAGAGATCAGCGATCTGCTGAACCTTGTATCCCTGATTTTCTAGTTCGTGCAGTAGCGGACCGGCCGCCTCGCGGTAAAGGGAAACGTTCCTGTCCTGCTCTGCTTGACGCTCGATCAGCCGAGCTGCTCGCCGTTCCTCTCCCGACTCGCGCGCATCGTTAATTTCCTCTTGTGTGATATTGCTCGAGAGATGGTAGGTTTGCCCATCCTTGTGTATATTGAATTCCGGCATAGCGTTACAGATACCTCAGAATCACGTTATTCTTCTTGATCCATTACATCGTCGGAGCAGGCCCGGCACGGACGCCTGGTTGTTGGCGTAGTTCGTCAACCCATCGATCGCCGAGGAAGAGTACGACAGCGCCAACTGAGGCGCCTTCCCGGCCACCGGCGGAGGAACCGGGATCGGGTAGGAGTAAGAGAACCCGCCACCCGACAGTCCCACCTGCCAGGACCCGGCCGCCTTCAGATCGGTCGCGGCGAAGTTCCCCGTCCCTGACCCCGGATCCGCGGCTGCCGCCGTCGCGGCCATCACGTACACCGACCCCTGTGACGGCGACGTGGCCGCCGTGGCTTCCACGTCGGCGACCAGACTTCGCGAAGTCGCGTCATTGTCAGTCGGCACGACATGCGCCTTCGCGGCCGCCTTGACGCATGCCGCGTCCGGCCGCGCCGACAGCAGACACGCGGGCATCTCGATCAAGCCCAGCCGGGACGCCGCCCCAGCGGGCAACGCCCCGGCGAACCCGGAATAGTCCAAGCTCACGCGCACGCGACCAGTCGTGCTCCCACCATCGGCGCGCGTCACACGCACCCCCAGCGCCACGCCACCCAGTCGCTTCGCCACATCGGCGCCCAGCGTCTCCACCCGCACCTTGCCCGGGGAGCCGGTCCCGTTCGCCTGAGCCACAGCGACAGGCAACCCGGGTACCTTGGCCGCACTGGCAGAGACGGCGACCTCGGCTGTTCCCGCGCTGGGCCACACCGGCGCCGACGCCTGCCGCACCATCGGCGGAACGTCCTCCACGCCGTGGACGTCGGCGACCCTGCGGATCGGCCTGCCCTCCACGGACTGCTCCTGAGCGGCGGACTCAGGCGAGGAAGGCGACACCAGATCGGTGATGACACCGACACTGGACGCCAGCAACACGACTGAAAGAACCGCGAACAGCCAGATTTGAGCACGCTGAAGGCGCACGCCACATCCTCCGAAAACCCCGTCAACCAGCGGCACCGCGCCCAGCGGCCCGTATAAACCCCGCATAAAGCAGACCAAACGGGATCATCTTGATCAGCGTCAGCATCCCTGTCAATGCCGAGATAGCCAGCCACTAACTACAGGGAGTTATTTCGCCGAGTCACGGCCAGCGCAGTGGGTTCCTGGAACGCTATAAGGGCCACAACAAATCCGTGGCTACACGCGGCCCTGTGATGCGGAGACGCGAAGGACTGTAGACCGATAACGTGATATTCACTGAGACTGTGTACGGGCGTTGCTTCCTCCCGGTCACCGCCAGGACCCACAGAACCGAACCCAGCTATCCCACAAGTCGGGACAGTGCTGAGTGTGACGGGGTGTCGGGGGTGGCGGTGTAGGCGACCAGGCGTTGGCCGGGAGTCTGCGGGGCGTGCAGGACTTCGTAGTCCAGGGACATGGGGCCTGCCGTCGGGTGGTTCAGCTCCTTGCGGCCGCTGACCTTTGGGCGCAGCTCGCGGGTGGGCCACAGGCGGCGGAACTCCGGGCTGAACTGGTGCAGTTCGGCGACCAGTGCGGTGAGACCGGGGTCGTCGGGACGGTGCCCGGCGGCGGCGCGCAGGTGGGCCACCGAGTCCGACGCGATGTCCGCCCAGTCGACGAAGAGCTCCCTGGCCTGCGGGTCGGTGAAGACGTAGCGCACGTTGTTCGGCCGGCGGGGCCCGTCGACGAGGTGACCGAACAGGGCGGCGGCGCTTGCGTTCCAGACCAGCACGTCGCTGAGCCGGTCGATGACGTAGGCGGCGGTCGGCGGTGCGAGCAACTCCAGCATCCGGTGGGCGCCGGAGGCGAGCGCCTCCGGCTCGGGATCGGGATCGGGATCGGGACGAACCTCCTCGGCCAGCGCGAAGAGGTGGTCGCGTTCGGCGTCGGACAGCCGCAGCGCCCTGGCAAGCGCGCTGAGCACGCTCGGCGACGGGTGCGGCGCCCGGCCCTGCTCAAGCCGGACATAGTAGCCCTCGCTGACCCCGGCCAGCCGGGCCATCTCCTCCCGGCGCAGCCCCGATGTGCGACGGACGCCCTCGGCCGGCAACCCCACCTCACCTGGGCCGAGCAGCGTCCGCCGCGACCGGAGGAACGCCCCCAGCTCGGATGCCCGCACACTCCGTACAGCCAACTGCACCCCGCTCCTCGTCCTCGCCGGTCAAGGTGGCCCTGTCAGGTGCACCCTCGTCCGTTGCCGGTCGGATCACCGCTGCCACAGGCTGGTCAGGTGACCACAGAGATCGCCACCGAACGGGCGACCGGGCCGTGGACCCTGCTCGCCGCCGCGACAGGGTTCCTGATGGTCAGCCTGGACGCCACCATCGTGAACGTCGCGCTGCCCACCCTAAGCCGGGAACTGGGCGCCGGGCTGACCGAACTGCAGTGGGTGGTGGACGGCTACACGCTGATGTTCGCCGCACTCCTTCTCACCGGTGGGTCGCTGGGCGACCGGCTGGGCGCACGGCGGGTCTTCGCGTGCGGACTGGGACTGTTCGCCCTCGCCTCGCTGGCCTGTGGACTGGCCGTCTCCCCGGCCATGCTGATCGCCGCACGGTTCGCCCAGGGCATCGGCGCCGCCGCGCAGCTGCCCGCCTCGCTGGCGATGATCCGGCACGGCTACCCCGGTCAGGCCGAGCGGACCAGGGCGATCGCCATCTGGGCGGCGGCCGGTGGAGCCGCGGTGGCGGCCGGACCAGTGCTGGGCGGCCTGCTCATCGCCGCGCTGGGCTGGCGGTCGCTGTTCCTGGTGAACCTGGTGATCGGCGCGATCGGGCTGCTGCTGACCACGCGGGCTGCCGCTCCCTCGCCCGGTACGGGTCGCCGGTTGGACCTGCCCGGTCAACTGGCCGCCGTACTGACGCTGTGCGCGCTCACCTTTGGGCTCATCGAAGGCGGCGCGCTGGGTTGGTCTTCATTTCCGGTGCAGGCCGCGCTGGCGGTGGCGGTGGTCTGCGGAGCACTGTTCGTGTGGTGGGAGCGCCGGACGGCGGAACCGATGCTGCCGATGCGGCTGTTCGCCCATCCGGCATCCTCCTCGGCCTGCGCGGTCGGCTTCGGGATGAACTTCGCCTACTACGGCATCGTGTTCCTGCTCAGCCTGTTCCTGCAGAACGAGCGGGGCTACTCGGCGCTGGTCACCGGTCTGATGTTCCTGCCCATGACCGCCACCGTGACGGCGGCGAACCTCCTCGGCGGGCGGCTCACCGGACGGCTGGGGGCGAAACCACCGATGGTGGCAGGGCAGTTGTTGTTCGCGGTGGGCCTGCTCGGGTTGCTGTGGGCCGGGCACACCGCGCCGAACTGGGTGATCTGGCTGGCCATGCTCCCCATCGGAATCGGCGGCGGCATCACGGTGCCGCCGATGACCAGCGCGTTGCTGGAGAGCGTCGAACCGGCCCACGCCGGGGTGGCCTCCGGCGCGCTGAACGGGGTGCGGCAGGTCGGCGGCGCGGTCGGCGTGGCCCTGTTCGGCACACTGGTCTCCGGCGGCTTCCTGCCAGGGCTGCGGCTGTCACTGGCGATCGCATCAAGCGTGCTGGCCCTCGGCGCCCTGACCGCAGCCCGCTGGGCCCCTGTCAAAACGTGATCCCGTCTCTGGGCACGTCGACGGGAGAGACGGCGCTACAGGGGCGAGCCTCGCGGTGAGCGAGTCGATCACCACCTCGCTCGGACACTCGCGTTCAGGAGAGGCCGACGGCACGGCCGCCTTGACCATCCGGTCGTCGGACACGGCGATTCGCATCCAGGTCCACGTGTTCACCGGCGCTGACCGGTTCGGATGGTGGTTCCTGGAAGTGGCCGCCCTAGGCTGGCCCGCGTGAACATACGCCCCAGGACCCCGGAGGATGGGGACGCCTGTGTCGAGGCACTCGCCCAGGTCCAGGCCGCCGACCGCTATCCGGTGGAGTGGCCGGACGATCCTTGGGCCTGGCTGACGCCGGTCGACCTGACAGCGGCGTGGATAGCGATCGAGGCAGGCGTCGTGCTCGGCCACGTGGGTCTGACCCACGACGCGGAGATCACTCGCCTGTTCGTGACCCCCGCGGCACGTGGGCGGGGCCTGGCCGACCGTCTTCTCGACACGGTCCGCGCCGCGGCGCGACGCCCGCTCAAGCTGGAGGTCTCCTCGGAGGGCCAGGCCGCCATCGCGTTCTACGAACGGTCCGGCTGGCGCAGAGTCGGCAGCAGCCGCGCCGCCTGGACCAACGCGGCCGGCGAGCCGGCTCTCCTCCACCACTACATCAGCCCATAAGGTACCCAACCCCGTACCGCCATGGGCGGCGGCCGATGGACCCGTGGTGGCGGACGGACCAATACTGAACGGGCTGCTCATCGCCGGGATGGGCCGACGGTCGCGGTTCCTGGTGAACCTTGTAAGGGTTCATCGGGGGAGGCGCCGCCAGAGGGGGCGGGGGAGAAAACGCATGAGGGTGAAGACGGGGCGGAGCTTCGGGGGGCTCCAGACGGTTTCGGCGCCGGAGCGCAGGCCCTTGACGACGTCCTCGGCGACCTGCGCGGGGATGGTGGACATGGGGGCGGGGGGCATGCCCTTGGTCATGCGGCCGATGACGAAACCGGGGCGGACCACCATGACACGGGCGCCGGAGCCGTGCAGGGCGTCGCCGAGGCCCTGGGCGAAGCCGTCCAGGCCCGCCTTGGCCGCGCCGTAGACGAAGTTGGCCCGGCGCGTCCGCACCCCCGCCACCGACGACAGCACGACGAGTGTGCCGTGGCCCTGCTCGCGCAGGCGCCGGGCCGCGAACAGCCCGGCGGACACATGCCCGCCGAAGTTGACCGCGACGGACGCCGCCGCCGACACCGGGTCGGCCTCGTACGCGGCCTGGTCACCGAGCACGCCGAACGCCGCGACGATCACGTCCAGGTCGCCGGCCGACTTCACGGCCGCGTCGATGACCTGGCCGTGCGTCTCCGGCCGCGTCGCGTCGAAGTCGACGAGGGTCACCTCGGCGCCCAGCTCCCGCAGCCGCGCCGCCGCCTCCTGCGCCGGGTCGTGCGGGCCGGCCGCGTTCTCGGCGCCGCCGTCCGCACCCGGCACGGCCACCGGCAGGCGGGCGGCGAGGACGACGCGGCGGGCGCCGTCGCGCACGAGGCGGTCGACGATGGCCAGGCCGATCTCACTGCGGCCACCGAGCAGCAGCACCGAGTCGACCGAGCCGAGGGCGTTCCTCACAGGGCGGTCTCCTTGTTCTCGGACTTCACAGGTCGAGTTGTGCTGGACGTCGCAGGTCGGATTGTGTCGGACTTCACAGATCGAGCCTTCGCGCCAGGTCGGAGCGGAAGACGCCGGTGGGGTCGACGCTGTCTCGTATCTTGCGCCATTCGTCCAGGCGTGGATACATGGCGGGCAGCAGATCGGCGCGCATGCGGGAGTCCTTGGCCAGGTACAGGCGCCCGCCCGCCGTGGCCACCCAGCCGTCGAACTCCCGCAGCATGCCTGCCAGGCCGTCCTGACCTGCGGGGATGTCGAGCGCGAGCGTCCATCCGGGCATCGGGAAGGACAGCATCCCCGGCGTGCCCGCCCCGAAGCGCTTGAGCACAGTCAGGAAGGACACCACTCCCCGGCCGGACAGGCGCGACACGATGCGGCGCAGCGTCGCCTCCTCACCGGACGGGACGACGAACTGGTACTGGACGAATCCCCGCGAACCGTAGACGCGGTTCCAACCGGCCACGGAGTCCAGCGGGTGGAAGAACGGGGCGAGGTGCTGGACGACGCGGCGCTCGCGGGACTTGGCGTACCAGGCCTCGTTGAAGGCGCGCACGGTCAGCCGGTTCAGCAGGCCGTTGGGCGCCCACGGCGGGGCCGCCAGCCGCGAGGCGGGGGCGAAGGCCAGCGGATCGGCCCCGGCGGGGAGCTCGTCCCTGCGGGCGTGGTCTCCTCGGGTCAGCACACTGCGGCCCATGCGGGGGCCGCGCGCGAGCAGGTCGATCCAGGCGACCGTGTACCGGTACCGGTCGTCGGTGGCGGCCATGACCTCCAGGGTGTGGTCCAGGTCGCGGGTGCGTTCGACGTCGACGCTGACGCGGGAGGTCTCGATCGGCACGCAGGCGAAGCTCGCCTCGGCGACGAGACCGGTCAGGCCCATGCCGCCGACCGTGGCCCAGAACAGGTCGTCGTCCGGGGTGAGCACCCGGACGGTCCCGTCGGCGGTGACCAGGGTCAGCGAACGGAGGTGGGCGCCGAGCGAGGAGTCCAGGTGGTGGTTCTTGCCGTGCACGTCGGCCGCGACGGCCCCGCCCACCGTGACGTACCGGGTCCCGGGGGTGACCGGGACGAACCAGCCGAGAGGCACCAGGGCGCGCATCAGGGCGTCCAGGCTCATCCCGGCCGAGGCGGTGACCACGCCGGTGGCGGGGTCGAGCGTCCAGCGGTCCGGCATCGCGGTGACGTCCACGACCGTGCCGCCCGCGTTCTGCGCGGCATCCCCATAGGCCCGGCCGAGCCCGCGCGCGATCACCCCACGCGTCGGCGCCTCGGCCACCAGGGCGGCGAGGTCCTCGACTGTACGCGGTCGGACGAGCGTCGCGGGGGTGGGCGCGGTGCGTCCCCAACCAGTGAGGAAGGTCATGTAACGGAGTTCTCTGATGCGGTGAGCACGAACGTTCGCCGGGTCGGCCGCCGTAAGGGTGGCGCCGGTTTCACCGTACACATGACCGGCCGCTTCGGCGCCGGAGAACGCGTCCACTGGGGCGGAGGATTCCTCGGGCCGGTCAAGGTAAGTGGACACCGCATCAGGCGGGCCACCGTCTCGTGCTTTCGGCCGGTCGCCGCTGCGCGTATGCGCCAAGGCGAGGCAGCACACCGCGCCGCGATCGGGGCATGACGGTCATTTCACGTAAATCCCGACGACGAGCAGGATGATCAGTAGAGCAGTGTAGAGCTGGAGTGGGCGGTCGTGCAGGGCCAGTTCCTCGGGTTCCTCGCCGACGCCGCGGTCCACGAGCAGGTTGTGCCGCAGGATGATCAGCACGAAGGGGACGATGCTCACCCCGTACAGGGTGTCGGCGTGGATCTGCAGCGCCCACAGGCAGTAGGTGACGATCATCGCGCCGGAGGCCATCGACCGGACGTGGGCGAGGTAGCTCGGGGTGTAGGTCACCAGGGTGGCGCGCGTGCCGGCCGTTCCCTGGTTGCGCATCTCGGCCTCGCGCTTGCCCACCACCACCTGGAGCGACCCGAGCGAGACGACGACCAGGAACCAGCTCGTCACGGGCACGTCAACGGCGAGGGCGCCGGCGAAGGCCCTGATCAGGAAACATCCCGCGACGGCGACCAGGTCGACGACCGCCTCGTGCTTGAGCCAGTAGGTGTAGGCGAGCGTGAGCACGACGTACCCCGCCACGGCGGCGGGCAGCCGCCAACCCCCGGCCAGGATGGCCAGGGCGGGGGCGACGGCGATGAACAGGACGCCCGCGACGCGCGCCAGACCCACCGGCACGATGCCGGCGGCGATGGGGCGCAGCCGCTTGCGCGGGTGGCGCCGGTCGGCCTCGGCGTCGGCCGCGTCGTTCAGCAGGTACGTGCCGCTCGCCGCGAGGCAGAAGGCCACGAACGCGATGAGGGTGTCGCGCAGGCCGGCCGGGGTGGTCAGCACGCCGGCGGCGGCCGGGGCGGCGAAGACCAGGACGTTCTTCAGCCACTGGCGGGGACGGCAGGCGCGGGCGAACCCCTTGAGTCGCGCGCCGGCGCCCAGGGGCTCGGCGGCGGGTTCCGAGGAGCGCACCCCGGCGTGTCCGGTGGTCACGCCATGACTCCTCCTGGAAACGCCGCTGAGCGGGGGGGTGATGACCCGGCGGCTGGGTGGGTGCACGTCCGCGGCCGTCCTGAGCTGGGCGGGGATTCGCGGGCGGTATGTTCTGAAACATAGTTCTATTTCGGGATATGTTAGTTCGGCGAGTGACCCCACGTCACGAGGGATGCGGAAAAGTGACAGAAACAGGTTCCAGATCGCGCGACGGCGAAGACCCGGCCACCGCTGGTCCCGCCGAAGCCGCGACCTCGGACTCGACCCGGATTCCTCTGCCGGAAGCACCACCCGCGCATCAGCCGTCCGGTTCTCCGACGGCCGCCGTCTCGCCGACCGGCCTTGCCACCCGGCCCACGGATCCCTCGAGGGCCGCTACGGCCGCCGCCCCTCCCCCGTCCGCCGGGTCCCGGGGCACGGCGGGCGGTGAGGGGCCGTCCACGGCGGGGCATCTGGATGCGTTGGACGGGATGCGGGCCGTCGCCGCGTTCGCGGTGCTGACCTTTCACGTCGCCATCGAGTCGGCCACGGCGCTGCAGAACGACTTCTTCGGCGCCCTGCTGTCCCGGGGCGACGTCGCCGTGCCGATCTTCTTCGCCCTGTCCGGACTGCTGCTGTACCGGCCGTACGTCAGGGCCGTGCTCGAAGGGACCGCGCGGCCCTCCACCGGGACGTACCTGGTCAAGCGGGCGCTGCGCATCCTGCCCGCGTACTGGCTCGTCGTGGCGGCGGCCATGCTGCTGTGGTCGCGCGACCACCTCGGCGACGTCAAGACGTGGCTGCAACTGGTGTTCCTGGCCCAGAACTACGAGGTGCACCCCTGGTGGTTCGGCCTCGGCCCGAAGGGGCTCGCGCAGATGTGGAGCCTGTGCGTGGAGGCGGCGTTCTACCTGGTGCTGCCGCTGCTGGCCGCGCTGCTCGCGTGGTTCGCGCGCCGGGGCGGGACCGACGTCGCGAGCCGGGCACGGCGGCTGCTCATCGGCCTGGCCGCGCTGTCGGCGATCTCCTACCTGTGGACGGTGCTGAGCTACTACCCCGAGTACCGGCCCTACATGAACACCTGGCTCCCGCGCGCCTCGACCTTCTTCGCCCCCGGCATGGCCCTGGCCGTGGTATCGGTGTGGGCGCGGCGCGAGCAGGACGGCCCGGCCGCCCGCTTCGTCCGGGCCGTCAACGCCTCGCCGGGCACCCTGTGGCTGGTCGCCGCCGTGGCCTACGCGGTCGCCGCCTCGCCCGTGACGGGCCCGCGCTTCTCCGGCGTCGACGGGGTGTGGAGCGGCGCGTTCGAGCTGGCGCTGTACAGCGTGATCGCCGCCTGCCTGGTCGCGCCGTGCGCGCTGCTCGCCCATGGGGACGCGCCGGTCGGACGGCTGCTGGGCAATCCGGTCATGCGCTTCTTCGGGCGCATCTCCTACGGGGTGTTCCTGTGGCAGTTCGTCGCGCTGTACCTGTGGTACGACCTCACCGAGCAGCGGCCGTTCTCGGGGAACTTCCTGGTCAACCTGGTCGTGGTCGGCGCGCTGACGATCGGGCTCGCGACCCTGACCTACCGGTACGTCGAGGAACCGGCGCGCGGCCTCATCCGCTTCCTGCGCCCTTCGGCGACGCCGTCGCGGACGGGCTCACGGCCTTCGTCTCCGGAGAATTCACCGGCCTCGGCGAACCCGGAGACGGCGTCCCTCACGTCTTAGAAGACCTGGACGCCTTCGGTGACGAGGTCCCGGACGGCTTGGACGTCGGAGACGGCTTAGATGCCTTGGACGTCGAAGATGGTTTGGGCGCCGCGGACGGTTTGGACGGTTTGGACGGTTTGGACGACCGCGACGGTTTGGGCGTCGCGGACGGCTTCGGTGACGGCGTCCGCGACGGTGCGGGAGCCCGCGTGGCCGCCGGCGCCGTGGGGGTGAGCGCGGGCGGCGGGTTCACCGGAGCCTGGGACGGAGCTGGAGTGGCGGCCGGGGACGGAGGCGCGTTCACCGGTACCGGGGTTCCGAAGGCGAACCCCTTGAGGCAGACTCCCGCCGAAGGGTCGTCCACGCGCAGCAGCAGGCCCTTGCCCGGCGTGCGGACGGGGAAGTGCAGCAGCCCCGCCTGGGTGGCCCGCAGGTTGAGCTGCTCGCTACGCCCGCTGACCTCGACGGACAGCGACGTGGCCCGCTTGGCCGAGTACGCCAGCCCCGCCACCTGGTCGGGGCCGGCGAAGGCGACCGGCTCAGGCCAGTAGACCGCCCCGTCCAAGGTGGGCAGGCACTTCTTCCCTGCCGGCGGGAGCTGCGCGAACGCGGGGGCGATGCTCAACGGCACCAGCCTGCCGGCGTCGTCGAACACCATCGCCCGCTCGGTCGGTTCGGGCACGCGCATCTTCGCGCGCACCGCCGGCGAGGCGAGCGGGCCGAGCAGGTGGTGGGTGAGCCGGCGGTTGCCGTTCCAGGACAGCACGATGGACTCCGGCACCGGCCGGGAGAAGATCACCGTGTCGGCCGGGGCCTTGGCGAGCGCGGCCCGCGCGTTGCCGAGGTAGGCGCGGACGCGGTCGCCCGACAGCGTCTGCCGGTAGTTCTCCACCGACACCACGGACATGACCAGGAAGGCCCCGGCGGTCAGCCCGGCGACGACCGGGACGGCGCTGCCCTGCGGCATGGTCCGCCGGTAGGGGTCGGGCTCGCCGCGCAGCGGGAGCAGCGCCGCGCCGAGGCACACCGCGAAGACCACGACCGCGTCGGCGACGTAGCGGGTCTCCGCGCCGACCAGGCCGAGCGCGGTGCCCCGGGCGATCACGGTCGGGACCGCGTCGACGACCACCGCGTACGCCGCGACGATCACCCACGCGCGTGCCGCGTGACGCCGGTGGAACAGCGTGGCCAGCACCAGGGCGGCGATCACGGTCCAGGACACCGCCACGAGGAACGTCGAGGGGTCGGCCATGCCGCCGGTGGAGGGCACCGGCCCCCACGACAGCGGTCCGCCGATCAGCCCCGAGGGCAGCGTCCGGCCGAGCAGGGTGCCGGCCAGGTCGGCGGCCACGTCGGTCTTGGGCAGGGCCGCGCCCTCGCCGGGCGCGGTGTACTGGCGGGACAGGTACAGGGCCGTGTAGCCGCCCATCAGTAGCACGTGCGCTATCCACACTTGCCAGTGCTCGCGCAGCTCGCGTCCCATGGAGCCGAGCCAGCCGTCCTGACCTCGCGGGACGTGCTGCTCGTGCCGGCGGGCCCCGGCCCGGCGCGCGACGCCGGCGCCGTCCGCGCTGTCGGGCACACCGTCGGGCACACCGTCGGGCACACCGCCGAAGGGGCGGGCGGCGCGCAGGAAGGCGGTGGTGAACGCGAACAGCAGCAGCGGCACGAAGACGCCCTTGGTGCTGAAGGCCATGCCGAACACGACCCACGCCAGGGCCGTCCAGCCGTGCCGGGAGCCCTCGCCGCGCGCGTGGCGGAGCTGGGCCGACAGGGCCAGCACCAGGGCGAGCTGGAGGGGCACCGCGTTGATGGCCGCCGACCACCAGCTGAAGGCGGGGATGGTCAGCGGGCTGAACAGGTAGACCGCGAGCGGCAGCAGGATGCCCGCACGGGGGCCGAACATCTTCCACAGCAGCCGGAACAGCAGCACCGCGACCAGCGCGTGCAGAGCGAACGTCACCGAGGCGACCAGCGTCCAGTCGTAGGCGGCGATCCGCGACTCCGCCCACGTGAGCGCGAGCGCGCCGGGCATCAGGTGGCCCTTGTGGATGCGGAACAGGAAGTCGAAGGTCAGCTCGTGCTCGTAGGCGTCGCCGACGAACAGCAGGTCGTCCTCGATGAAGTACGCGCTTCGCAGGACGGGCACGCGCAGGGCGAGCGAGACGGCGACGAGCAGCGAGCCGAGCACCAGCACCGGGTCGGCGAGCCGGGCCATCCAGCGCGGGTAGGCGATGCGCAGGGTCGGCTGATCCGGCTGCTCGACCGAGACGGTCCGCGGCAACGGTCCCTCCGATCACGTCCCTGTGGCTACTCCTGAGTAACGGACACCCTATGAGCCTCACAAATCAGGCGCAATGCGGTGTTATGCTCCCGGGCACTCGACCACTCCGGTGAGGGGAAAGCAGACGTGGAGACCCCGAACGCGCCCTTCCGCGCCACACTGGGCCGGTCGGTCCGGCTGCTGTCGGCCTTCCGCAAGGAGCAGACCGACCCCGACTTCTTCTACGGGATGCTCGCCCGGGACACCGCCGCCCAGCTCGCCACCTACGCCGACCTGTCCGGCGCGCTGGTGGCCGACGTGGGCGGCGGCCCGGGGTACTTCACCGAGGTCCTGCGGGCTTACGGCGCGCGGACGCTGTGCGTGGACTGCGACGCCGGGGAGATGATGGCCCGCGACGGGGCCGTCCCCGAGGGGGCGATCCTCGGCAGCGCCCTGGACATCCCGTTGCGCGACGGCTCGGTGGACGTGTGCTTCTCCTCCAACGTGCTGGAGCACGTACCCGACCCCTGGCGCATGGCGGAGGAGATGGTGCGGGTGACCCGGCCGGGCGGGGTGGTGTACCTGTCGTTCACCAACTGGCTGTCCCCGTGGGGCGGGCACGAGACCTCGCCCTGGCACTACCTCGGCGGGCACCGGGCCGCACGCCGGTACGCCCGCCGCCAGGGGCGGCGGCCGAAGAACCTGTACGGCGAGAGCCTCTACCCGGTCTCGGTGTCCGGCGCCCTGCGCTGGGCGCGGACGCGCGCCGACGCCGAGGTCCTCGCCGCCCGGCCCCGCTACCACCCGGAGTGGGCGACGGGCGTGGTGCGCCTACCCGGCGTCCGCGAGATCGTGACCTGGAACCTGCTGCTGGTCCTGCGCCGCCTCTGACGTCCCACCACCCCGCGGCGCCGCGTCCTCCCGCCCCGCTGACGTCCCACCGCCCGCCGGCGCCTGGTCTTCCCGCCCCGCTGACGTCCCACCGCCCGCCGGCGCCTGGTCTTTTCGCCCCGCTGACGTCGCACCGCCCGGCGGCGTGGCGTCGTCCGGCCCCCGCGCCCGGTCCGGGCCGCGCGGGCGGCGGCGGGTGCGCAGCGCCACGACGATCGGCACCAGGGCCAGGACGAGGAAGGCGACCGGCATGACGTCCCTGATCACGACGGCCCAGCGGCGGAACCCGGCCGCCTCGGCCGCCTGGGCCTGCACGTCGCCCGCGTCGGTGACCAGGTCGGCCTGGAAGCTCACCACGCGGTCCACCTGGTCGGGCGTGCGGAGCGTGTCGGTGCGCTGCTCGCGCACGCGGACCGGCAGGCCGCTCTCCGGCTCGACCCACAGCGTCCTGGTGATCCGCACGTACCTGGCCACGTTGAGCGGCCGCGACGCTGGCAGCCCGAGCACCTTGCCCGGAACCTGGTCGGGCAGGTCCTCCACCTTGGCCGGACCGACGGTGTAGCCGTAGCGGCGCACCGGCAGGCCCTCGACGGTGTCCTCGCCCTCGTACCGCAGCGCGACCTCGCGCTTGAGGACGGGGTCGAAGATCGGGTAGCCGCGCGGCTCGGCCCCGTACGGCAGCCGGAAGGCCAGCCCCGTCTGGCGGACCGCGGTGTCGTCGTCGATGTACTCGCCGCAGCAGGCCACGGCCATGCCGGTGCGCCGGTCGAACGCGGTGCGTCGCTCGTGGTAGTCGATGCGCTGCCCGTAGGCGGTCTCCAGCGAGGAGAACTCCACCCACACGGCCGTGTGGTCGTCGCCGGCCACCGGGTCGCCGTACAGGGAGACGGTGTCGGTCACCGGCACGCCGGCGCGCAACTGGAACGTCGCGGTGTCGAGGTAGGTGGCCGCCTCCGCGCCGAGGTGGTACACCCTGCGCTGCTCCAGGGGCAGCTTCAGGCCGTTGGGGTAGACGTAGGAGCGGAACAGCACCGCCATGGTCACCATGAAGGCCACCACGACGTAGCAGGTCGTCCTGACGAGCTGGGCGCGCGTCACCCCGCCACCCCCGCCGGACGGGGCTCGCGGCGGCGCGGCACGGGCGCCGCAGGGCCGCGCAGCCGTTCGGGGGCCGGCACGGCGACCAGCAGCCGCGCGACCACCACCAGGCAGCACACCTCCGGCACCAGGCCGGTCAGCGGCTCGACGCCGAGGACGGTTCCCACGGCCGCGCTCAGCCCGGCCAGGGCCAGCGCGGCGGCGGGCAGCCAGGCGGACAGGGCCGCGTGGGCGGCGCGCCGGGCCCGGCCGCCTCCGGCGTGCTGGGCGGCGAGCACTCGCGGCAGCCACAGCCCGACGGCGATCAGCGCGGTCACCAGCGCCGCGCCGGCCAGGCCGCCGGTCCACAGGCCGGTGAGCGGGGCCGCGGCCCAGATCCAGCGTGCCGTCACCCGGCCGGGGCCCACCGGCGGCGGGCGGCGGCGCGTCCTGCCGCGCACCCAGGCCAGCGCGAGGACGGCCGCGGCCAGGACGAGGCCGCCCACCAGCGACCAGCGGTAGGCGGCGTCCGGCTCGTACCGCAGCACGACGGTTCCGGCGCCGGGGGGCAGGATCCACGCCTGCCGCCACCCGTCCAGGCGCACCGGGGTCAGCCGGGTCCCGCCGAGGTAGGCGTGCCAGCCGATGTTGTAGTTCTCGTTGACGGTCAGGTACGAGCGCCGGGCCGCGGAGACCGCCAGCCGGCGCTCCTCGGGCCCCCACGCCTCGATGCGCGCGGGCGCCGCCCGCGTGGCCCCCGCGTCGGCGTCGGCCTGGCCCCCCGTGGCGCCGGCGTGCGTCTCGCCGCGCGTGGTCCCCGCGTCGGCGTGCGTCTCGCCGCGCGTGACCCCGGCGTCGGCGTCCGTCTCGCCCCGCAGGACCACCGACCGGACGCGGAAGGCGTCGCGGGAGGACGCGGCGACGTAGGTCATGCCGGGGATGAGCCGCACCGGAGAACAGCCGGCGTAGGTCAGCGGCCGGCCGTTGAGCACGTCGTTGAGCGTGCCGCCGACGATGCGGGTCGGCACGGTGGTGCCGTCGACCTCCAGGGTGGGGCCGTAGCCGCACGGCAGCCGCAGCGCGAACCCGCCGAACTGGCCGAGCGGCCTGACGCCGGGGATGGTGAGCTCGGTGACCTCGATGGCGCGGGAGGCGGGGGCGGTGAACTCGACCGAGAGCCGCCGGGTGGTGAGCGACGGGAAGGCCACCCGTCCGTCGCCGCCGACCCACGCCTGGACGGTGCGCTCCCCCGCCCTGACGGTGACCCGCACCGGCGGCTTGCCGAGGTAGGAGTCGGGGAACAGCACCTTGATCTGCGAGAACGTCCGGGGCTTGCCGAGGTCGATCGACAGGGTGGGATGCCGGTCGAACGGCTGGGCGTACCAGACGGTCCGCGGGTCGCCGTCCATCGCGGCCCGGCCGAGCACGGCGGGGTGGTCGGTGACGGTCGAGGAGGCGGTGACGTGCGGATAGACGTTCGGCAACGTGGTGAGCAGCGCCGCCGACCCCGGGTCGGTGAGCACGGCGGTGCCGCCGACCCTGCGGGTCTGCTCCTTGCCGACGGCGAACAGCCGCTGGAAGCCGTAGCCGTCCTCGCCGAGGATCTCCAGCCGGCGTGAGCAGGTCCAGGCGGACGAGCCGCGCATGCAGGCCGGGGCGGTGCCCTGCGAGGTCAGCAGCACCGTGCCCGCATCGCCGCCGTCCGGCAGCCCCGGCACGGCGATCGCCCTGGCCGGCGTCACCCCGGGGACGGCCACCTCGGTTATGCCGACCCGGCCGCCGAAGGGGTTGGCGGGCTGGTAGGCCAGCTTGGTGACCCGGATGCGCAGCCACGTGGTGCGCCCCGGAGGCGGGCTGAACAGCTGGGGGTCGGTGGTCTGCCGGACGGCGGCCCGCCGCGTCCCGGCGGCCGTGGACAGCTCGACCTCGGCGACCGGCGGCCCGATCGGCCCCTGCTCGAAGGCGATGGTGATGTCCTTGACCGGCACCGGCTCGACGAAGCGGGCCTCCAGCCACTCGCCGAGCGCGCCGTTCCAGCCGTCCGAGCGCCACCCGGTGCGCGCGTCACCGTCGAAGGCCGCGAACGGCAGGCGCCCGGGGTCGCGCTCGCCGGCGGCCGCGGTGATGTCGGCGTCGGAGGAGGAGGCGCGCACGTCGTCGACGCCCAGGTAGCGCGCCGAGGAGGTCGCCGAGGTCCAGGCAGGGTCGAGCAGGTCGGTGGTGGCGTCCTGCTTCCCGCTCTCCGGCAGGGTGGGGCCGGCGCTCCTGCGGACGTCCCCGAAGATCATTCGGCGTCGGCGCAGGCTGTCGGTGACCACGGTCCTGCGGGCGGGGACGGACGCGGCGCCGGGCTCGTCGCCGACCAGCACCGGCGCGTCGTCCTTCAGCACGCCCTGCTCGGCCATGGCGAGCACGCCCTCGGGGGCGCCGGCCATCCGCAGCGTCGCGTCCGCGGGGACCACGCCCGCGATGGGAGCCGGGTCCGGCACCGCGTACACCTCCAGCGCCGGGTAGGCCTGGTCGAACCAGTTGGAGGCCGTGGTGTTGGAGATCTGGCCCACCAGGGGGCCGAACTGGGCGACGCGCACCAGGCCGGTGGAGTCCTCCAGGGTCTGGTGGACGCGGGCCGGCCACGCCGAACCGATGGTGTCGCGGGCCAGGTCGTTGCGGACGAGCACGTAGGTGACGCCGATGCGGCGCAGGGTGGTCGTGAGCCCCGCCGAGCCCTCGCCGTCGGAGAAGCGCTCGTCGACGGCCTGGAGCAGGCGCGCCAGCCCGGCCGAGCCCCAGGGGACGTTGGAGTGCGTGGCCCAGCGGACGGTGAGCAGCGACTGCATGGGCTCGTCCAGCGGACGGCCCCACAGGTACTCGCCGCGCTTGGAGCCGGGGACGGCCAGCACCATGCCGTGGCCGGTGGCGCGGTTCAGCCAGGCGGCGGCGTCACGCCAGTAGGAGGGCAGGTCGGCGAACGACCCGGCCGGCGTGATCCCGGCAGTGGCGACGGGCACCACGGCGAGGCCGACCAGCCCCGCCGCGGCCATCGGCACGACGGCGAGCCGTGCCGGCCGGCCGCTCCCCGCGGCCGGCCGCGGGCGCGACCCGTGCGGGCGCGAGACCGGCAGCGCCGCCAGGCCAAGGGCGAGCGGCAGGCGCAGCAGCGCGTCGAACTTGTGCAGGTTGCGGAACGGCGCGAGCGGGCCGTCGAGCAGGTCCCTGACCTGCTCGGACCAAGGGAACGCCAGGGCGTCCGCGTGCCCGGCGGTGACGATCACCAGCCCGGCGAGCACGCACAGCGTCAGGAACGTCCGCTCGGGAGTGGAGCGGCGGACCAGCCCGGCCAGCCCGGCGGCGGCCACGGCGGCGGTGACCGCGATCAGCCACGGCCGCGTCGCCTGGTCGTAGGCGGCCGGCAGCCACGGCCTGCCGTCCACCGGCAGGAAGGAGATCCAGCTCGAGGTGCCGCGCAGCGTGTTGAGCAGGGACGTCACGCCGGTGGTCGCGTTCGCCGTCTCGATGAACGGCAGGAAGGAGAAGATGTAGCGGCCGAGGACGACCAGGGGCACCAGCCACCACATCGACACGGCGGCCACGCAGGGCAGCCACCAGGCCAGCAGCCGCCGCCTGCGCGGGCCGCCCTCCCGCGTGAGCAGGTACAGCAGGGGCACCACCAGCACGGCCAGCTCGGCGGCGGCGTTGATGCCGCCCGCGAACAGGAACGCGACGGCCGACATCGCGGCGGCCCGGCGCGGGCCGATGCTCGCGGCCGCGCCGCGCACCAGCGGGAGCAGGATCCACGGCAGCACCGCGCTGGGCTGGAACTCCGAGGAGTTGACGCCGACCAGGGCCAGGGCGTGCGGCGCGAGCGCGTACGCCAGCCCGGCCAGTAGCCGGGTGTCCGGCGAGCCGACGCGCAGGGCGCCCGCGAGCCGTTCGACGCCGAGGAACGCCGCGCACAGCACCAGGGTGATCCACAGCCGCTGGATGTTCCACGCGGGCATGTCCAGCCAGCGGAACAGCGCGTAGAACGGCCCCATCGGGAACAGGTAGCCGTAGGCCTGGTTCTGCAGGTGGCCGAAATACGCGTCGTCCCACAGGTGGCTCGCCCGCTCCAGGAACCCGACCGGGTTGACCGCCATGTCCAGCTTGGTCTCGGCGATCACCTCGCCGGGCGAGGTGTTGAACGCGATGGCCCCGAGAAGCAGGCATCCGGCCAGCAACCGGAGCCTGCGCCGCAACCGCGCCCCCGGCGTGCTCACCTCCGCCGCATCGGCCCTGCCGACATCACCAACGGTCCGCGGGTTGTCAGGGCGTATGGCTCTCACCTGCGGCGAGCCGGAAGGCGAGCGGCCGGACATGCCCCTTTTGCTCCAGTTCAGCGGTGATGAGTCCGGTCATCCTAGCGCCCGTCCTCCCCCACGAGAACTCCGCCGCCCAGCTCCGGCACGCCCGCTGGACCTCCGCCCGGCGCACCGGGTCCGCCAGCTCCTTCAGCGCGCGGTCCACCACGTCCGCCAGCGACTCGCCGTCCCTGACGAGCCACCCCGTGACGCCGTCCCGCACCGAGTCGCGCAGGCCCGCGACGTCGTAGGCGACGGTCGGGACGCCCAGCGCCGCCGCCTCGATCACCGTCAGGCCCCACCCCTCGAACTCCGACGCCGTGACGTTCAGGCGGGCCGCGCCGAGCACGGCGTTCTTCTCCTGCTCGGCCAGGAAGCCGTGCAGGCTCACCCGGTCCGTCACGCCCAGCGCGCCGGCGCGGCGCGCCAGCGGCTCGTACTCCGGGCCCCGGCCGACGACATGGACGCGCAGGCCGGGCCAGGTCTCCCCCAGCTCGGTCACCAGCTCCACCACGCGCTCCACCCGCTTGTGGCCGACCAGGCGTCCGAGATAGGCCACCACCGGGTCGCCGTCGACCTGCTCGCCGCCGACCGTCGTCGCCACCGGACGCACGGCCGGACTGCCGTTCGGGATGACCTCGATGGGCGCGAGCCAGCCCAGCCGGTCGCGCAGCTCGGCCCGCGACGACTCCGACACCGTGACGGTGGTGCGGCGCCGGTACAGCAGCCGGGCGACCGGGCCTTCGACGAAGCAGCCGACGCGGGCCAGCCAGCGCGGGAAGAAGGCGTAGAACTGGCGGTCGTGGACATGGTGCACCAGGCACACGACCGTGGTGCGCCGCGACACCACCAGGGGCGCGAAGAACGGGATGCCGTTCATGCAGTCGATGACCACGTCGAAGCGGCGGCGGCGCAGCAGCATCCACAGCGGGACCAGCAGGTAGACCAGGTAGCGGTTGCCCATGCGTCGCAGTTCGATGCCCTCGCGCCGCTCGTCGCCCGCCTGCCCCGGCTCGCGGCTGCTCAGGAAGTGCACCGAGGCGCCCTGGGAGAGCAGATGCCGGCCGACCTGCCAGGCGTACTCCTCGGCCCCACCGGCCACCGACTGCGCGGGCTCCCGGAAGTTGCACACCGCGACCCGCACACCCGCCAATGGCTTGGGGGCGGGAAGGAGCCCGGCCGCGCTCGGGGACGGCTCGGTGCCACCATGCGCGCCGGCTCTGGCCCTGCTGCCGGCCCTGCTCCCGGTCCCGGTCTCGGCCGCGGTCTCGGCCGCGCCGCGAGGGCGACGTTCAGGGTCGCGCGGGGCCCGGCCCACCTGCTGTGCGACCACGGACACTCCTTCGTGTGTGGGTCGAGCCCCCCTGGCTGTGCGCTCGCTTCCGGTTGTCGTTCATGTGCCGTCGAGGTTCATGTGTCTCGTCCGGCGTCATCGGCCACGCGTCCCGCCGGTCCCGGACCCCGCACCGTCGCGGGTCCCACGCCGCGTTCGGACGCTCGGAGGGCCATCGCGGGCAGAGCCGCCCGGTAGGTCTGCGGGCAGAGCCACCAGCAGGTGTCCGCGGGAGATCCAGCAGGGTCTGCGGGCACCGACTGCGGGCTTGCCTTACCGGCTTTGTCTACGGGCTTTGTCTACGGGCTTGGTCTACGGGCGACGTCCCTGGGCACGGCGAAGCCGACCCTCCGTGCCTGGTGGAGCGGTAACGGGCCGGGCTCACCGATCGCGGCGCGGGCCCCGCCCATAACGGATCACCTGTTGCCGTAGTTGTACAGCGGCTTGTTGGGGGGCTGAGGGCTGGGGGCGACAACGTTGACGACGCCGACAGAGGCGCCGATCGCCAGAACCACCCCAACGACGAGAGCAGCGAGTACTCGCACCATTGGGCTTTCTCCCTCCAAAGTGCGGACGCGTGGGGACCTCACCGAGAGTAGAACGTGATACAGGTTACCGGCCAGGTCATTGGTCAAAACGTAATAATAAGACTTACCGTCCAGTATGCCTGTCGTCAAGGCCGCCGCGGACGTCACAAAACGCACCATTACCACCGCTGGCCGCACCGGGTGACGTCACAACCGCAACAGCTCCATCTCGGGTCCCACATAGACGGAGACGGCTCCAGGCACCCGGGATCGAAACGTGTTCTCACTCGGTCCCACAACGAGCACGTACCGTATCCCCACAGCCCTCAACGACTCCGTCAACGGCCCCACCCCCTGCCCATCCATCCGTGGACCGGCTCCTGTCGTCCCCTGCCCGACCGCCGGCGGGCCGGTCTCCGCGCGCAGCAACGCGCCAACGCGCCGGGCAAGTGGATCTTCCCCGGCGACGCGCAGTACCCGCCCGTGCCCGAGCCCCACCAGGAGCGCGTCATCCCACACCACCCGGCGCGCGAAGCTCTTGGTCGCCGGATCGAGGATGACCCGGCCCCCGTTCCACGCGAACGCCCGGTGCGCCCCCCACGGCAACGACAGCAACGCCCCCGGATGCGGGTCCCCGTTCACGATCGCCCGCACCCGCCCCCAATCCTGCGGATACTCCACCGCTTCCAGCCGCCCCAGCGCTCCCGACGCCAACCCCGGCAACCCCAACATCGGCACCAGAAGGGCCACCACCCCCACAACCCACCCGCCCTTCCACCGTCCCCCGTACGCGGCCCCCTCCACCCCCGGACCCACAGACCCGCCCGCGTACGCGGCCGCCTCCATCCCCGGACGCATAGGCCCACCTACGTGCACGACCCCCTCCATCCCCGGACCCACAGACCCGCCCGCGTATGCGACCGCCTCCATCCCCGGACGCGCAGACCCGTCGGCATGCGCCGCCGCCTCCGGTCCCGGATCCACTGGCTGAGCCACCCCCGCGCGTGCGGGCTTCCCCGCCTCTGCGCTGTCGGAAGATCGGCGCCGCGACGGCGCGAAGTAGGTCGGCGATGCCGGCGCCGCGATACGGCGGGTCAGGATCGCGAACCCGACCGCCTGGAGCAGCGCCAGGGGGGCGATGTAGAGCTGGCCATCGCGCAGGGGACCGAAGCCAGGCCACCACGTGATCAACGTCTTGAGCACACCCGGCAGGTAGGCGCCTGTCAGCGCCACGGCGAGCCCGGCGCAGGCCGCGATCAGCAGGCCGATGCGGTACGGCGCCTCGCGAAGCCGGACGAAGGCGACCACGGCGAGCACCGCCACGACCAGGCGCACGGAAGCGAGCCACCACGCGGACTGCCCCGGGACACCGGCGTCGGCGTTCCATATCCCGCCGAGGCTCAACAGGCTGCCGAGCGTGCCGAACGGCCCATCGGCACGGGCCGCGAACGCGTCCACCCCGGCGGGGTCGGTCACCGCCTCGCTGAGCAGCGCGGGAACGGCCCACGGCAAGCTGAGCACGGCCACCACGACGAGCACCCGCAACGTCTCACGGACCCGCCGGCCCGGCCACCGCGCTCCCTCCACGGCCTCCGAGCCGTCCTGCCACCGCCTGCCGGGACGGGTGGCCGCTACGGGCACCACCAGCAGAGCGGTGACGAGCATGGCCTGGAAGCCGCCCACCGCCGCCGGGAGCAGGGCCGGCACGAGCCGCCGCCATCCGCCACGCACAGCCGCCAGGAGCGCCCAGGGCAGCCCGGCGTACCCGAGCAGCAAGGCCCACTGGCCGAGCAACAGCCGTTGCGCGAAGTAGGCGTTCCACACGTAGAACACCGCCGCCGCCGTCCTGGCCACGAGCAGTCCGGGATCGGCGCCCGCCCGCCCGCTCACGCGAGCGACTCCGTCCTCAGAACTTGGGCGCACCAGCGCGACCACGGCGGCGGCCCCGGTACCCGCCAGGACGAAGATGCCAAGCAAGATCAGCTTTTGAAGGACCGCAGCGGGCACGACCTGCGCCAGGAGCGCGACGACGAGGTCACTCGGCACCGCTCGCGGGAAGCCGCCCCCCGGCCACGTCACCGGAGGATCCGGAACGAACACCATGTCGTAGCGCAACACGAACCCGGACCGGAGGGCAGGCCAGAGAGCGACGACGCCCAGGATCAGCGCGGCCGGCACGGGCGCCGCCCGCACGAACCAGTGATCTCGCATGGCCTCGCACTACTCCCGCTCAGCGGCACCCAGCAGACCACGCAAAACTACCCCAACCAGCCACTACACCCTCGGCGAGCACCGGCGATACGGCGTTCGGCCACCCGCCGTAAGAGGGCGCCGATTTCGCCGACCACCTTCCCACCGCTCCGGCGCCGATAAGACACAACTCGTTTGAGCCGGGGAAGGCTCAGCGCAACCGAGCCCGAGCGAAGGCCGGCCCCGACCGAACCCGAAGGAACGCCCGGCACAACCCAACCGGACAGACGGTGCAGCGCGATCAAAGCCGGGGGCAGGTACGGCACCGGCGCGCAGGAGGGCCCTGCGTGGCGGCGCCGGGGGGAGCGGCGAGGGTCGCCCCGGGAAGACAGTGCCGAAGGCACCATTTCCCAGGACGACCGAGCCCACGTTGTCTGGGTTACTTGCCGGGTTCGGGGTCTCGGGGGAGGGCGAGCATGCGTTCGGCGATGATGTTGAGCTGGACTTCGGTGGTGCCGCCGTAGATGGTCATCGCGCGGGTGGCGAGGACCGCCCGGTTCCAGTAGCCGGCGTCGCCGAGCTTCATGTCGGCGGCGACGGTGGCCGACGCGCCGAGCAGGTCGACCGCGCATTCGGACACGTGCTGGGCGTGCGAGGTGGACAGCAGCTTGCGCACCGAGGCGTCGGCGCCCGGCTCGGACCCGGCGAGCTGCTTGAGCGTGACGCGCAGGCTGAGCGCGTTGATGGAGTGCCCCTCGCAGACGACGTGCGCCAGTTCCTGCCGTTCGGCCGCGGTGAGCTCACGGCCGAGGCGGGAGACCAGGCCGAGCAGGTCGGGGACCGAGGACCCGGTGCCGCCGGATCCGGACGACAGGGACACCCGCTCGTTGGACAGGGTGTTGCGCGCGACCCGCCATCCCTCGTTGATCTCGCCGACGACCAGCTCGTCCGGGATGAAGACGTCGTCCAGGAACACCTCGTTGAACAGGTTCTCCCCCGTCATCTCGGTGAGCGGGCGAACGGTGACCCCGGGGGCCTTCATGTCGACGATGAAGTAGGTGATGCCGTCGTGCTTGGGCTTGGTGGTGTCGGTGCGGGCGATGCAGATGCCCCACTCGGCGACGTGCGCGACGGAGGTCCAGATCTTCTGGCCGTTGAGCTTCCAGCCGCCCTCGACCTTCTCGGCCTTCATCTGCAGCGACGCCAGGTCCGAGCCGGCGCCGGGCTCGGAGAACAGCTGGCACCAGATCAGCTCGCCGGCCAGGGTCGGCGGCAGGAACCGCTCCTGCTGCTCGGGGGTGCCGTAGGCGACGATGGACGGCACCACCCAGGCACCGATGATCATCTGCGGCAGCCGGACACGCGCGGTCTTGAGCTCCTGGTAGATGAGCACCTGCTCCAGCGCCGAGGCGCCCCGGCCCCATGGCTTGGGCAGGTGGGGCATGACGAAGCCCTTGGCCGCCAGGGCGCGCTTCTGCTCCTTGCCGTCCTCGACGCGGGCGATCTCGGCGATCTCCTCGCGGATGGCGGAGCGCAGCGCCTCGGTGTCCTCGGGCAGCTCGATCTCCATGTCCCGGGTGACGCCGGACAGGGCGTGGGCGGCGACCGCGTCGGCCCACTCGGCGGAGGCGCCGAGCAGGGCGCGGAGCGTCAGCGCGCGGCGGTAGTACAGGTGGGCGTCGTGCTCGAAGGTGTAGCCGATGCCGCCGAAGATCTGGATGGCGTCCTTGGCGCACTGCACGGCGGCGTCGGGGGCCATGACACCGGCGATCGCGGCGGCGTATCGCAGCTCGTCACCGCTCGCGCGGGTGGCGTCCCAGACGGTGGCGCGGGCCTGCTCGAGGGCGACGAGCATGCGGGACGCCTTGTGCTTGACGCCCTGGAACTGGCCGATCGGCCGGCCGAACTGCACGCGCACCTTGGCGTAGTCGGCGGCGGCGCGCACGCACCAGGCGGCGACGCCCGCCGCCTCCGCGCCGAGCAGGATCGCGGCCAGGTCGCGGACGCGCGCCCGGTCGAGCCCGTCGAGGACGCGCTCGGCCGGCACGGCGACCGCGTCGACCTCGACCTTGGCCACCGCGCGGGTGAGGTCGAGGCTCCTGACGGGGGTGATGGTGACGTCGGAGGCGGACAGGGCGACCCACTCCTCGCCCTGGCCGGTGCTCACCGGCAGGACGAGCACGTCGGCGAGCGCGGCGCCGAGCACGGACTCGGCGGCGCCGCCGACGGTGAGCACGCCGTCGTCGCCGCGGGTGCCGGTCAGCGTGCCGCCGAGGGCGACGGCGCCGGTCAGCGTGCCGTCGGCCAGGCCGGGGAGCAGTTCGGCGCGGGCCTTGCCGTCGGAGGCCAGGATGGCGGCGGAGGCGAGGACGGTCGGAACGTACGGGCCGGGCGCGACGCGTTCTCCGAGCGCCTCGACGGCCACGGCGGTCTCCAGCAGGCCGAAGCCGCTGCCGCCGTACTCCTCGGGCAGGTGCAGGCCCAGCAGGCCCTGGTCGGCCAGGCCGCTCCAGAACGCGGGCCGCTGCTCGTCCTGCGCGCCGACGGCCGCGCGCACGACGTCCGCGGGGACGTTGCGCTCCGCCCAGCCGCTGACGGACTCGCGGAGCGCCTCGTGCTCCTCGCTCAACCCGATCGCCATAACACCCTCCGTGCCGCTCGGCCTCCAGACGTCCCAGAATCATATTCTAGAAGATGCTTCCAAGGCCAACGGCTGAACGAGATCGGCCGCTGAGCGAGATGAACGGCTGAGCGAGATCGCGGCTCAGGACGCGCGGGCCGTCCAGAACAGCATGTTGAGATCGTGGTAGAGCGCCTTGCGGGCGTCGGTGACGCTGGCGAACAGCATGGCGGGCTTCTTCTTCGCCGGCGAGGAGACGACGAAGACGTACGCCTGCGAGGAGTGCTTCTTGCCCCCCTGCACATAACCGACCTTGTAGCCGAGCACCCACCCGAGGTTGTAACGGGCCCGCTGCGACATCGTCCAGGTGAACGTGGAACCGACGGGCTGGTAGCGCAGCGTCCACTTGGCGGCTTTGGCCGCCAGCTTGCGGTAGCCGTCGTAGGTGACCGGCGCCTTCGGCACGGCGAACGGAACCGGCCCGGAGGCGATCAGCGCCTGCGGCCGCTTGGCCGGCCCGACCTTCTGCGCCGCCGAGAACGGGGCCTTGGCCGTCTTCGCCCACGGCGCACCGTACTGGGCGTAGCTGATGCCCGCGGTATGGTCCACCACGTACGACAGCACCGGCGTGCCCGTTCCGGGGAAGACGGTCATGGCCTTGGCCGCGGGGACGGCCGGCACGGCGATCGTGGGCGTGGGCTTCACCGGGGCGCCGGAGGCCGCCGGTCCACCGGCCTGTGCCGGGTCCACCCGCACCGGGTCGCCGGGCCGGTCCTCCGCGAACACCATGAAGACCAGGATCACGACGACCACGGTGACGAGCAGCGCGCCGATGCCGTAGACCGCTTTGATCGGGATGTCGCCGGCGCGGAGGACCGCCGCGGAGAGCGCGCCCCGGCGCTCGCGCCCCGCTCCGGACGGCGTCCCGACGGCAGCGGCGACCGGCCCCTTCCGAGGCGGGCGATCGGCAGGGGCGGCGACCGGCCCCTTCTGAGACGGGCGACCGGCAGGGGCGGCGACCGGCCCCTTCCGAGATGGGCGATCGGCAGGGGCGGCGACCGATCCCATGTGGAACGGCCGCCCGGCGGGGGCGGCCGGACCGCCGGTGCGGGGGAACGGTCCATCCGGCCTGCGGACATCGGCGGTGACCTCGCCGTCGGGGCGCCGCGTCCCGTCGGTGCTCTCGTCCTGTCCGGCCTCCCGGAGCGGCCTTCTCGCCTGCAGGGGGATCTCCACGGTGTCGGAGGCGGTCGCGCCGTCCGCGGCGGAGACCTCCTCGGACACCTGCTCTGACGCCGTGTCGGACGCCTGCTCGGACGCGGTGTCGGCCGTGGGCGGGGCCTTGGCGGCGGCCTGCGCGGCCTCCACCATCGCGAGCGCCTGCTCCGGGCTCACCCGGGGCATCGGCGTGGTCGGAGCGTCATAGGAAGGAACGTACGTCGGAGGCCGCCCGGACCCAGGGCGGCTTGGGGAGTTACCAGCGCCGTCCGCCATGTCGGCAGACTACGTCACAAATCGTGATCCGTGCGGCCCAGCAGCCTCACTTCTCCGCCAACGCCCACATTGCCACAGGTCAGCAGGGCTGCGGCGCCCATTCCGGAATCCCGTCGCCGACCACCCGGCGCCGCACGTCCGACTATTACCAAGATCACGTCATTGGTGGTATATGGCGAGTATCTTCCGTCTGGTCGGGAATGACGTGTTCCATGGCGACTACACCAGGTAACCGAACGACCGGACGTGCGCTGCGGCACGCGCTGTGCGCCGGGATGGCCGGTGGCCTGGTGGTGCTCAGCGGGTGCGGCCTCACCGGCGCACCGGCCTCGACGAGCACCGCCACCACACGCGGCGGCGGCGACAGCCCGTCGGCGAACACCGCGGTGATCACCGAGGAGCAGGCGTACGAGCGGGTCATCGCCCAGGTGCTCCCGTCGATCGTGCAGATCACCACCTCCAAGGGGCTCGGCTCGGGCATCGTGTACGACACCCAGGGCCACATCGTGACCAACGCCCATGTCGTGGGCAAGTCCAAGACCTTCGAGGTCACGCTGGCCACCGGCGGCAAGCCGCGCAAGGCCGACCTGGTCGCCTCCTATCCCCTGGGCGACCTCGCGGTCATCCGCGTCGCCGACCGCAACGGCCTGACCCCCGCGAACTTCGGCGACTCGGGCAGGCTCAAGGTCGGTCAGATCGTCCTGGCCATGGGCAACCCGCTCGGCCTGTCGGGCAGCGTGACCAACGGCATCATCTCCGCGCTGGGCCGCACGGTGACCGAACCGCAGGGCGAGGGCTCGCCGGGAGCCACGATCACCAACGCCATCCAGACATCCGCGTCGATCAACCCCGGCAACAGCGGCGGGGCGCTCACCAACCTCCACGGCGAGGTGATCGGCGTCCCGACGCTGGCCGCCGTCAACCCCGACCTCGGCGGAGGCGCCGCACCCGGCATCGGGTTCGCGATCCCGAGCAGCACCGCCAAGGACGTGGCCGAGCAGATCATCCGGTACGGCAAGGTCACCAACACGCGGCGGGCCGCGCTCGGCGTCCGGGTCAACACCGTCGTGGACGCCGACGGCCGGCCGGTCGGCGTCGGCGTCGCCCACGTGGACGCGGGCAGCGGCGCGGCCCGCGCCGGGATCAGGCCCGGGGACATCATCACCAGCGTCAACGGCAAGCCCACGCCGACGGCGGCGTCCCTGTCGGAGGTGCTGGCCGGGCTGCGTCCGGGCACGCAGGCGAAGGTCGGGGTCCTGCACCCGAACGGCAAGACCACGACCGTCACCGTCACGCTCGGCACCCTCTCGGGCACCTGACCCGTGGCCCCGGCCTGTAAGCCGGGATGAGGTGAGCGGGCATCCCAAGTCACGCCAATGGATCAAGTAGGGCTAAAGTCCTAACGGTCACAGGCGAGACGACGAGGGACAGCAGCCGATGACGACCACCGAGACCGCCTCCGCCCGCCAGATGATCGAGCGGGCGGCGCGAGGGCACTACCGCACCATCTACACCGCCTCCGCGCTGGACGCGGCCGCACGACTGCTGGCCGAGGTGCACGAGGCCGGCGAGCGTCACGGCCTGGCCACCGCCGACTGGACCGGCGAGCACGGCACCGACCACCGCCTGGCCGAGGCCGTGCTGCACGCCCGGTCCACCGCCTACCGGCGTGCCTCCCTGGCCGGCCTGGACGACCCGCACGGCCTGCTCAGCGGGGCCGCCGAGCGCGCCGGCCTGGCGACGCTGGACCCCCCGGACACCGCCCCTTGCGACCCGCGCTCCCCCGCGCTGGACCAGCACGCGTCATCCCCCGACCCGCGCACCGCTTCCCTCGACCCCCGTTCGGCATCGCTGGACCCGCGCACCGCATCCCTGGACCAGCACGCGTCATCCCTCGACCCCCGCACCGCATCCCTGGACCCCCGTTCGGCATCGCTGGATCCGCGCGAGGCCGGGACGGAGGCGCGGCGGGCGGCCGGCGACGGACCGGCGCCGCGTGCCCGCATCCGCCTGGCGCGGCTGCCGCAGACCCCGCCCTGGGGGTGGGACGGCTCGGCGCCCCTCGTGGTGAGCCTCGAACGCTTCGACAGCCTGACCAGCCCCGGGTGGAAGTGGGAGCTGTTCCCCGACGTCGGCGAGCCGAGCACGCAGATGGTGCAGGTCGTCGCCCCGCCCCCGTCCCCCGCCACGGCCGACGAGGTCCTCGCCGTGGCCCGTCAGGTCCTCACCGGCGCCATTCGCCTCTACCGCTGACGCGGCACGGGCAGGGTCACCGTCCGAGGAACGCCGTCAGCGCGTCGTTGAACTCCACGGGGCGGGTGGCGTGCACCTCGTGTCCGGCCTCGATCGTCATCAGCCGGGCGCCGGGGATGCGGCGGGCCAGGTCGGCGACCTGGTCCTGCGGCAGGTGGCTGGGCGCGCCGCCCGCGATGACCAGCGTCGGCGCGGTGACCTTGGCCAGGCCGTCGAGCCACGCCGGGTCGGGATGGTTGCGCTGGTGGGCGGTCTGCTCGACCATGGCCCAGTCGAAGGGCAGCTCGCCGTCGGGCCGCCCGGGCAGGGACAGGCGGGCGGGGTGCGGCGCGGGGACGTCCTCCAGCACCATGCGCTCGACCCGGCCCGGATGGTCCTGCGCGACCAGGAAGGCGACCATGCCGCCCATGGAGTGCCCGACGATGGTCACGCGGGGCAGTTCGAGGTGGTCGAGCAGGGCGACCACGTCGTCGCGCATGAGCTCCAGCGAGTAGACCCGGGGCCAGTCGCTGGCACCGTGCCCGCGGGCGTCGGGCGCGTAGACGCGCCAGGACCCCGCCAGGTGCTCGATGACTCCGGCCCAGGTGGTGTGGTCGCTCCCCCGCCCGTGCAGAAGCAGGACCGGCGGCGCGCCGGCGTCCCCCGCCACCTCGTAGACCAGCCGTACCCGGTTCACCACGGCGGACCGAAGATCTGTCATGCGGCAACGCTACAGAGCCGCGACCGCCGCCGGAACAGCGTTCACATCGGGCGAAACCGGCATACCCCACGCACGACAAAGGGCGGCCGGCGGGCCTGTGGGGCCCGCCGACCGCCCTCGGGCGATCAGCTCCGCAGCGCGGGGGCGCGCACGGAAGTGTGGAGGTGGCGGGAATCGAACCCGCGTCCTTCAACACCGCGTCAGGGCTTCTCCGGGTGCAGCCTGCTGCGATTTTCTCAGCCCCGGTGATCACGCAGGCGTGTCACCGACGGGCTCAGTCACTGTTAGGTTTCCCTATCGGCCCCGTGACCGGGTCGATCGGTTGAGCCTCCTAGCGATGCCAGATCCGGGCCGGAGGCACTCCCGGGCTGACAAGGGCCTAGACCTCGCTCAGGCGGCGAGGGCCATGTGGCCCTGAGTGCGCGTGTTATTGGCACTTATTGTTTTGCGGTCACAGGATTAACGAGGTTATGTCCGCAGTCCTCGACCCGCTTCCCCTGGCACGACATGCCGAAGTCGAAACCAGTCACCCCCTGTGGAGTTGTCAACACGACCTCCGGAGAGGCCGATCGACATGAAGATACTCCACTCAACACCAGCGGTGCCAACTTGATTCCCCGCGGCGGCCCTCCGCCGGCGACCGCGGACGCCGAAACCCCCGGGGACGTGGCACGTGGCACACGCCCCCGGGGGCCGACCGGCAGGGTCGAGCCGGTCCGGACGGCAGGGCTTCCCCCGAGATGAAGCCCTGGTCTCATCACGGCGACCAGGCCCGCAACCCCCAAGCGGTGCCCGGTCACCCAGAAAGACGCCGGGAGACGCCCCGATGGTTGCTCGGCCCGGCGAGATTTTTCCGAAAGGCCGTTCAACCGTCGTTCAGGGCCGGGCGGCGGCGTTCCGGCAGGCGCGCCGGCCCTCGCGCAGAGGCCCGTTCAGGCCGCGTTCAGTGGCGTTCACGCGGCCGTGCGGGCGCTACGGAAGAACTGGCCGGCCACGCGGGCCGAGGCCGCCGGGTCGGCGCTCTCGGTGAGCACGGCGACGGCCAGGTCGCCCTGCCAGCCCACGAACCACGACAGGTGCCGCTCACGCTTCTTCTCGGTGTAGGTCACGGCCGAGGCCAGCCCGTAGACCTTGTCCCCCGGCGCCGAGGCGGCGGCGGCCGTGCCCGAGACGACGCCCGCGCGCATCAGCGCGCGAAGCTCGGTCAGGGTCGCCGGGTCGAGGGTGACCGGACGGGGCGGCGTGGCGGGCGCGGGGTCGGAGGAGGCGTCGGCGGCGGCATCCGGCGATGACGGCGAGGTGACCAGCGTGGGCGGGCGCCAGGTGCCCGAGCCCAGGGCCGCGGCGACCAGGGCCATCGACAACGGGCTGACCCGCACCGTCTGCCCGGCGATGATCTTCGCCTTGGCGGCGTCGGTCGCCGCCGCCGGCATGCTCCCGGTGAACGAGCGCAGCGGCAGCCGCCAGTCGCCGCCGATGCCGAAGCGGGCGGCCGCCCGGTTGAGGGCCCCGGCGTCGATGCGGCGCGACAGGGACGCCAGCGCGGTGACGCACCCCTGGGCGAAGTCGGCGGTGACGCTCGGCGTCGTACCGGCCGGCGGCGCGGTGGAGATCGCGGTCGGCGTCGGGGTCGGGGTGGGCGTCGGCTGCTGAGGCTGGGGCCGCGCCTCGGTCTGCTGGAAGCGGGCGCCCCCGACCGTGCGGTCGGCCGGGCACGGCAGCTTCTGGTCGGGGTCCAGCCCCGCGCCGAGCAGGCCGTCCGCGGCCACGATCGAGAACGTCGTGCCGGGCGGGAAGCGCCCGGCGAGCCCGTCGGTCTGCTGGTCGAACTCTTTGGACGCCACGGCGCGGATCTGCCCGGACGGCGCGTCCACCGCGACCAGCAGCGCGGCCGGCCCGCCGCCGACGGACAGGTCGGCGGACTGCTGCACGCCCTTGTCGATGGTGGTGCGCACCGAGGTGGTGTTCGTCCTGCCGGGCCAGCGCGCCAGCTCGGCGACCTGCTCGCCGGTCTTGAGGTCGTAGGTCATGACCTCGGTGCCGGTGGAACCGGTGAGCTGGTCCTGGTAGGCCTTCTGCAGTCCGCCCTGGCCGATGGTGTCGCCGCCGGCGCGCTGCGGGCCGCCGAGCTGCTGCATGGTCTCGGCGGTGATCGCGCCGACCTTGCCGATGATGTCGACCGGCTGGGCGGGCGCGACCGGCTGCGACTGCTTCTCGATCTTCAGGTCGGGGCCGATCTCCTCCAGCCGGTCCAGCAGCTGGGCGTACTTCTTGGCGCCGAAGGTCACCAGCGGCACGAAGTCCTGCGGCGGCGCCGAGCGGATGCGGGCGAGCAGGCGATCTTGGGCGAAGCCGGTGAGCTGGAACAGCCGCTCGCACACCCCCACCGGGTCCTTCACCCGGTCGGGGTAGACGCCGGCGAGGTACAGCGTGGTGTCCTGCTGGAGCGGGTCGCCGTTGCGGTCCTCGATGGGCTGGCGGATCGGCTGGTCGCCCTCGGGGGCGACCTTGACCGCGAAGCGCTGGCCCTCGCGCAGCTGCGGGTGGATGACGCTGGGCGACCAGCGGACCTTCCACCTGCCGTCGACCACGTGCAGCGGCAGGTCGTTGTCGTACTGCCAGATCGGGTTGTTGTCGCCGAGGTCGATCTGGACGTGGAACCTGGCGTCCGCGCTGTCGCCGTTGGTGGTCAGGCTCCTGAGCGCGAAGCGGATGGAGGCGGCGTCGAGCTGCACCCCGGCGTCCTCCAGCGCCTTGCGCACGGCCTTCGGGTCGCCGTCGACGCGCTCGGCCGCGGCGGCGTAGTCGCCGGACTGCCAGCCCACCAGGAACTGGCTGACCGCCTCGTGCGGCGACGGCTCGGAGAAGCAAGCCGACAGCATGGGCACGGCGACGGCCAGCGACAGCCCAGCCGACAGGGCTCTTCTCAGACGTACGGCTAGCACCACTGCTGCTCGGACCTCATCGGTTGCGGTGACGGAGGGCGCGGGCCATCTCCCTGTTCGCCTGCTTCTCGGCGAGGTCGTGCCGCTTGTCCCAGGTCTTCTTACCGCGGGCGACGCCGATCTCGACCTTGGCCCTGCCGTCACTGAAGTACAGCGAGAGCGGGACCAGCGTCAGGCCCGTCTCCTTGGTCTTGCTGATGATCTTCCCGATCTCCTTGCGGTGGAGCAGGAGCTTGCGGGGGCGCCGCGCGGCGTGGTTGGTCCAGGTGCCCATGTGGTACTCGGGGATGTGGATGTTCATCAGCCACACCTCGTCGTCCTTGACCTGAGCGTACCCGTCCGAGAGGCTCGCCCGGCCGGCACGGAGGGATTTCACCTCCGTGCCCATCAGGACGAGCCCGGCCTCGTAGGTGTCCTCGATCTGGTAATCGTGCCGGGCACGCTTGTTCTGGGCGATCAGCTTGCGCCCGGTCTCACGTGGCATACAGCGAGCCTACCGGGGAGCGTCACACCCGCAGGTACCGGCGGAGCGTCACGAACGAGGCGAGGATACAGATGAGCACGCCGACCACGGTCGTAAGCGTGATCACCTGTGCGACGTCACTCCAGGTGAGCTGTGTCGCCAGCGCGAAGAACTTCTGCATGCTGTCGAAGATCACGATCTTGGCGAACATCAGCAGCACCGCCGAGATCACCCCGCCGACCAGGCCGGCGATGGTGCCCTCCATGACGAAGGGCAGCTGGATGTACAGGTTGGAGGCCCCGACCAGGCGCATGATGCCGGTCTCGCGCCTGCGGTTGTACGCCGACAGCCGCACGGTGTTGCCGATCAGCAGGATGGCGGCGAACACCTGGATCAGCGCCACGACGAGCGCCGCGCTGCGCAGCCGGTTCATCAGGCCGAAGAACCGGTCGAGAAGTTGCTGGTCGTTGACCACGTTCGCCACGCCGGGCGCGCCGCTGAGCGCGTCGAAGACGGACTTGTAGTCGTCGGGGTTCTTCAGCTTGACCCGGAACGACTCGGGCATGTCCTCGACCTTGACCGCGTTCAGGAAGACGCTGTTGCTGCTGTAGGAGGCCTTGAAGTTCTCGTAGGCCTTCTCCTGGGTCTCGAAGGTGACCCGGTCGACCTGCGGCAGGCTCTCGATCTGCTTCTGCAGCGCGACCTTCTCCTGCGCGCTGACCGTGCCGCGGCCCTTGCAGGCGTCGAACGGGCTGTTCTTCATGCACAGGAAGGCCGAGAGCTGGACCTTGTCGGACCAGTAGCTGCTCATGCTGCCGACCTGCGCGTTGATCATGAGCCCAATGCCGAGCAGGGCCATGCCGATGGCCACGGTCACGATGACCGCGATGGTCATCGTGAGGTTGCGGCGAAGGCCGATCCAGACCTCAGAGAAGATGAAGTTTGCCCGCATGCTTTGGGTGTCCCCTGTCGCTATCTCGCTTGGTGATCAGTACGCCTGGCCGTAGACGCCGCGCGACTGATCACGGACGATCTTGCCGTCCTCCAGCTCGACCACGCGTTTGCGCATGGAGTCGACGATGGCGGCGTCATGGGTGGCCATGACGACGGTGGTGCCGGTCCGGTTGATCCGGTCGAGCACCTTCATGATCCCGATGCTGGTGGCGGGGTCGATGTTGCCCGTGGGCTCGTCCGCGAGCAGGATCATCGGCCGGTTGACGAACGCGCGGGCCATCGCGACCCGCTGCTGCTCACCGCCGGACAGCTCGTCGGGCATGCGGTGGGCCTTGCCCTCCAGGCCGACGAGCT
This sequence comes from Sphaerisporangium sp. NPDC005288, assembly GCF_040607475.1. Lineage (NCBI taxonomy): Bacteria > Bacillati > Actinomycetota > Actinomycetes > Streptosporangiales > Streptosporangiaceae > Sphaerisporangium > Sphaerisporangium sp. NPDC005288. The sequence continues at coordinate 46,860 of NZ_JBEXGT010000002.1, read as the reverse complement.
CGACGACCTCGGGCACGACCTTGCGGATGAACCGCCGGGGCTTGCCGATGACCTCCAGCGCGAACGCCACGTTCTCGTAGACGTTCTTGTTGGGCAGCAGCCGGAAGTCCTGGAACACACAGCCGATGCGGCGGCGCAGGTGCGGCACCTTGAAGTTCGACAGGCGCGCCAGATCCTTTCCGGCGACGTGGATGGCGCCCGAGTTCGGGCGCTCTTCCTTCAGGACCAGCCGGAGAAAGGTCGACTTCCCCGACCCCGAAGGACCGACCAGGAACACGAACTCCCCCTTGTCGACGTCCACGCTGACGTGGTCGAGGGCGGGGCGGTTCTGGTTAACGTAGACCTTGGTGACATTATCGAAATGGATCACAGGCGCATCACGGCATGCCAGTCTAGGGGTTAGGACGGTCGCGGAGGTGGCCGCGTCGGCCACATCGCATTGCTCGCCGGCCGGGGGGCGCCGCTCTTTACCGACGATCGACGTTCCGGTTGGCCGAGGCTCAGTCTAGGGGTAACACTGGCATGGAACGTCCATAACGGAAACAAAACGATTCCACACTCGCTAACAGGGTGGTAAAGCGATCACCGTGGAGAGGGAGATATCCCGTGAGCTGCGAACATCTCATCTGCGCCAACTGCGCCGGCCCGGTGGTCGAGGGGCGGTGCCCGGCCTGCCGGGCCAGCAGGGCAAGGGTTCACCACCATGGGCTGGGCGGTCTTTCGCCCATGCTCATCGCGATCGTGCTGCTCATCGTGCTGGCGTGCACGCTCGCGCTGAACCACCTCTACGGCGCCTGAGCGGCGCCGCAGGGGTGGTGCGGGAAGGTCTGGGGCGGCGCAGGGGCCGGCGCGGCGGTCAGCCGCTCGCGGCGCCCGACTCCTGGCGGCGCATCCAGCGGATCTCGCCCTCGATGAACTCGTCGAGGTCGCCGTCGAGCACCGCGGTGGGGTTGCCCGCCTCGACCGACGTGCGCAGGTCCTTCACGATCTGGTACGGGTGCAGCACGTAGTTGCGGATCTGCGTGCCCCACGAGGTGGTGGACTCGCCGCGCAGCTCCGACATCTTCGCGGCCTCCTCCTGCCGCTTGCGCTCGAGCAGTTTGGCCTGCAGCACCGTCATCGCCGAGGCGCGGTTCTGCAGCTGTGAGCGCTCGTTCTGGCAGGAGACCACGATGCCGGTGGGCAGGTGGGTGATGCGCACCGCCGAGTCGGTGGTGTTGACGCCCTGGCCGCCGGGGCCGGAGGAGCGGTAGACGTCGATGCGCAGGTCGTCCTCGTTGATGTCGATGTGGTCGGTCTGCTCGACGACCGGCACGATGTCGACGCCCGCGAAGGAGGTCTGGCGGCGCCCCTGGTTGTCGAAGGGGCTGATGCGGACCAGCCGGTGGGTGCCGTGCTCGCCCCTCAGCGTGCCGTAGGCGTAGGGCGCCTTGACGACGAAGGTCGCCGACTTGATGCCGGCCTCTTCGGCGTAGGAGGTGTCGTAGATCTCGGTGGAGTAGCCCTTGCGCTCGGCCCACCGGATGTACATGCGCAGGAGCATCTGGGCCCAGTCGGCCGCGTCCACGCCGCCGGCCTGGGAGTTGATCGTGACGAGCGCCTCGCGGGCGTCGTAGGGACCCGCCAGGAGCGTGCGCACCTCGAGGGCGTTGACATCGGTGCGCAGGGAGCCCAGCTCGCGGTCGGCCTCCTCGCGGGTGTCGGCGTCGTCCTCGGCCTCGGCCAGCTCGTACAGGACGGAGATGTCGTCCAGCCGCCGGATCAGGGTCTCGACGCGGTTGAGCTCGCCCTGCATGTGGGAGAGCTTGCTGGTGACCTTCTGCGCCTGCTCAGGGTCGTTCCACAGGTCGGGCGCGGCAGCCTGCTCCTCCAACTCGGCGATCTGCTTGCGCATGACGTCGAGATCCAGCACATCCTGAATGCCCTTCAGTGTGCCGGTAAGCTCGCTGATCTCTTCTGCGGGATCGATGGCTGCCACATCTGCCAAGGGTACGCGAAGCCGGAGCCACCTCGCGCGTGGCTAGCATGGGCGTTCTGCGGGGACTCATCGGGAGGCGAGCGTGACCAGGACCATGCGTGCCGCCCTCGCGCCGTCCCTACTGGCCGCGGCCATGGTCACGTTGGTCGCCTGCTCCACGCCTCCTGCCCAGACCAGCCGCGGCGCGGTGCCCGCCTCCGCCTCTCCGAGCGCCCCGGCCGGGACGGCCTCCCCCACGTCCACCGCCGCGGAGGCTCCGGCGGTCACGCTGCGGGAGGCCGGCAGGGTGACGCGCGAGATCCTCGCCGCCGACGACGCCGCCCGCGCCGCCGGCGCCGAGTTCTACGCCGTCGACCAGAGCCGGGACGCCCAGGCGCCGATCACCGTGGCGGCGTTCGAGTCCACCGGGCTGCGCTCCGCCCGCTACACCTGGGGCGGGCCGGCGCTGCTGGTGCCGCGCCTGCGGCCGGGCCGTTATCCCTACTGGTTCGCGGCGATCGTCGAACGCAGAGACGCCAAGGGGCAGGGCCGCACGGCTGTGCTGGCCTTCATGAAGCAGTACGAGGCCGCCGACTGGCGGCTCAGCTTCGCCTCGCTGCTCTACCCGGGTGCCGAGCCGCCCGCCGTCGCGCTGGACGAGGACGGCTACGCGACCCCGCTGGCCACCCGCGACGACTCGATCGCGATCAGCCCGCACCTGATGGCGCCACTGCACGCGACCATCGCCGAGGAGGGGCCCAAGGGGTACGCGGCGAGCCTGATCGGGCCCGGGCCGCAGACCACCGGCTACTTCGACGAGGTCGAGAAGACCCAGCCCGAGTACAAGCTGCGCGGGTTCCTGTACGACTCGCTGTTCGCCGCGACCGCCTATCCGATCTACGCGCTGCGCACGACCGACGGCGGGGCGGCCATCCTGTACTCACTGACCCGCACCACGCTCCGGCAGGCCAAGACGGCCTCCGCCGCGGGCCTGGTTCCGGTGCCCAAGGACGTCCGCTGGTCGGTGGGCAGCGTCGTCGTGCCGTCCATGGTGCGCATGGTGGAGACCCAGCAGTACGTCAGCCAGGTGGCCCGCAGGGGCTCCCCCGAGCGGGCGCGGATCATCGGCTTCGACGGGGCCGCCACGAGCGTCACCAGCCGCTGACGCCGCAGGCCGCCCGGCAGGTGCCCGGACGGCTCAACGGACGGCTCAACGAACGGCTCGACAGGGGTTCGGAGGGCCGAAGGGCGCCCGTCGGGGGTCCGCAAGGTTGAAGGGCGCCCGGCGGCGGTCGCGCCGCCGGGCGGCGAGCTCAGCGCTCGGCGTGCGGCAGGTTGCTGGTGGCCACCAGGGTGCGCACGGCTCTCAGCGCCACCGAGAGGGTGGCCAGGTCGAAGTGGTCGCTCTCCCAGATCTCCGACAGCGTCTGGCGCGCCCGCGCGACGGCGGCCGAGTTGACCTCCGACCAGCGTGCCAGGCGCTCCTCCGGGGACGGCCCCGGCTCGCTGTGCACCAGCACGTCCCTGGTCAGCGTCGCGTGCGCGGCGTACAGGTCGTCGCGCAGCGCGGCCCTGGCCATGGAGTTCCACCGGTTGTCGCGGGGCAGGGCGATGACCCGCTCGCGCAGCCGGGCGAGCTGGAGCCGGTCGGCCAGGTCGAAGTAGACCTCCGCGACGTCGTTCACCGGGCGGCCGGTGCGCGAGGAGATCTCCACCAGGTCGAACGTCGAGTACGCCGGCACCATCACCGCCGCGCGCTCGGCCAGGTCGGCCGGGACGCCCCGCGACAGGTACCCGTCGCGGCGCTCCTCGAAGGCCGCGAGGTCGGGGCCGGTGAGCAGTTTGGGCAGGTGGGGCAGCAGCCCCTCGGCGCCCTCCACGAAGAACCTCACCGCTCCCGCCAGGTCGAGCGGCGGCCTGCGGTTGCCGAGCAGCCACCGCGCGCCGCGCTCGGCGAGCTTGCGGCCCTCCAGCAGCATGGCGAGCTGGGTGGCGGTGTCGACCTTGTTGTCCAGCGCCTCCACGGCCCGCCAGAAGCCCGGCAGCTCGAACACCTCGCGCGACACCAGGTAGGCCCGGGCGATGTCGGGGGTGGAGGCGCCGGTCTCCTCGCCGAAGCGGAACATGAACGTCGTGCCGCTGGCGTTGACCAGGTCGTTGACCACGCAGGTGGTGATGATCTCGCGGCGCAGCGGGTGGGTGTCCATGGCGGCGCGGAACCGCTCGCGCAGCGCCGAGGGGAAGTACGACACCAGCCACGACGTCAGGTACGGGTCGTCGGGCAGGTCGGAGGCGAGCAGCTCGTGGTCGGCCACGAGCTTGGTGTAGGCGAGCAGCACCGAGAACTCCGGCGCGGTGAGCCCGAGGTGGGCCTGGCGCCGCTCGGCGAGCGTCTTGTCGGACGGCAGCGCCTCCAGCTCACGGTTGATCAGGCCGTCGCGTTCCAGCCTGCGCAGGTAGCGGGCGTGGATGTGCAGCATCTCCTGCGCCTGCGCGCGCGCGGCGGCCAGGACGATGTTCTGCGCCTTGTTGTCGCGCAGGACCAGCCCGGAGACCTCGTCGGTCATGTCCAGGAAGAGCTGGTCGCGGTCGTTCTCGCTCAGCTCGCCGTCCCGCACCAGCCGGTCCAGGAGGATCTTGATGTTCACCTCGTGGTCGGAGGTGTCCACACCGGCCGAGTTGTCGATGAAGTCGGTGTTGACGTACCCGCCGTTGAGCGCGAACTCGATGCGGGCGAGCTGGGTGAGCCCGAGGTTGCCGCCCTCGCCGATCACCTTGCAGCGCAGGTCGGCGGCGTTGACGCGCAGGGCGTCGTTGGCCTTGTCGCCGGCGTCGGCGTGGCTCTCGGCGGAGGACTTGACGTAGGTGCCGATGCCGCCGTTCCACAGCAGGTCGACCGGGGCCCGCAGGATGGCGCTGATCAGGTCGCTCGGCGTCATCGCCGACACGCCCTCGCGGATGCCGAGGGCGGCGCGCATCTGCGGCGACACCGGCACCGACTTGGCCGTGCGCGGCCACACGCCGCCGCCGGCCGAGATGGCGCCGGAGTCGTAGTCGGCCCAGGAGCTGCGCGGCAGCGCGAACAGGCGGGACCGCTCCTCGAAGCCCCGGGCCGAGTCGGGCGAGGGGTCGACGAAGATGTGCCGGTGGTCGAAGGCCGCGACCAGTTTGATGTGCCGGGACAGCAGCATGCCGTTGCCGAACACGTCGCCGGACATGTCGCCGACGCCCACCACCGTGAAGTCGGTGCTCTGGACGTCGACGCCCATGGAGCGGAAGTGGTAGGCGACCGACTCCCAGGCGCCGCGCGCGGTGATGCCCATGGCCTTGTGGTCGTACCCGACCGAGCCGCCGGAGGCGAAGGCGTCGCCGAGCCAGAAGCCGTACTCCTTGGCGACGCTGTTGGCGATGTCGGAGAAGGTGGCGGTGCCCTTGTCGGCCGCGACGACCAGGTAGGTGTCGTCGCCGTCGTGCCGGACGACGCCGTGCGGGGGGACCACCTGGTTGTCGACGAGGTTGTCGGTGATGTCGAGCAGTCCGGAGATGAACTGCCGGTAGCAGGCCACGCCCTCGGCCATCACCTCGTCCCGCCCGCCGCCGACCGGCGGCCGCTTGACGACGAAGCCGCCCTTGGAGCCGGTGGGCACGATGACGGTGTTCTTCACCATCTGGGCCTTGACCAGGCCGAGCACCTCGGTGCGGAAGTCCTCCATGCGGTCGGACCAGCGCAGACCGCCGCGGGCGACCTTGCCGAAGCGCAGGTGGACGCCCTCGACGCGCGGCGAGTACACGAAGATCTCGTACTTCGGACGGGGCAGCGGCAGCACGCTGATCGCCGAGGAGTCGAACTTCAGCGAGATGTACGGCTTGCGCCTGCCCTCCGCCCGCTGGAAGGCGTTGGTGCGCAGCGTCGCGGAGATCATCTCCAGGTAGGCCCGCAGGATGCGGTCCTCGTCCAGCGAAGCCACCTCGTCCAGGGCGGCCAGGATCTCCTCGCGGAGCGCGTCGGCCATGTCGTCGCGCAGGTCGTCCGCGCGGCGCGGGTCGAGCCGGGCCTCGAACAGCCGTACCAGCAGCTTGGCCAGCCGGATGTTGCCGAGCAGCACCTTCTCGATGTAGCGCTGGCTGAAGGCGGTGCCGGCCTGGCGCAGGTACTTGGCGTACACGCGCAGGTACAGCGCCTGCTCCCAGGTGAGGCCGGCGGCGATGACCAGGCCGTTGAAGCCGTCGCTCTCGATCTCGGCGCGCCACAGCGCCCCGGCGACGTCCTCGAACAGCCGCTTGAACCGCTCGTCCCCCGCCTCCGCCGAGGAGGGGCAGCGCAGGCCGAAGTCGTAGATCCAGGCGGCCGGCCCGCCGGGCCTGCCGATCTGGTAGGGCCGCTCGTCCACGACCTCGACGCCCATGCGCGACAGCAGCGGCAGCACGTCCGACAGCGAGACCGGGGCGCCGATGCGGAAGAGCTTGAACCGCCACTCGCACTGGGCGCGGTCCTGCGGCCGGTAGAGGTCCATGGCGACCTCGCCGGGGGTGGCGGCGAGCCGCTCCAGGCGGCACAGGTCCTCGACGGCCGCGTGGGGGGAGAAGTCGGCCTTGTAGCCCTCAGGGAACGCCTCGGCGTACCTGCCGGACAGCGCCGCGCTCGTCGGCCCGCCGGGCAGCTTGGCGACCCGGTCCTCGGGAAGCCCCGCGATCGCGTCGGCGAGGTCGTCCTCCCAGGTGCGGGTGGTGGCGGCGATGCGGGCCTCCAGCGCGGGCAGGTCGAACTCCCGCGGCCCGAGGGCCTTGCCGCGCTCGCCGCGCACGACGATGTGCAGGCGGGCCAGCGGCGACTCGCCGAGCATCGTGCTGTAGTCGAGGGTCGCGCCGTCGAGCGCCTCCAGCAGGATGTCCTGCATGCGGATGCGCACATCGGTGTTGTACCGGTCGCGGGGCAGGTAGATCAGGCAGGAGATGTAGCGGTTGTAGTCGTCGCGGCGCAGGAACAGCTTGACCCGCTTGCGCTCGCGCAGCCGCAGCACCTCCAGCGCCATCGGCGCCAGCTCGTCGGCGGGCACCTGGAACAGCTCGGCGCGCGGATAGCTCTCGAGGATCTCGATGAGGTCCTTGCCGTCGTGGCTGTCGGGGCTGAGGCCCGCCTTGTCCAGCACCTCGGAAACGCGGCGGCGCAGCACCGGGATGTGCGAGATCGACTCGCTGTAGGCGACGTGCGAGAACAGGCCGAGGAAGCGGCGCTCGCCGACGACGTCGCCCCCGGGGGAGAAGACCTTGACGCCGATGTAGTCCAGGTAGGCGGGGCGGTGCACGGTGGCCCGGCTGTTGGCCTTGGTCACCACGAACTGCTGTCTCTCGCGCGCCTTCGCGCGCAGCTCGGGGGACATGGCGGCGAAGCTCGCCGACCCGGCCTTGTCGGCCCGCAGGATGCCGAGGCCGGTGCCGGGGAGGGCGCGCAGCCCGTCTCCGTCCGGCGCCTCCTCCAGGCGGTACTCGCGGTAGCCGAGGAAGGTGAAGTGGCCGTCGGCGAGCCAGCGGAGCAGCTCGACGCTGTCGGCGACGTCGCCCGACGGGAGGCCCGGCGGCACGGCCTCCAGCTCGGCGGCGATGCCCTCGGCCAGGGCCCGCATCTTGGGCGAATCCTCGACGGCGGCGCGGACGTCCTGCAGCACCCGCTGCAGGTCGCCCTCGATCTCCGCGAGCGCCTCGGGGGCGGGCAGGCGGTCGGTCTCGATGTGCATCCACGACTCGACGAGGAACTGCCCGGTGAGGTCGGTCTGGTCGTCGCCGAGCATGCGCCCGGTCATGTCGCGGCGCACCTTGATCTGCGGGTGCACGACGAGCTGGACGCCGATGCCGTGGCGCTCCAGCTCCATGGTGACCGAGTCGACCAGGTAGGGCATGTCGTCGGTGACGACCTCGACGACCGCCCCGTGGCCGTGGCCGTCCTCCGCCGGCGGGGGCGCATAGGCCCGTACCAGCGCCCGCCCCTGGGGGCGGTTGGCGGCGAAGCGCCGCTGGGCCAGGGCGGCGGCGCCGATCTGGGCGGGGTCGCGGTCGATCACGTCCTCGGGCGCGACATGCCGGTAGTAGAGCCGGAGGAAGGCCAGGACGCCGTCACCGTCGAGGTGGTCGGCCTCCGTGGTGTCGGCACACAGTTCAGCAGCGGACCTGAGCAACCGGTCCTTTGCCTCGTCGAGCGGCATGTCGCTTCTCACTCCTTTGTGAGCGTTCGCCTTGTACGCAGTGATCTTGCCGGGTCGGGGTCATGACAGGGGCATGCCACGCTCCCGGTCGCGCGACACCTCCGCGGCGGGACGGGGTGCTCGATCGCCGTTGACCAAGTCCCCTCCGCCGTACCCGATATCAGCCCATCACACCTGAAACGTCAACTTGTCCGATATCGTGCGCAATTCCCCTGGCAGTGCGAGTCTTCCACGGCCGCCACGTGCACCGTGACCGATCCGTGATAAACCATGGACCTTCTGGGGACGTCTCTTAGGACGGGCGATACCTTTCGTCGTCGATGACCGTTCCCAGAGATGAGTGATCATGCAACCCGCGCTCGACCGGCGGACCTTCCTGCGGGCCTCCGCCGTCACCGCGGCGGCCGCGGCCACCGCCTGCGCTCCGACCGGCACCCTCGCGAGGGCCACGACGGCCACGACGGGCACGGCGGGCACCGCGAGCGCCTCGGGCGCGACTTCCGCGGCTTCCGCGGCGGGCTCGGCGGGCTCGGCGCCGTCCGCCGCGTCCGCCGGCGGCACCCTGGCGCGCACCGGCGCGCGCGGCGGGCCCTCCCCCTCCGACTGGTCCTCCCTGGGCAGGGGCCTGGCGGGCCGGATGATCCGTCCCGGCGACGCCTCCTACGACGCGGCGCGCCGCCTCTACAACCCCTCCTTCGACGGCATCCGGCCGGGCGGCGTCGCCTACTGCGCCAACCCCTCCGACGTGGCCGAGTGCCTGGCCTTCGCCCGGCGGTTCGGGGTGCCGGTGACCTCGCGTTCGGGCGGCCACAGCTACGCGGGCTGGTCCACCGGCACCGGCCTGGTGATCGACGTCTCGCGCATGAGCGCCGTACGGGCCTCCGGAGGGCGCGCGGTCGTGGGCGCGGGCGCTCAGCTCGTCGACATCTACGACCGGCTGGCGGCGCACGGCGTCGGCATCCCGGGGGGCTCGTGCCCCACCGTGGGCATCGCCGGCCTGACGCTCGGCGGCGGCATCGGCGTCCTGTCGAGGAAGTACGGCCTCACCTGCGACGCTCTGGAGTCGTTGCAGATCGTCACGGCCGACGGGCGGGTGCGCACCTGCGACTCCCGCCACGACCCCGAGCTCTACTGGGCTTCACGCGGCGGCGGTGGGGGCAACTTCGGCGTCGCGGTGTCGTTCACCTTCCGCACCCACCGTACGCAGGACCTCACGCTGTTCTTCCTGCACTGGCCCTGGTCGCGGGCGCGCAAGGCGGTCGCGGCCTGGCAGGCGTGGGCGCCGTCGGTCCCCGACGCGCTGTGGAGCAACCTCCACCTGTCCCAGGACCCCGGCCTGGACGTGCAGATCGGCGGGGTCTACGTGGGTCCGCGCGACCAGTGCGAGCGGCTGCTCGACCCGCTGATCGCCAAGGTCGGGTCCCAGCCGTCCAGCCGCTTCATCACCCGCACGTCCTACCAGCACGCCATGATGATCGAGGCGGGCTGCTCCTCGCGCACCGTGTCCCAGTGCCACCGGCAGGGCGACCTGCCCGGGCGGACGGCCGACGGCCGCTTCCCGCGCGACGCCTTCAGCGCCAAGTCCCACATGGCCTACCGCCCGCTGTCGGCCTCCGGCATCGCCACCCTGGTCGACCGGATCTCCCGCCCCGGCCGGCACGCCGTGCTCCTGGACGCCCTCGGCGGAGCCGTCGGGCGCGTCGGACCCGGCGCCACGGCCTTCCCGCACCGGGCGGCGCTGTTCAGCGTCCAGTACTACGCACACATGGCGGGCGCGGCGACCTGGCTGCGCGGCGCGCACGACGCGATGGCCCCCCACTTCGGCGACCACGCCTACGTCAACTACATCGATCCAGCGCTGAGCGGCTGGCGTCAGGCCTACTACGGCCCCAACGCCGCCCGCCTCGCCAAGACCAAGGCCACCTACGACCCCGCCCGCCTGTTCCGCTTCCCCCAAGCCATCTGACCCCCTCCCCAGGCGAGACCACGAGACCAGGACGCCACACACCCCACCCGACACACGCTGCACATGACCGGCGCCGCGTCGGCGAGTCGCGGTACGGCGGAACCGGCGCCGACAACGGCGGCCGGCCCGCTCCGTGTGCCGGGCTAGAGATGCTCGGCGTAGCGCCTGCGCGCGGCGGCGAGTTCGGCCTCGTGGGTGACCGCCCAGCGTCCGAGAGCGTCCAGGTGCTCCCGCAGCGAGCGGCCGAGGTCGGTCAGGGCGTACTCGGTGCGCGGCGGCACGCTCGCATGCACGGTCCGGCTCACGAGGCCGTCGCGTTCGAGCGACCGCAGGGTACGGATCAGCATTCGGCGGCTGAGACCCTCGACGGACCGGTCGAGCTCGTTGAACCCGTGGCCGCCGCGTGCCAGCAGCGACAGCAGCACCGGGCTCCACTTGTCGCCAACGCGGCGCAGCACCGCCGTCGCCGGACAGCCGTGATGGTCATCGACCGTGACCGGCGCCGTGAGACCGGCCATCGGTCCTTCCGCGACCAGCACTTCTGGGGCAGGTGCCTGCGCGATCGGCGCCTCCGGGGCCGGCGCCTCCGGGGGTGCTTCCTCCGCGACCGACGCCTCCGGGGCGGGTGGGGGGGACATCAATGTGCCTTCTACCGAGGGCGACGCGTCATCCACGAGCATCAGGCTACGCAAAAGGAACGGAAAGGAACCATCATGATCGTGGTGAGCGGGGCGTCGGGGAACCTGGGCCGCAGGACCGTCCAGCACCTCCTTACGCGCACGGACGCCTCTCGCGTCCTGGCCCTGTCCCGGACCCCGGACACGGTCGCCGATCTCGGCGTCCAGACCCGTCACGCCGACTTCGACGAGCCGGACGCGCTGACCCGAGCGCTGGACGGCGCGGAACGGCTGTTGATCATCAGCATCGCCACCGCCGACCGGCTGCCGAAGCACGCCCGCGCCATCGACGCCGCCGCGAAGGCGGGAGTCGGCCATGTCATCTTCACCTCCCTCACCCGTGCGGGTGACCCCGGCCACCCGAACCCCCTGATCCCCGACTACGCGGCCACCGAGCGGATGCTGGCCGGGTCCGGGTTGCCGTTCACGGTGCTGCGCTTCAACATCTGGACCGAGATGCTGACCCTGGTCGGAATCGCCTCCAGGGCCGTGTCCACCGGGGTGCTCCCCAGCAACGCCGGAAACGGACGAACCGGCCACCTGACCCGCGACGACAGCGCGGCCGTGGCCGCCGCCGTCCTCGCCGAGGGCGGCGGCCAGGGAGAGTTCCTCGATGTCACCGGGCCGGAGGCGGTGACCGACGCCGACATCGCCGCCGCCCTGACGCAGGCCACCGGCCGCCCTGTGCGCCATCAGGAGGTCGGCGACGACGAACAGCCCCGGCGGCTCGTCGAGCAGGGCGTCCCCGAGCACTTCGCCCACGCCTGGAGCGCGTCGGGGGTCGCCAAGCGCGACGGCTGGTACGACGTCACCACCCACGCCGTCGAACGACTCACGGGCCGGCCCGCCACCTCGATCGCCGACCACTTCACGGCGCACCGCGCGGAGCTGATCACGGCCCCCTAGCGCGCCGTCCACGACGCCCGCCGGGTCAGGCGCCGTACGACGGCGCCGACATCGCCGTACCACGACCCGCCGACCCGGCGCCGATCCACATCCAGCACCCGCCGGGTGGAGGACCGCACCCGATGAGGGCATGCGGTCACCGCACGTCATCCTGTCCGCATCGATCAGAGATGTCCGGTGACCGCGAGGGATAGGGGCGCGGCTGGATCCGTCGGCGCCTCCCCCGCGCGTGCCGGGTGCGGGATCTGACGGAAGATGGTCCTGCCCGATCCGCCGGGGCCGTCCGGCGGAGCACGCCGGACTTCAGGAGAGACCCGCATGGCTTCGCCCGTTCCTTCCATCCCCCGCTTCCACCTGGCCGTCCCCGTCGACGACCTCGCGGCCGCCCGGGCCTTCTACGGCGAGGTGCTCGGGTGCGAGCAGGGCCGCAGCTCCGACCGCTGGATCGACTGGAACCTGCACGGGCACCAGTTCGTCACGCACCTGGCCGCGCGTCCGCCGGCGGCGGCGCACAACCCGGTGGACGGTCACGACGTGCCCGTGCCGCACTTCGGGCTGATCCTGGACATCCCAGAGTTCCACCGGCTGGCCGAGCGCATGCGCGAGGCGGGCACCCGCTTCGTGATCGAACCGTACCTGCGCTTCGCGGGGCAGCCGGGAGAGCAGTGGACGATGTTCCTGCTCGATCCCGCCGGCAACGCCCTGGAGTTCAAGGCCTTCGCCGACGACGCCCAGGTGTTCGCCATCTGAACCGGACGTGTTCCCGCGTTGACCGAAATGTTTAAAAGTCTATTACCGCTCAGTAGCGCCGCTACGCTCATACGCCGTGATCAATCAGCAGATCCCGGTAGAACATACCTCTAACGGGACAAATACCAGCGTCGCCGTCCCGGCCGCCGAGGCGGACGACGAGAAGCCAAGCGCCCTGGCGCTGCTCGAACGGATCGCCTCGGTGGTCCTGCCGATCGGCGTCGGGCTCTACGCGGTGCTCTACCTCGGTGTCGAGGCGATGTACAACTTCTTCGGCATCACGCCGCAGCAGGCGGGCATCGACCAGGCCGTCCTGTTCGGCCGGCTCTCCGGCACCCTGATCCTGATACTGCTCATCGCCCTGCCCGTGCTGGGGCTCCTGGTCGCGTTGTACTGGCTGCTCGACAAGGTGACCTTCGGTGGCCTGTCGCGGCTGGTGCGGTTCTTCCGTCAGCACCCCTGGCTGGCCGCGACTCTCGCGGCGCTGTGGAGCGGCGCCACCTACTGGGGCGTCTTCAGCGTCCTGGGCGAGGTCACGGTCGCGACCATGGTCCCCATCGCGGTGGGCCTCGGCGTGCTGACGTTCCTGGTGCCGTTCCGTCTGATGCGTCGCAAGCCGGTAGGCCGCTCCGGGATGCGACTGATCGTCGGCGGCCTCACCGGCATCGGCCTGGGCTGGCTGCTCATCTGGCAGATGGTCCTCGGAGCCGCGGACGTGTACCAGTACGGCAAGACCCATCCGCTGCCGGGCCTCGCGGGCACGACTCTGCTGGACCTTGTGGGCTTCCAGGACCAGTGGGCCGTGCTCAAGGACGGGGACGACAAGCCGCTCTACGACGGTCGCTCGATGCTGCTCCTCGGCGAGTCGGACGGCGTCTACGCCTTCTACGACTGCGAGAAGCAGATCACGCTCCGGCGGGCCGCCGAGGGCACCAACCTGGGCGACATCGTGATGGCCCCCGAGATGCCCAAGGGGTACACCTGCGGCTCGAAGGCCGATGACCAGAACGGCGAGACGGCGCAGTAAGCCGCTTCGCTCCTTTGGGGCCGCCGTCCGCCGGGCGGCCCCGCGATCTCACCTCTCCGGCCGCCGTCCCCCCGGCGGCCTCGTTCCACTTCCCGATCCCCGGCGCGGCGGCCATGAACGTTCGCCGGGCGCGGCTGCACACCCTGACCATGAACCGGAGGGCGATCGGCGCCAGGTCGGCGGGGCGTGGGGCGGCGATGCCGGCGCGGCCGCGGGCCCGAGCCGGTCAACGCCGCGGGCCCGCCTCCACCTCCGCGGCCCCGCCTCCACCTCCGCGGCCGCCCCTATGGGACGAAGTGCTTCAGGACCTCCGGGTTGGCCATGGCGCCGGTGTTGGCGGCCTTGTCCACCGGCGTGCCCAGCAGGATCTTGCGCACCGGGACCTCCAGCTTCTTGCCGCTCAGCGTGCGCGGAATGCCGGGCACCTCGATGACCTCGTTCGGCACGTGGCGCGGCGACAGCTCGGTCCTCAGTGCGTCCTTCAGCTCCGCGACCAGCGCCGGCGAGAGCTCCTCGCCCTCGGCCATCGTCACGTACAGCAGCAGCCGGCCCTCCTGGCCGAGCTGACCGGTGTCGATGACCAGGCTGTCCTCGATGGCGGGGAACCGCTCGACGACGCGGTAGAACTCGCTGGTTCCCATGCGCACCCCGCCGCGGTTCAGCGTCGAGTCGGACCGGCCGTAGATCACGCACCCGCCGTCCGGCAAGATCTTGATCCAGTCGCCGTGCCGCCAGACCCCCGGGTAGTCGGCGAAGTAGCTCTCCTCGTACCGGGCGCCGTCCGGGTCGTTCCAGAACATGACCGGCATGGAGGGCATGGGCCTGGTGACCACCAGCTCGCCGACCTCCCCGATCAGCGGCTTGCCGTCGGGATCGTAGGACTCCACCAGGGCCCCCAGGCACCGGCAGGAGATCACCCCGGCCCGGACGGGCAGCAGCGGCACCGCGCCCACGAAGCCGGTGCACACGTCCGTGCCACCGGAGAAGGACCCGAGCTGCACCCGCGGCAGCACGTCCGACAGCCACGCGAAGCCCTCGGGCGGCAGCGGCGAGCCGGTCGAGCCGACCCCGCGCAGCCGCTCCAGACCGTCAGGGCGCAGCTCCGCCCGCATGGAGGCGATGATGTACGGCGCGCCCGTGCCGAAGTAGGTCACCCCCTCCTCCGCCGCGAGCCGCCAGAGCGCGTCGGCGCCGGGGTGGGTGGCGCTGCCGTCGTACAGCACGACGGTCGCGCCGACCAGCAGGCCGCCGACCAGGAAGTTCCACATCATCCAGCCGGTGGTGGTGTACCAGAAGAACACGTCCTGCTCGCCGAGGTCCTGGTGGAAGCTCAGCGCCTTCAAATGCTCCAGCACGATGCCGCCGTGCCCGTGGACGATCGGCTTGGGCAGGCCGGTGGTGCCGGAGGAGTAGACGACCCACAGCGGGTGGGCGAAGGGCACCGGCTCGAACTCCAGCGGCCCCGCCTCCGACCGCAGTTCCTCCCACGACTCCGCGCCGACGATCACGGTGGCGGCCAGGCCGGGCAGCCGGGCGGCGATGTCGGCGACGACGTCCGAACGGTCGAACGCGCGGCCGTTGTACCGGTAGCCGTCCACCGCGATCAGCACCTTGGGGGTGATCTGCGTGAAGCGGTCGACGACGCTGGAGGCGCCGAAGTCGGGCGAGCAGGACGACCAGATGGCGCCGAGGCTGGCGGTGGCGAGGAAGGCGATCAGCGCCTCGGGGGTGTTGGGCAGGTAGGCCGCCACCCGGTCGCCGCGGGTGACACCGTGGCGCACCAGCCCGGCCCTGACCCGCGCGACCTCCTCGGCCAGCTCACCGTAGGTGAGGGTGCGCCGGCCGCCGGTCTCATCACGGGCGATGACCGCCAGCCGCCCGGGGTCGCCGCGCAGCGCGTTCGCCGCGTAGTTCACGGTTGCTCCCGCGAACCATTCGGCGCCCGGCATCGTTCCACTTACGACGGGCCCGTCACCACGCTCCCCCACGACCGCGAAATAGTCCCAGACCGCAGGCCAGAACTCCTCCGGGAAGTCGACAGACCATCGCCACAGAGCGTCGTAAGAATGCTCGGAACGTCCTAGCCATGCGGCGAACCGGGTGATCTTCGCATCGCGGACCACCTCGGGGGACGGCTCCCAGAGCAGCGCACCTTCCTCAACCATGGCCCCATCCTGCCCCGGCCCCGTCCCCCGCGCCATCCAGGCCGCCCACACACCCACGGCCCCCGGCCTGGTCCGCTCTACCGCCCGCCGACTCGTCGCGCCGTCCCAGAGCACGCGCGCGATCATCACGCCGTCTCTGAGCCCGCGATCGACACGCCGCCCTGGAGCCCGCCCGCGATCGACACGCCGTCCTCGTGCGGTGACCACCTACGTTCACCGGGTGCGGCTCTCCGCCCTCCACGCGCCGTAGTGATCGGCGCCGGGTCGGCGGGTCGTGGTACGGCGATACCGGCGCCTGCTACGGCGCCCGAGCCGGCGCACGTCCGCGGACAGCGCACTAGAGTCTGCGGGCGATCGTGACACCGTCCCGCACCGACAGCATCACCGACTCCACCCGGTCGTCGGCCACGATGGCGTCGTTCAGGGCCCGCACCGCCACGTGGTGCTCCTCCTCGTACGCCGGGTCGACGACCCGCCCGCCGAGGAACACGTTGTCCAGGACCACCAGCCCGCCGGGGCGCAGCCGCCGCACGATCTCCTCGTAGTACACCGGGTAGCTCACCTTGTCGGCGTCGATGAACGCGAAGTCGATGGACCGCTCTTCGGGCAGCGCGCGGAGCGTCTCGGCCGCCGGGGCGATCTTCAGGTCGATGCGGTCGGCGACGCCGGCGCGCTCCCAGTACGAGCGGGCGACCGAGGTCCACTCCTCACTGACGTCGCAGGCCAGCAGCCGCCCGCCCTCGGCCAGGCCCCTGGCGATGCAGATGGAGGAGTACCCGGTGAACACGCCGACCTCGACCGCCTGCCGCGCGCCGACCATGCGGGCGAGCATCGTGAGGAACGCGCCCTCGTCGTGCGAGACCTGCATGGTCCACGAGCCGCCGGTCGTCTCGCGCGTCTTCGCGGTCAGCTCCTGGAGCACCTCGTCGGGCGGGGTGCACTGAGTAGTCACGTAGTCGCCGATCAGCGGGTCGACGATGACCATCTCCTCGGCCCCCATGGGCGCCGACCACTCCACGGCCAGCTCCTCCTGGGTGGCGAAGCGCAGCAGGTGGCGGGTCACCACCTCCTGCACCTGCTCCAGCGACTCGGCGTCCCCGGCCGTGGCGATCATCTCGATCGCGACCCCGGTCGGCGTCAGCACGCAACGCCCGCGTTTCAACGTGATCACGCCACGACCGTCACCGGAGATCTCCGTGGTCGTCTTGTGCCCCATATGGGACACCAGTTGCTTGATGTACCGCCCAGGCCGCTCGGTCGGGACGGAGGCCGTCGAGTAAGGCATCGAAGTCCTTAGGGTGAGGAGGGCACGACCCGCGGGCAGCGGGCCGCGTCGGCGCCCCAGACGAAGATCGCCTCCGGCCGCCGATGATGACGCACAGGCAACAAAGGTATGCCGCACACGCCATCCTCACCTCCTACCTCGTGCTGACCTGCGCCCGCCTTTTATATGCATTCGTAATGGCGTGTCGCGGGGTCAGCCTGCCTTGCGGTCCGCGGGGGTGGTGAGGCGGGCCACGGCGGCGACCAGGGCGGGGGCGTCGGTCAGGTCGGGGAGCACGATGTCGGCGCCGGCCTCGCGCAGTTCGGTCGCCGTCGAACGGCCAGAGGCGACGGCGATCATGGACGCCCCGGCGATGCGCGCCGCCTGGACGTCCCTGGCCGAGTCGCCGATCAGCACGGTGTTCGCGCCGTCGCACCGGAAGCCGTACAACGCCTTGACCCTGCCCTGGGCCACCTGCAGCAGGGTGGCCTTGGGGTAGACCTCCTCGCCGTAGCCGCCGACCTCGACGTCGACGTACTTGTCCAGGCCGAAGGCGTTCAGCTTGAGCGCGGCGTTGCTCTTGATGGTGCCGGTGAGCACCGACTGGACGACGCCGTCGAGGCGGGCCACCGCCTTGAGCGCCTCCTTGGCGCCGGGCATGACCTGCCCGTCCTTGTTCAGCCGCTTGCGCCGCGCGGCGAACGACCGGGCCAGGGCGTCGATGAACCGGGGAAGGTGATCGTCGCCGGTCACGATGCCGTTGATGGCGAGCGTCTCGAAGATGATCTCAGAGTCGGGACGGCCCATCGCGGGCGCTAGCTTGACCAGCGGGCGCCCGGTGACCTGCCGGAAGGCGTCGGCGTACGCGTCGCGGGTGACGATCGTCACGTCGACCAGGGTGAGGTCGATGTTCCAGAGCACGAGACGGTTAATGGGGGGCCTCCGAACGCACGCGAACCAGGTGCGCTCAGGGTACGACGACCGCGCACCCACCACGGCGAGAGATGCCCAACTCGTCACCCTCACCCGGCATATGTCCGCTTCTCCGTCCACCGGCGGCGGCGACGGAACGGCGGATCAGCGGGCGTGGGCGAAGGCCGCCGACAGGGAGTCGACCACCGGGAAGCCGGAAGCGGCCAGGTCGGCCCGGCTGGTCATGCCGCCCGCGTAGAGCACGGCCGAGGCACCCACGTGCTCGGCCGCGTGCGCGTCGTCCAGGCTGTCGCCGATCACCAGGATGCGCGACGGCTTGACCTCCAGCGACTCGATGTGGGCCACCATGTGCTCGGCCTTGCCGCCGCCCGGCGCGCCGGCGCTCAGGCCGTCGATGCGGGAGAAGTAGCGGTCGATGCCGAGCTCGGCGGCCTTGCGCACCAGCCGGTCGTGCGCCCACATCGACAACAGCGACTGGGTGCGCCCGGACGCCGACCAGGTGTTCAGGCAGTCGATCGCGTCGGCGGCCAGCTCGGAGGCGTGCATCAGCTCGTGGTAGTTGTCGTGGAACGCCTGGTCGAGCCGCTCCCACTCGCCCTCGTGCAGCGGCCGGCCGAGCATGCGCTCGTAGGCCACCCAGATGGGCCGGGTGTAGGCCGCGCGGAACGCCTCGGCGTCCATGGGCGCCAGCCCGTAGGGCGCGAACACCTTGTTCGTGGCGCCGACCACCGCGTCGATGTCGTGGAACAGCGTGCCGTTCCAGTCCCAGATGATGTGCTCCATGGTGACCACAGCCTAATAGGCGCCCCCGACGGCCTCCATCGGGTTTCCCGGGCTGCCGGCCTCAACGGGCTCACCTGGCCCGCCGACCTCCGAACGGATTCACCCGACGCGCGCCGACCTCCGAACGGGTTCACCGGAGTCCGGAGCCGGCCTTCATCGAGTTCGCCGGGCCTGCCCGGACCCCGGGAAGACATCAGGTCAGCAGGTCGGGGATCTCCTGGGTCGCGAACCACATCAGCTCGTGGTCCTCCACGCCGTCCACCACGAACCGCGCGTCGTCGTCTCCCGCGTCGGCGGCGAACACGGCGGCGATGGCCGCCTCGACGTCGGGCACGGCCCCCAGGTCGTCGACGTGGACCGCGGCGATCTGGTTCATCCGCACCACGACCGGGACGCGCACCCGGGATCGCTCCTCGAGGTCGGGACCGGAGGCGACGACGTCGTCGGGCACCTCGGCCGCGACGACCACCCGCCGCGCGGCGACCTCCACGCCGTCCGCGCGGTCGGCCGCGAGCATCCGCAGGGACGCCCTGGCCGCGTCCGTCAGGGCGACGTACTCCAGTTCCTCGGTGTCACCCGAGACGTACCACTCGACCAGCGTGGGCGTCACCGCGTAGCCGGTCAGCGGGGCCGGCCCGACCTCGCCGGCCCCGGCCACCCGCGCCAGGAAAGGGAGGGTGCACGGCAGGTACACGCGCATGCGTTCGTTCCTCGAATCACGATGGTGCCGGACACCGGCGCCACAGCGGCGCCGGTCACCCGAACGAGTGTGCCACCCCCCGCGGCACGGACCGTACACCACCGCACCGCGCCCCGGCCGGCGGCCTCGTCCTTCATTCCTGCAGAGGCAGGGAATCGGACGGGGAAGGGTCCCGCCGCCACCGGTACGTCGAGCCTTTCGCCGGTTCCACCTCGTAGCCGGGCAGTACTTTGACGCCCACGGTGCGGAAGGGCCGGCCGCCGGCGTCGATCACCGCGGTGCCCTTTCTGTCCTGGCTGCTCCAGTCGAGCAGGATCCGCCAGCGGCAGTCGCAGGTGCGGGTGGCGCCGTAGACGTGGAACACCTCGGGGTCGCCGTCCGAGACGCGAAAGGGGAACCGGACGGCGGACTGTTCGTCGCCGTTGTCGTCCACACCGGCGAACGGGCGCGAGTGAGACACCCGCTCATCGAGGTCCACGACGAAGTTGCGGGGGGTGATGCCGCCGCACTGGCGGTGTTTGGGCACCACGACCCCGGCGGGCGCGCCGCGCTGGACCACCTCGACCCGCAGGGCGTGGAGCACGACGGCGACACCGCTCTTGCCCTGGACGGTGACGACGGCGTCGGTGTAGCCGCCGTCCAGGGCGTCGCGCTCCTGCGACTCCGAGATGCCCCCCTCCTCAGCCGGGCGTCGGGGCAGGATGGGAAGCACGTACCGGCTGGTCGCGTTTTCGCACGGGTCACGATTCACCGTCGTGGTCCAGGTCAGGGGCGGTGCGGCGTCGGCTCCGGTGACCGTGGAGAGCGTCTTGTCGAAGGCCGTGGTCAGGTAGCCGGTCACCGCCGCGGTGGCGGCGGCGGCCACGACGCCCGCCATCCATAGACGCGAACGCCTCAGCCTGCCCTGCCACCCCGGCTGCGCGGGCTTGTGCGAGCGGACGGGCCCGTGGCGCCTGTTCATGGTCACCGGCCGTCGCGGACGGCGTGCCCGGGCGGGCCGGTACGCGGTACCTGCCGGGCCGTCCCCGGCGGTGTTCGGAGGATGACACCAACGCACCAGCGGACACCGATGAACTCCTCGCCGAATTCGCACGGTCACCGTAAGCCTAGGGCCGCCCGGCGCGGCGCCGGGGGACATGGCGCCCATTGACCGCGTCCACCGAGAAACGGTGAAGAGCCCTGAAAACGCGCCGGACAAGTGCGCTCGTGGGAGGGCTCGGTGGCGCTCGGTGCATCCGAGGAGGTCGCAGGTCAGACGGGTGCGCTCGTGGTGGGAGGCGGGGACGGGCGGAGGGTCAGCTCGCAGAGGGTCTCCAGGGCGGCGATCGTGGCGTCGGTGTCGCGGTGGTGCAGGCCGACGAGGCCGAGGGCGCGGGCGGCGTCGATGTTGGCCTCGATGTCGTCGATGAACACGCACTCCTGCGGGCGCAGCCCCACCAGGCCGAGGGCATGGTGGAAGATGCGCGGCTCGGGCTTACGCATGCCGACCTCGCCGGAAATGACGACCTGGTCGAAGTAGTGCTCCCAGCCGTCCCGCGTGTAGTGGTTGCCCCAGGAGTTGGATACCAGGCAGGTGGCCATGCCCGCTTCGCGTGCGGCGCGCAGCATGTCGTACATCGGCTGCACCGGCCGGAACCCGGCGAACATGCGGGTGAGCAGCCCGTCGGCCACCGGCGGCACGCCGTGCAACGTCACCAGGCGGGCCGCCAGGTCGCGCTCGAAGGTCGCGACGTCGACCTCCCCCCGCTCCAGCGCGTGGATCGGATTCTCGCCGAGGACGGCGCCCTGCTCGTACGCGTGCCGGATGAGCTCTTTCATGAGTTCCCGATAGTGCTCGGCGTCGATGCCGTCAGCGTCGAGCCACTCGGCGATCGCCTCGTGGAGGCCGGTGGTCAGCACACCACCCCAGTCGATGAGTACGCCTTTCACCATGTTCACTCCCTCATGTCCCTGCCGGGCCTTTCAGGGTAAGCCGAGCAACGCCCGAACCCACTGCCGGGGCCCTCCATCCCAGCCCCGCCCGTACCCGCCGCGTCTGAGAGGGCTACGGGACTCGTAGGGCGACCGGGAGGGTGCCCTTGGGGGTGAGGGCGCCGGTGAGCGCCTTGGCGGCGGCTCTGAGCGAGGCGTCGCCATCGGAATAGACGGCGAGGGCCGCGTCGTACCCGCGCAGCCGTGCCAGCTCGTACGGGGCGCCCATCGACACCACGACGACCTTCTTGCCGGTGCCGCCCATCGCCGAGACCAGGCTCGCCTGCGCCGGCCCGGCGTCGCGCGTGGTGACCACGACCGTGTCGGCCCGCGCGGCGGCCGACCCGGCGCTCGCGATCTGCGACGACGTCGGGGTGTCGCCGGTGGGCGCGGCCGACGCGCCGTCGAGCATGCCCGCCAGGCGGCGCCCGGCGGGACCGGTGACCAGGACGTGACCCTTGACCGGGAGGCTTTTGGCGCCCTTGACCGGCGTCACGGAACGATCGGCGATGCGCTGGGCTGTGGTGCGGTGCGCCTTGGACCGCACGGCCTGGTCGTCGCCACCGGGGTCGGTCTGCGAGCCGTCGAGGATGCCCCGGGCGGCCTTGAGCGTCAGCAGCCGGGTGACCGACCGGTCGAGCCGCTCGCGGGAGATGCGGCCCGACTTCACGGCCCCGAGCACCGCATCGTAGGCCTTTCGGAAGTTCGGCGGCATGAGCAGCAGGTCGACGCCGGCCAGGACGGCGCGGACGGCCACCTCGGCGTCGCCGTACTTCTCACGCACGCCCTGCATGTCGAGGGCGTCGGTGCTGACCACGCCGTCGAACCCGAGCTCGTCGCGGAGCAGGCCGGTCAGGATCGGTTTGGACAGGGTGGCGGGGTCGCCGGAGGGGTCGAGCTTGGGCATCACGACATGGGCGGACATCACGATGTCGACGCCGCGGCGGACGGCCTCCTTGAACGGAGGCGCGTCCAGCCGCTGCCACTGGGAGCGGGTGTGCTGGATGACCGGCAGGCCGCTGTGGCTGTCGACCCGGGTGTCGCCGTGCCCGGGGAAGTGCTTGGCGGCGCTGCCCACGCCGGCGTCGTGGAACCCCTCGACGGCGGCGCCGACCATGGCAGAGACCCGCTTGGGGTCGGAGCCGAACGAGCGGGCGCCGATGACCGGGTTGGCCGGGTTGACGTTGACGTCGGCGACCGGCGCGAAGTCGAGGTTGATGCCGAGGGCGCGCAACTCCTCACCGGTCACCCGGGCGGCCGACCGGGCGGCGGCCGGGTCGCGCGTGGCGCCGATGGCCATGCTACCCGGCACGTCGGTCACGATCGAGCCCAGCCGCGAGACGACGCCGTTCTCCTGGTCGACGCCGATGAGCAGGGGGACCTTGGCGGCCTTCTGCAGGCCGCGGGTGAGCGCTGCGAGCTGGCGGGCGTCGCCGACGTTGCCCGCCCAGGGGAACAGGATGACGCCGCCCGGGTGGTACTTCCTGACGGCCGCGGCGGGACTGCCGACGCCGAACCTCGCCTGGTTCTCGCCGTGCGCGCCCTCGGCCCGCGGACCGTAGAGGACGGGCATGAACAGCTGGCCGACCTTCTCCTCAAGGCTCATCTTCGCCAGCCGCGAGGCCGCCTCGGCGCCGGGGGACGTGCCGCTCGGGGACGCCGCCGGCGAGGCGCCGGCGGAGGCCGGGGCGCTGGTGGTGGCGACGCCGGACGGGGCGGCGTTCGTGCGTGAAGGCGCCTCGCCGCTCGTGGCGGAGGTGGCGGCGCAACCGGCCGTCATCGTCGCGACCAGCACGAGCACCGCTGCGGGGGAAGGTACAGCCATGTCCCCCACCGTATCCGCGCCGCCGCCCGCCCGGACTCACCCTGTGGACAACCCGCCGCCGCCCCCCCGCGACACCACATTGTGGGCTGCCTGCGAACGTTGACCGGGCCGGGCGCCGTAGCGGGCGCCGGCATCGCCGTACCACGACCCGCCGACGCGGCGCCGATCACTCCAGCACATGGCCGGAGTGGAGAGCCGCGCCCGGTGAACCGATGTGTCGCCGCACAGGAGCGACCCACCGTCGCCGCCCCGGACTCGGTGTGGACGACTCGCCGCAGGCCCGGTCCTGGCGACGAGGCGCCGCCAAGGGGCGGTGCGCAAAGCGGCAGGGCCGGCGGGGTGCTCAGAGGCCGAGGTCGGGGAGGGCGGGCAGGTGGGCACGGGCGGCCACCCTGGCGGCGTCCGGGATGCTCCAGGCGCGCACGGCGGCAGGGCCGGCGGGGTGCTCAGAGGCCGAGGTCGGGGAGGGCGGGCAGATGGGCGCGGGCGGCCACCCTGGCGGCGTCCGGGGTGGTCTCGGCGCGCGCGGCGACGGCGGCGGCGCGGCACTGGTCGAAGGTGTGGCGCAACAGCGCGGCGCGCACCCAGGGAAGGGCGGGCGCGGCCATGGACAGCGAGCCGACGCCGAGGCCGACCAGCACGCACGCGAGCGCGGGATCGGCGCCCGCCTCGCCGCAGACCCCGCAGGGCACGCCCGCCGAGGCGGTCATCGCCACCAGGTCGAGCAGGACCGGCTGCCAGGGGTCCTGGAAGCCGGCCAGGGCGCTCACCTCGCGGTCGGCCCCGAAGGCGTACTGCGCGAGGTCGTTGGTGCCGATGGAGAAGAAGTCGACGCCGGGAGCGAGGTCGGCCGCGCGGAGCGCGGCGGCCGGGACCTCGACCATGACCCCGGAGGAGCGCAGCCCCGCCGCGCGGCACGCCGCCACGAACCAGGCGGCCTCCTCGGGCGTCGCCACCATTGGGGCCATGACCTGGACGTGGGCGGACGCCCCCTCGGCGGCGCGGGCGAGGGCCCGCAGCTGCCCGGCCAGAATGTCGGGAAATATGCGCATGATGCGGATGCCGCGCGCGCCCAGAGCGGGATTGGGCTCCTTCTCGGTGGGCGGTAGGAATCCCAGCGGCTTGTCCGCCCCCGCGTCCAGCACGCGCACCACCACCGGCCCGCCGGGGAAGGCGGAGATGACCTCGCGGTAGGCCGCCTCCTGCTCCTCCTCCGAGGGCGCGGTGTCGCGGTCCAGGAACAGGAACTCGGTGCGGTACAGCCCGACGCCCTCGGCGCCGTGCTCCAGGGCCGTCTCGATGTCGCGCGGCCCGCCGATGTTGGCCAGCAGGGCCACCGGGCGGCCGTCCGCGGTCGCGCCAGGACCGGTGACCGCCGCCATCGCCGAGTCGCGGGTGCGCGCGGCCTCGACCGCCGCGGCCACCTCCTCCTCGGAGGGCACCAGGCCGACCGTGCCGGTCGCGCCGTCGACCAGGACGAGCGTCTGGTTGACGATCGCGGTCGCCCCGGCGCAGGCCACGACGGCGGGCACGCCCATGGCGCGCGCGAGGATCGCCGTGTGGCTGGTGGGGCCGCCCTGCTCGGTGACGAAGGCGGCGACGACGTCCTTGGTCAGCAGCGCGGTGTCGGCGGGCGCGAGGTCGCGGGCGACCAGCACGTACGGCGTGTCGCCCTTCTTTGGCAGGCCGCCCGTCCGCAGGCCGGCCAGTTCGGCGATCACCCGGTCGCGGATGTCGGCCAGATCGGCCGCCCGCTCGCCGAGGTAGCCGCCGATCTCGGCGAGCATGTCGTGGTAACGCATGAACGCCTCGTACACGGCCCGCTCGGCGGCCGTGCCGGCGTTGATGAGGTCGGCGACCTCGCTGGACAGCACGGGGTCTCGCGCGATCATGGCCTGCGCGGCGAGCACGTCCCGCGCCTCGCCGCCCGCGGCCTCGCCGCGCGCCGACAGGTCGGCGGCCACGCGCTCCATGGCGGCCTCCGCCCGCGCCACCTCGGCCACCACGTCGCCGCCGTGCCGTGACCCGGCCGGCGGCTCGGGGACGGCGGCACCCATGAGATAGGCCGGGCCGTGGCCCACCCCGGGGCTGACCCCGGTTCCCGTCAACCTCTCCATCGTCAGGCTCCGCAGCCGGCCGTCAAGGCACCGACACGATCGCGACGAGCTCGTCGAGCACCTTCTCGGCGCCGTCCCCGTCGGCCTGGATGACGATGACCTCGCCGTTCCTGACGTCCAGCGCCAGGATCGAAAGGATGCTCTTGGCGCTGACGGGCGTACGGCCCGGCTTCCCCACGGTGATGTCGATGGGGGCCTTGGCCGCGGTCTGCACGAACGTCGCCGCCGGGCGGGCGTGCAGACCCACCGCTGACTCCACGATGACCTTACGCTCGGCCACGGTTCCTCCTCTTTCCGTCCGGGGCGGTCCAGACCACCCGGTGACAAGCAGTACGGCTAGCACGTTATTCCGAGATAGGGGCTATCTCCGGGAACGGCCAGCTAACACCGGGCGGATCTGGTGTGAGCGGTTCGGCAACGGACGTCGACGGCGTCGCCGTCTCACCAGTCTCCTACCCGCCCCCCGGCCGGTGGCAGGCGGCATGAGCGTACCTGGTCACCTGAGGTGAGGGGACTAGCGCCATCGGAACAGCTCCTCACCCGCGAGCACCGCGCCGTCGGTCCGGAGCGGGACGACCACGCCGGGAGGGGCGTCCAGCGCCACGACCGGGCAGACCGGGGACATTCCCCCGGCCGCGACCGCCGCCGGGTCCCAGGCGACGACCGGCCGGCCGGCGCGCACCCGCTCGCCCTCCCCGGCGAGAAGCCGGAACCCCTCACCCTTGAGCAGCACCGTGTCGATGCCCAGGTGGACGAGCACCGCCCGGCCGTCCTCGCCGGCTATCACGTAGGCGTGCGGATGGAGCTTGAGGATGAGCCCTCCGATGGGGGCGAGCGCCTCCCCCGCCCGCCTGGCCGGGTCGATCGCCGTCCCCGGCCCCACGAGCCCTTCGGAGAACACCGGGTCGGGCACGGCGGCCAGTCCCACGACGTGCCCCGCCACCGGGGCGAGAACGGTCGTCATGGCACTCCCGCCGGCCGCACGGCTCACTCGATGAGATCGTCGATGTCGGAGGCGATCGTGTCGGCGTCGGGGCCCACCACGACCTGGACGACGTTGCCCGCCGCCATGACCCCGTGGACGCCGGCCGCCCGCAGGGCCGCGTGGTCGACCTTGGAGGCGTCGCGCACCTCGGTGCGGAGACGGGTGATGCACGGCTCTATCTCGATGATGTTGCCGACGCCGCCGAGCCCGGCGATGATCGCGTTGGCGTCTGCCGCCATGTCCGTCCTCCTCGTTCAACCTCAGGCAACGCTAGCGGCGCTATTCCGTCTGCGTCACCTTGTTGAGGCCGCGAGGAGAGTCGGGGTCGATGCCCCGGCGGCGGGCGAGGGCCTCGGTCAGGATCTGCCCGGGGACGATAAGCCCCATCGGGGCCACCCACTCGGGCAGCGCGGGGCCGTTGAGGGCCGCCGTGGACGCCTTGGCCAGCTCGGCTCCGCCGCCCACGCCGTACGCGGACGCGCCGGCGCCGGTGACCCGGCGGGCCAGGGCGACGGTGCCGGGCAGCGTGGGGCCCTCGTCGGCGGCGACCAGCAGTGCGGGGGTCTTCTCGTCCACCACCGCGATCGGGCCGTGCAGCAGGTCGGCGTAGGACAGGCCCATGGCGTGCAGGTAGCAGGCCTCCTTGAGCTTCAGCGCGGTCTCAAGGGCGGTCGAGAACGCCATGCCGCGGCCCGAGACCACGACGCCGGACACCGCGGCCAGCCCTTCGACCACGGTGTCGACGTCGCCGGGGTCGGCGATCAGCCGCTCGACGGCGTCGGGGACGCGCTGGAGGTCGTCGGCGTCGACCTCGGCCCCGAGGCCGAGGGCGAGCACGGCCAGCGCCGCGAGCTGGGTGGTGTAGGTCTTGGTGGCCGGGACGGCCTTCTCCTCGCCGGCCTGGGTGCACAGCGCCAGGTGGGCGGTCTGGGCGAGCGGCGAGTGCTCGCCGCCGTTGGTGATCGCGACGGTGCCGGCGCCGCAGTCCTTGGCCCAGGCGAGGGTCTCGACGATCTCCTCGGTCTTGCCCGACTGGGACAGCGCGACGGCGAGCACGCCGGTGAGGTCGAGCTTGCGCTTGTAGGTCGTGGCGATGGACGGGGCGGCGAGGGAGGACATCCGGCCGGCGCGCGCCTCGATGAGGTAGCGGCCGTAGACGGCGGCGTTGTCGGAGGTGCCCCTGGCGATGAAGACGAGCTGGCGGGTCTGCCCGGCCAGGGCCTTCACCTCGCCGATCCTCGGCAGCAGGGCGTCGAGCGTGGCCCGCAGCGCGGCCGGCTGCTCGGCTATCTCGCGGCGCATCATCGTGGTCATCGGTGCCCGTCCTTCGGCTCTGGAGGGCGAGATCGGGCCGTTATCGATCCGTCGCCGGTCCGTACGTTGACACTCTTTTCTGGCATGTGGTCTAGTCCGGACTAGACCAGCACAAACCTTAACTCAAACCCATGCGGAGATCGAGAGGAGGGAAAAGCGGTGGCCCAGATCGACCCCGACAGCCCTGTGCCGAAGTACTTCCAGCTTCGCGAGATCCTCCTCGACCTCATCGAGGGCAACGAGCTCACCATCGGCGCGGCGATCCCCTCCGAAAGGGAGCTCTGCCAGCGTTTCGGCCTGTCACGCATGACTGTACGCCAGGCGGTCGACCACCTGGTGTCCGAGGGGCGGCTGCACCGCGTCGCGGGAAAGGGCACCTTCGTGGCCCGTCCCAAGATCGAGATGGCGCTGCGGCTCACCTCGTTCAGCGACGACATGCGGGCGCGCGGCATGGAACCCGGCTCGCGCGACCTGGACCGGCGGGTGGTCCGGGCCAGCGCCCACCTGGCACGCGAACTCGGCATCCAGCCGGGCGAGGCCGTGCACTTCATCGAGCGGCTGCGCACGGCGGACGGGGAACCGCTGTGCATCGAACGGGCGCACATCCCGGTGTCCTTCGCGCCCGACCTGGAGTCGTTCGACCTGTCGGGCCGCTCGCTCTACGCGCTGCTGGAGACGCGCCACGGGGTGGTGCTGGACGCGGGCGAGCTGACCATCGACGGCGGCATCGCCGACCCCGGCGACGCCGACCTGCTCAAGCTGCCACGAGGCGGGGCCGTGCTGCTGCTCCAGCGGCGCTCCTTCTCCGGCGGCGTCTGCGTCGAGTTCGGGGTCTCGACCTACCGTGCCGACCGGTACCAGCTCCGCACGGTGCTGGAGATACCGACGCGGCGAGGCTGAGCCTCCCTTCCCGAGTCCTGGAGGAGAGCCGATGGGCCCCACTTCGGCCGACGCCACCCCGCCCGTCCCGGACACCTCCCGCGCGCCCGTCCCGGACCCCTCCCGCGCGCCGGCCCCCGACGCCTCCCTCGCGCCCTCACGGCGGTCGGCCGTCATGGCGGTCCTGTCGCGCATCGGCCGCTCCCTCATGCTGCCCATCGCCGCGCTGCCCGCCGCGGGCCTGCTGCTGCGGCTCGGGCAGGACGACCTGCTCGGACGCACCGACAACGCCGCCCTGGACAAGATCGCCGAGGTGGTGGGCGGCGCGGGCGACGTGCTGTTCGACAACCTCCCCCTGCTGTTCGCCATCGGTGTGGCCGTCGGGTTCGCCCGCCGTTCCGACGGTTCCACGGCGCTGGCCGCGCTCGTCGGCTACCTGGTCTTCGACCGGGTCTCCCGCCTGCTGTTCTTCGACGCCTCCGGCTTCGCCGTGCATGACCGGGTCACCCAGACCGTCGTCCAGGCCGACGGGCGGGCCGTGGAGACGATCGACCTGGCGGCGGGCAACCCGACCGGCGTGCTCGGCGGCATCGTCATCGGGATCACCGCGGCGCTGCTCTACCAGCGCTACCACCGCATCAAACTGCCCACCTGGCTGGCGTTCTTCGGCGGCCGGCGGTTCGTGCCGATCGTCACCGCCTTCGCCGCGCTGCTGCTCGGCGTGGTGTTCGGGCTGGTCTGGCAGCCGGTCGGCCAGGGCATGACCGCCTTCGGCCAGTGGCTCGTGGACCACTCGACGGCGGGCGCGGGCATCTACGGGGTGGCCAACCGGCTGCTCATCCCGCTCGGGCTGCACCACTTCCTGAACTCGATCGTGTGGTTCCAGGTGCCCGACTGCACGGTGGCGGGCAAGCAGTTCGCCGGCGACCTCACCTGCTACCTGCAGGGCAACCCGGGCTCGGGCGAGTTCATGGCCGGGTTCTTCCCGGTCATCATGTTCGGCCTGCCCGCCGCCGCGATCGCCGTCTGGCGGGCCGCCCCGCCGCACCGCCGCCGCTCCGTCGGCGGCATCATGATCTCGGCGGCGCTGGTCGCGTTCGTCACCGGGATCACCGAGCCGATCGAGTTCGCCTTCATCTTCGTCGCCCCGCTGCTGTTCGTGATCCACGCCCTGCTCACGGGGCTGTCGATGGCGCTGGTCGCCGCGATGGACGGGCATCTCGGCTTCACCTTCTCGGCCGGCGCCATCGACGCCGCGCTCAACGCCACCAAGTCCAACACCGACGGGTTCTGGAAGATCATGCTGCTCGGCGTGGTCTACGCGGTCGTGTACTACACCGTCTTCGCCTTCCTGATCAGACGGCTGAACATCATGACCCCGGGGCGGGAACCCGAGCCGGATCTCGACGCCGGGGAGGTCACGGGACCGCCGGGCGGGCGCGCCCCTGATTCCGTCGCTCCGGACCCCGTCGTTCCCCCCTCCTCCGGCCGCGTCTCCTCCGCTGCTCCGGCCTCGTCCGGCCCCGTCTCCAGCCCTGTTCCGGACGGCCCCGTCTCAGGCCGTGTTCTGGACGGCGGCGTTTCGGACGATGGACGGGCGAGCGGCGGGACGGCCGAATAGCGCGTCGGCGCGCCCGGGAACCGTGCCGCCATACCGTCATCGCGGGGCAAGCGGCGCGAACCCCAGCACCGAAGCGGCAAGTTGGCAGCCCAACCGGCGGCCCCGGTATCAGCGCGACCGGCCGAAAACTCCTTAGAGCGTCACTTCCCGACCTCACCGGAGTCCCGATGCCCCGCTCTCCCGAGCCCTCCCGCCCCGTCGCGCCCTCGCGCGGCGGAACGCGGCCCGCCGGCCCCTCCCGCGCGGTCCCGCTGCCCCGGTTGCGACCCGTGCCGCCGGCCGACCCGCCCTACGACGACGAACGCGAGACCGGCCACGTGCCGCCGCCTCCCACACAGGGAACCCTCGCCCTCGCCTACGACCGGCCCTGGGAGGCCCCGGCCCGCGCCGAGCCGTCCCCCCGTCCCGCCGACACTCCCGCCCAGCCCGCCGACACGCTCACACGCTCCGCCGACACTTCCGCGAGCTCCGCCGACACGCCCGGCCGCCCCGGCGGCCGGCTGCCGCGCCTGCCGGTCGCTCCGCCCCCCGACCTCCGGGAGCTGCGCGGCATCGGGCAGGCGATGGCCGAGATCCTGGCCGGACGGCGCCCGCCCGCGACCGTCGCCGACCGCCTGACCGGCAGGGCCTACGCCGACCTGGTGCGCGCGGGGACGATGATCCGCACCAGACGACCGCCGCTGGTCGCGCTGCCGCACGTCAAGCGGCCGCAGGACGGGGCCGTCGAGGCGTGCCTGCTGGTGCACTGCGGGGAACGCAGCCACGTGCTCGCGCTGCGTCTGGAGCGGTGCGGCGGAAAGTGGCTGGTCACCGACTTCGAGACCGCCTGAGACGCCGTCGAATCTGAGACGCCGCCGGATCGCCTGAGACGCCGTTCCGAACCGCCTGAGACGCCGTTCGAGAACGCCTGAGGACGCCGACGGCCCCGCGACCGGGCAGGTCGCGGGGCCGTCGAGCGCTGTTGCGTGCGCGGGCGAGCCTCAGGCGGTGGCGTTCTTCGGGTCGCCGTGGCAGCGCTTGTACTTCTTGCCCGAGCCGCAGGGGCAGGGCGCGTTGCGCTCGACGTTGCCGTAGGCGGCGCGCTCCTCGGCGGTGGTGCGCACGCGGGTCTGCTCCACGTCGCCGCTCTCGCCCGGCGCGCTGTAGATCATCTCAGTGGGACGCTGCGGGCGGCGCAGCGCCTTGGAGATGATCGCCTGCGTCTCCGAGACGTTGGCGTCCTGCGGGGCGGCCTCCTCGACGATCGGGTTGTCCTGCACCTCGATCTCGAGGTTGAACAGGAAGCCGACCGACTCCTCCTTGATGCCGTCCAGCATGGCCGCGAACATGTCGAAGCCCTCGCGCTGGTATTCGATCACCGGGTCACGCTGGGCGTAGGCGCGCAGCGCGATGCCGTCGCGCAGGTAGTCCATCTCGTAGAGGTGCTCGCGCCACTTGCGGTCGAGGACCGACAGGATGACCCGCCGCTCGACCTCGCGCATGGTCTCGGCGCCGAGCTCCTCCTCGCGCCGGTCGTACGCCGCGAGGGCGTCGGCCTTGATCCGCTCGCGGATGAGGTCGGCCGTCAGGCCCTCGCGCTCGCCGCCGGCCTCCTCGATGAGCTCCTCGACCGTGACCGAGATCGGGTAGAGCTGCTGGAACGCCTTCCAGAGCTTGTCCAGGTCCCACTCTTCGGCGAAGCCCTCGGCGGTGGCCGCCTGGACGTACCCGTCGACGACCTCGGTGATGAACTCGCGGACCTGCTCGTGCAGGTCGGCGCCCTCAAGCACCCGGTGGCGCTCGGCGTAGATCACCTTGCGCTGGCGGTTCATGACCTCGTCGTACTTCAGAACGTCCTTGCGGATCTCGAAGTTCTGCTGCTCGACCTGGTGCTGGGCGGAGGCGATGGCCTTGGAGACGATGCCCGACTCGATCGGGACGTCCTCGGGGATGTTCAGCCGCGTCATGATCATCTCGACGCGGGCGGAGTTGAACAGCCGCATGAGGTCGTCCTCGAGGGACAGGTAGAACCGCGACTCGCCGGGGTCGCCCTGACGGCCGGAACGGCCGCGCAGCTGGTTGTCGATGCGGCGCGACTCGTGGCGCTCGGTGCCGAGGACGTACAGGCCACCGAGCTCGGTGACCTCCTCGTGCTCGGTCTTGACGGCCTCCTTGGCCTTCTCGAGCGCCTCGGGCCAGACCTTCTCGTACTCCTCCGGAGTCTCGGAGGGGGACAGGCCGCGCTGCTGCAGCTCGATGTCGGCGCGGAACTCGGGGTTGCCGCCCAGCATGATGTCGGTGCCGCGGCCGGCCATGTTGGTGGCGACGGTCACGGCGTGCTTGCGGCCCGCCTCGGCGATGATCGTGGCCTCACGGGCGTGGTTCTTGGCGTTGAGCACCTCGTGGGCGACGCCGGCCCGCTTGAGCGCCTTGGAGAGCTTCTCGGACTTCTCGACCGAGGTGGTGCCGACCAGGACCGGCTGGCCCTTCTCGTAGCGCTCCTTGATGTCCTGCACACAGGCGTTGAACTTGGCGTCCTCGGTCTTGTAGACCACGTCGGCCTGGTCTCTGCGGACCATGGGCCGGTTGGTCGGGATCGGGATGACGCCCAGCTTGTAGGTCTGGTGGAACTCGTTGGCCTCGGTCGCCGCCGTGCCGGTCATGCCGGCGAGCTTGCCGTACAGGCGGAAGTAGTTCTGCAGGGTGACGGTGGCGAGGGTCTGGTTCTCGTCCTTGACCTTCACGGCCTCCTTGGCCTCGATGGCCTGGTGCATGCCCTCGTTGTAGCGGCGGCCGTGCAGGACGCGACCGGTGAACTCGTCCACGATCAGGACCTCGCCGTCGACGACGATGTAGTCCTTGTCCTTCTTGTAGAGCTCTTTGGCCTTGATGGCGTTGTTGAGGAAGCCGACGAGGTGGGTGTGCTCGGGCTTGTAGAGGTTGTCGATGCCGAGCCAGTCTTCGACCCTTTCGACACCGGCCTCAAGGACGCCGACCGTGCGCTTCTTCTCGTCGACGATGTAGTCGCCGGTGCTCTCTTCGCCCTCTTTGCCCTCGACGCCGCGGCGGAGGCGGGGGACGATCTTGGCGAACTCGGCGTACCACTTGCCGGACTGCTCGCCGGGACCGGAGATGATCAGCGGCGTGCGGGCCTCGTCGATGAGGATGGAGTCGACCTCGTCGACGATGGCGTAGTTGTGGCCGCGCTGGACGCACTCTTCGAGCGACCAGGCCATGTTGTCGCGCAGGTAGTCGAAGCCGAACTCGTTGTTGGTGCCGTAGGTGATGTCGGCGTTGTACTGCCGGCGGCGCTCGTCGGGCGCCATGTTGGCGAGGATGACGCCGACCTCCAGGCCGAGGAAGCGGTGGACGCGCCCCATGTTGTCGGCGTCGCGCTTGGCCAGGTAGTCGTTGACTGTGACGACGTGCACGCCCTTGCCGCTGATGGCGTTGAGGTAGGACGGCAGCGTACAGGTGAGGGTCTTGCCCTCACCGGTGCGCATCTCGGCGATGTTGCCGAGGTGCAGCGCGGCGCCGCCCATGATCTGCACGTCGAAGTGGCGCTGGCCGAGGACCCTGCGGGCCGCCTCGCGCACGGCGGCGAACGCCTCGGGAAGCAGATCGTCGAGGGACTCGCCGTCGGCGTGGCGCTGCTTGAACTCGTCGGTCAGCGCGCGCAGCTCGGCGTCGCTCAGGCCGGTGAAGTCGGACTCGATGGAGTTGACCTGCTCGGAGATCCGCTTCAGCTTACGCAGGACCTTGCCCTCGCCGGCGCGAAGGATCTTGTCGAGAAAGGCTGGCACTTTGAGTAAAGCTCCTCGCAGGTCTGTACCGCGGCCCGACGGCTGCGGACATGAGGACGAGACATGGTTCCCCACAGCCATGGTAGGCGGTTTCACCACCGGACACAGCCATCGTCAATGACGCTGTCGGGGAACAGGGAGTTCAAGACCGTCTCATACCGGCGGCTGACGGGGTACGGCCTGCGGCACGGCCGGTGAGGTTGGATATCGTTCGATGGTACGGGCAGGGAATCTTTGCCACGGGGCGGCCCCCCGGCGGCAACGCACATCGACGAGAACAACAAGGAGTCGGGATGGCCGAGAGCGCACCGGCGAAACCACACAGCGGCCAGTCGCACGCCGGGCGTGCGTCGTCATGGCTCGCGGTGACCGTGATCCTGCTGGGCTTCACCATCGGCGGCATCGCCCTCGTGATGGGCCCCAACTGGCTGCTGTTCTGGGTCGGCGGCGGAGCGGTCATCGTGATCGGCGGCATCCTCGCCCTCATCTTCGACATCTTCTCCGACGTCATCGAGGACGCCCCGCGCGAGATCGCGGTGCAGGAGCACCACTCCCCGTTCGAGCACCACGGCGAGCGCGCCTGACCCCTCGTCGTCCCGGGACGACACCGGCATAGCCGTTTCGTCGGTGGCTCGCCCTACCATCGACACATGCCGAACGGTATCCCCGCCCCCGTGCTCGACCTGTCCGCCGACGAGGCCCGCCGCGCCATCCTGCGCGCGCAGGGGTTCCTCGGGGCCGACTCCCGCCGGGGCGGGGTCACGGCCATGTTGCGCCGCCTCGCCGCCGTGCAGCTCGACACCATCTCGGTCCTGGCCCGCTCCCACGAGCTGGTGGCGTACGCGCGGCTGGGCGCCGTCGGCCGGGCCGCGGTCGAGCGGGCCTACTGGCACGAGCCCGCCACCGCCTTCGAATACTGGTGCCACGCCGCGTGCGTCGTGCCCATCGACGACTGGCCGCTGTACGCCTTCCGCCGCCGCGCCTACCGCGAGCGGCGCTATCGCTGGCACGAGGTGCCGCCGACCATCGACAAGGTGCTCGAGCAGGTCAGGAACGAGGGGCCGGTGACCACCACCGACCTCGGCGGCGCCAAGAACGGCGGCCCCTGGTGGGACTGGTCCGACGTCAAGATCGCCGTGGAGTTCCTGCTCGACATCGGCGAGGTCGTGTGCACCCGCCGGGTCGGCTGGCGCCGCGTCTACGACGTCGCCGAGCGCGTCGTTCCTCCGGCGCTCCTCGGCCGCGAACTCAGCGACGCCGAGTGCGTCCAGGGGCTGGCCGGTCACGCCGGGCGCGCCCTCGGGGTGGCCACCCGCGCCGACCTCGCCGACTTCATCCGCGTCCGCGGGGCACAGGGGGCCCTGCTGGACGAGGCGCTCCTCGGCGGCGGCGCCGGCCTGGTCCCGCTGTACGTCGACGGCTGGGGAACTCCCCGCGGCGCCGTCCGCGGGGCGGCCGGGGCCGCGCGTCCGGCGGCCAACGCCTGGGCCGACCCGGCCGCGCTCGCCACCGCGCCGCGCGGCCGCCACCGCACCACGCCGCTCTCGCCGTTCGACTCCCTGGTCTGGGACCGCGCCCGCACCGAGCGGGTCTTCGGCTTCACCCACCGGCTGGAGGCCTACGTCCCCAAGGACAAGCGGGTGCACGGCTACTTCACGATGCCGGTGCTGGCCGGCGGCCGGCTCATCGGCCGGGTGGACCCCGCGCGCGACGGCTCGACCTTCGTGGCACGTCAGGTGGGGTTCGAGGCCGGGCCGACCCGCGGCGGCGCGGCCCGCGCCGCCGCCGCCGAGGCGATGAGCCAGGCCCTGTGGGAGGCCGCCGCCTGGGTCGGCTGCGACGACGTCCGCGTCGAGCGCGTCGGCAGCCCCGACCTCGCCGCTCCCCTGGAGGCCGCCCTGCGCCGCCCGCCTGTGGGCGACGGTTCCTGACGTCCGCCCATGGGCGGCCGTGCGTGACGCGCGCCTGTGGGCGACGGTGCGTGACGCCCGCGCCGCCCACGTGGGTCAGGTGATCTCGAGGAGGCGTTCCCTGAC
The DNA here is from genome assembly GCF_040607475.1 of Sphaerisporangium sp. NPDC005288. Taxonomy (NCBI): domain Bacteria; kingdom Bacillati; phylum Actinomycetota; class Actinomycetes; order Streptosporangiales; family Streptosporangiaceae; genus Sphaerisporangium; species Sphaerisporangium sp. NPDC005288. The sequence goes on along the minus strand of NZ_JBEXGT010000002.1, from coordinate 11,002 downwards.
GGCGTAGACGACGGCTTCCATGCGGGAGTGGAGCTGGAGTTTCTCCAGGATGTTGCGGACGTGGTTCTTGACGGTGTTCTCGGAGATGAACAGCTGCTTGGCGATCTCGCGGTTGTTCATGCCCTTGGCGACCAGCCGCAGCACTTCCATCTCGCGGTCGGTCAGCCGGGGCACCGGCAGCTGCGGAGGGCGCTCGGCCTCCTTGCGGCTCATGTTGGCGAACTCGCTGATCAGCTTGGCCGCCATCGCCGGGTTGATGAGCGACTGGCCCTCGTGGACGCCGCGCACGGCGTCGGGCACCTCGTCGATCTGCACGTCCTTGAGCAGGTAGCCGGTGGCCCCCGCCTTGATCGCCTCGAAGAGGTCCTCCTCTTCGTCGCTGACGGTGAGCATCACGATGCGAGCGCTCGGCACCGACGCCTTGATCGCCCGTGTCGCCTCGATGCCGCTCTGCCGGGGCATCCGGACGTCCATGAGAACGACGTCCGGCAGGAGGCGGTCGGCGATCTCGACCGCCTCCTGACCGTCGCCGGCCTCGCCGACCACCTCGATGTCCGGCTCCGCGGCCAATGCCAGCTCAAGGCTCCGCCGGATCAGCGCGTGATCGTCAACGATCAGCACGCGGATCGGCTCCTGACGCCCGGAACGGTCGGCCGTTTCGTCGGTCTGCGTCACGCCTCCTCCTCGTGGGGAGCCGGTCGCGCCGGTAGGTCGACCCCTACCGCGCGACGCTCCCGCGCCCTCGGGACCGCCATCATTACACGGCTTCCCGGCGCGCGGGGGTGGTCGAGAGGATCATCGAACGCGTTGGTTACTGTTCGACGAGCCGCAACACGCCGTAGTCGTATCCGACACGCCGGTACACGACGCTCGGAAGCCCGCACTCCTTGTCTCTGAACAGGTAGAAGTCGTGGCCGACCAGCTCCATCTCCAGCAGTGCCTGGTCGATGGTCATGGCGTCGGCCTGGTGGAACTTCTCGCGGACGACGAGGGGCCCGTCGCCTTCCATCTCGATCGGAACGATGGGCTCGCGATACCCGTCCTCGTCACGGGCCGGCTCGGCGGCGTACGGCTCGGCGTGCTCGACGGGCTCGGGTGGAAGCGGTTGCGGCAGGGACTCGTAGGCGTCGGCCAGGACGGAGGTCAGTTCGGCCACCGATGGGGGGCAGTGGTTGCCGTGGTGGACCTTGCGGCGGTCGGCGATGCGCCGGAGCCGTCCCTCGAGCTTGCCGAGGGCGATGTCGAGGGCCGCGAACCGGTCGTCGGCGGAGGCTTCCGCCCTGATCGCCGGTCCCTTGGAATGGATGGTCAGCTCCACCCGCTCGCGGTGCTCGGTCGCCCGCACGTTCGCTTCCTTGGACACCTCCACATCGACGCGTATGAGCTTGTTGTCCAGTCGTTCGATCCTGGCCAGTTTCGTCGTCACATGATCGCGGAACCGGTCACTCACACTGGTGTGCCGTCCCTTGACGATGATGTCCACTCAAAGGCCCCCCTTCGTCTCGACTGCAAGGAGTGGCACCCGCCCGGCCGACCTGGTCTTCGTCCCCACATCCGCCTGCTGAGGGGTTCGCGGCCTGTGCCACTACTGCCCTTCTCTTCTGGCGGAGGACATCTGGACCTCCGGGAAGGCAGGACTTACCTCTAAGCCGCACCGTGATCGGTCGACGAAGAGTCGCCTTACGTGGGCCGTTTCGCCTGCGGCTGGCATCGGCTAGCCAGTCCGGTCCCCCGAAGGGGGTCGGTCCGGCGCAACCACGGACCCGAACGGGTGCCATGCTCGAACGCTAGTCCCTGCCGGGCCGAATGTCAGCCGCGGGCTCGGCCAAAGGATCACTATGAGTGATCCGCTGGGCGGCGGCGGACCTTGGGCCGACCCGGCGTTGACCATGCTCGGACCCGTTCCGTGAGGGCTTCTCGCGTCGATTGAGCAGGGAGGGACAGGGCTCGGGACAGCAACATGTGACCGTCGCGCCATGCCGATGATTTATCTCTGCCATTACCGTGCGTATTCTTCTGAGTTCTCTCGAATCCGGGCGTGTCGCGTTCGACGCGGCGTGGCGGCCACCGTGACGGCGAGCGCCACCTCCACCCCGGCCGCCCGCAGCGCCCGCGCCGCCTCGGCCAGCGTGGCCCCGGTGGTGACGACGTCGTCCAGCAGGACCACCACCCCGCCCGGTGGGCCCTGAGAGCGGCGCTGAGCGGCGTTTCGCCCGGGCAGGACACGCAGAGCCCCGCCGAGGTTGACGGCCCTTTCGGGCGCGCTCAGGCCCGCCTGGTCGCGCACCCGCCGCGCCTGCGCGAGGGCGGGCACCACCGCGGCCGGCCGCCCGCGCGCCCGCAGCGCCCGCGCCGCCAGCACGGCCAGCCGCCGCACCGGGTCGTGCCCGCGCCGCCGCACCGACCGGCGCGCGCTCGGGACCGGGACCAGGACGAGCGGCGCGCGCGGCGGGAGGCCGCGGGCCGCGAGCGCGGCGAGCAGGGTGGAGACCAGGCAGCTCGCCAGGAGCGGCGCCGTCGCCGTGCGCCCGCGTTCTTTGTAGGCGAGCAGGACACGGCGAACCGGGCCCTCGTAGCAGGCCGCCGACCAGCAGTCGGGCAGGCCGGGCGGCCGCGGCACGGGGTCGCCGCGCAGATCGGCCGCGCACGGGCCGCAGACGGCGGCGCCGGGCCGGTCGCACCCGGCGCAGCGGTGGAGCGAGATCAGATCGAGGAGGGCGGTCAGCATGCCCCCACCGTGCGCCCCGTCACCGACGGTCCGGGCCCGTGCCTCCCGTCCGTCCACAGGCGAGCGGGACGAACCGGGGCGACCCGCCCGTCGTCCACAGGGTTCCCCCTGAGGCCGGTGTGTGCGGGTCACAGGCGACCGGGGTGTGACACGGCCATCGTCCACCGGCGCGCTCGCCGTGGACGACGCCACGCGGGTCACAGGCGACCGGGGTGACACCGCCGTCCTCCAGGTGGACGGTGCACGGGTCAGCCCAGGGGGTATGCGGGGGGATCGGCTCCGTCCTTGACCACCGTGGTCCACTGGGTCTTCTGCGGGTTCCACACCTGGATCTCGCCGCCGGCCGTCCCGGCGATGATGAGGGCCGGGTCGGGGGCCGCCGCGATGCTCTCGATGCCGGCGGCCGACTTCGGCGACTCCAGCCGCACCCCCTGAGTCACCGACCACGTGCTGAGCACGCGGTCGGCCTTGGCGGCCGTCAGGACCAGAAGCGTGTCGGCGTCGCGCCAGGCGATGTCGATGATCTGCTGGCCCTCGCTCGCGGGCACCAGGGGGCGCAGGTTCTGGATCTTCCACTCGCTCCGGTTGACGGAGCCCACCAGGACCTGCTCGCCGTGCCCGTCGTCGGCGATGACCGCCACTCTGGCGCCGTCGCGCGCCACGCGGAAGGCGGTCACGTCGCTGGTCTCGAGGCCCGGCGCGCTCACCGGGACCTGCCGCGTGGCGTCGTGCGCCCTGAGCACCTGCGCCTTGCGCGGGGCCTGCTGGACGACCGACCACAGATCGCCGTACCGGTCCCACGACGGCGGGGTCAGGTGAGCGCCCTCGATCCAGCGCTCCCACTGGCTGCCGGGGTTGATGCCGCTGACGTAGGCCCCGCCGGCGCGTTCGAGCGCGGCCACCTTGACCGCCTGGTCGTTGGACACCGCCAGATGGGTGAACTGCCGCGTGCCGACCTGCCCCACGCCGACCACAGTGGGGTTGTCGTCGTCCTTGTCCAGCCGGTGGAGCCTGCCCTGCTGCAGGTAGTACGGCTGCGGCTGGGCGATCACGTCGGGGTCGAAGCGGTCGTAGTCGCGCGGGTCGATGATGAACGGCCCGTTGGGGAACTGCTCGCCGTTGACCCGCACCTCGATGCGCCGCGACTCGGTGAGCGGTTTGAGCGTCCACGCCAGCTGCGCCGACAGCGCCTCGCGGTTGATCTCCGAGAGCGTGGAGTCGACGATGCCGTAGGTGAAGTCGACCACGACGGTGTCGTTCTCGACGAACACGTCGTTGACGTCGACGTTCTTCCTGAACGCGGAGTCCACGGCGCCGCTGAGCGGCGCCGTGGGGCCGATGAGCAGCTTGCGCACCAGGGACTTGGCCAGCCCCTCGCTGGGGTTGATCGGCACGCGCACCTGGTCGGCCACCAGGCCGGCCGACTGGTAGGCCGGGAAGTACAGGTCGAATGAGCGGAAGGCCCGTTTGAAGTCGTCCTGGGTGAGCCACAGCCCCGGAGGCGCCGAGGAGATGCGCCACTCACCCTGCACCTTGACCAGGGTGAACTCGCGGGCGGTCTCACCGCTCGCCGCGGCGTCGCTCGGGACGTAGTGCCCGTCGCCGTCGAGGCTGCCGAGGACGGTGCCCTTCAGCGTCACCCGGGCCTGCTGGATGTCCACTCTGGGGTCGTCCATGGCCAGGGACCCCTCGTAGATGGTGATCGGGTGGAAGGGGACCCAGCCGCGCAGGGCCTCCCCGGTGAGGTACTGCCGGGCCACCGAGCGCAGCGGGTCGTCGAAGCTCGCCGCCGCGGCCAGGAAGCCGCCGACGATCTCCAGAGGGGACCCCTTGAGCTTCGGGGGCGCGGCGAGGACGCGGACGTAGGGCTGGCTGAGCGCGTCGCCCCCGCGCCCGCCGCGGACCGCGAAGGGATTGCCCCCGGTCGGCACCGTGGAGCAGGCGGCCGACAGCACGGCGACCACGGCCAGGGCGAGGCCCCGCAGCAAGGCTCTAGTCGGCATCGAAGGCCCCCTCGATGGCCGGGGAGAGCACCGGCGTGGCCTGGCCCCGCCAGGTGCGCCGCATCTCGACCTCGGGCGGCACCAGGGGCAGGGGCGACCCGCGCAGCTCGGACCCGGCGAGCCGGGGAAGCGACAGCCGGAACTGCGACCCCTCGCCCGGGATGCCCCACGCCTGCAGCCAGCCGCCGTGCAGGATGGCGTCCTCGCGGGAGATCGCCAGGCCGAGGCCGGTGCCGCCGATGGTGCGCGCCCGGGAGGGGTCGGCGCGCCAGAACCGGTCGAAGACCATGTTCTCCTCGCCGGGCTTCAGCCCCACGCCGTGGTCGCGCACGGCCACGGCCACGGCGTCGCGGTCGGCGCCGAGGGTGACCACGATGTCGCGGCCCTCGCCGTGCTCGATGGCGTTGAACAGCAGGTTGCGCAGGATGCGCTCGACCCTGCGGCTGTCGCATTCGGCCATGCACGGCTCGTTCGGCAGCCGCAGGTCCAGCCGGGTCGCCTTGCGCTCGGCGAGCGGCTGGGAGTCGCCGACCGCCCTCAGCACGACGTCGCGCATGTCCACCGAGTCGACGTCGAGCGTGGCCGCGCCCGCGTCGTACCGGCTGATCTCCAACAGGTCGGCCAGCATCGACTCGAACCGTTCGAGCTGGTTCTGCATGAGCTCGGCCGAGCGCGCGGCGGCCGGGTCGAAGTCCTCGCGGCTCTCGTACAGCAGGTCGGCCGCCATGCGGACGGTGGTCAGCGGCGTGCGCAGCTCGTGCGAGACGTCGGAGACGAACTGCCGCTGCACCTGCGACAGCTCCTCGAGCTGGTGGATCTTCAACGCGAGCGTGGAGGCCATCTCGTTGAAGGAGGCGGCCAGACGGGCCAGGTCGTCCTCGCCGCGCACCTTCAGCCGCTCCTCCAGCCGGCCCGCGGCCAGGCGCTCGGCGGCCTGACGGGTGAGCCGGACGGGGGTGACGACCTGCCGGGTGACCAGCGAGGCGACCGCGGCCAGCAGCAGCACCAGCGCCACGCTCGCCAGGATCACCCACCGCTGGACCTGGGACAGCGTGCTGACGTCGTCGCTCAGCGGGAAGAAGTGGTAGACCTCGTACTCCCCGTAGACGTTCGGCACCATCGCCCCGATCGCCAGCGCGGGGGTGGGCGTCGGGTCGCCCTGGTAGTACATCGAGGTGTACTGCCCCTGGGGCTCGCCGCGGGCCTTGCGCACGGCGTCGCGCAGCGTGCGGGGGACGCTTCTCAGGGCGATGTTGTTGGTGCCGCGATCCTCCCCCACGTGGTAGCCGCTGAGGATGACGACGCTGTAGCGGGCGCCGGCCCGGCGGGCGAGCGCCTCGGCCGCCTGGTCGACCGGGGTCTTGAACGGTCCGTCGATGTCGTCGCTCTGGGCCGCGGCCGACTGCTTGGCCGTGGTGTCGGAGGGCTGGCCCAGGTAGCCGGCCACGGTGGTCACGTTGGCCTGGGCCTCGGCGATCGCCGTCTGCTTGCGGCCGTCGAGCACGGCCGTCTGGATCATCTGCAGCAGGAAGAAGGCGACCACCACGACGACGGTCATGGAGATGAGCAGCGTGCTGGTGACGACCCTGAGCTGCAGCGAGCGGCGCCACATCCGGCGCGTCCGCCCCGCGGCGCGCCGGGCCCTCCGGCGGACGCCGCGCACTATCTGGCGCGGCGTTCGCCGGATCTTCTTCTTCGGCCTGGGCCGGCCCTGCGCGGGGCGGGCGGCGCCGGAGGATGCGGTGGGGAGGGCCATGCGGATGTCCCAGGGGTCACGGCGCGGGGTGGCGGCGGGCGCCGCCTACGCCGGGCCGGCCTTGTAGCCGACGCCGCGGACGGTGACGACGATCTCGGGGTGCTCCGGGTCCTTCTCGATCTTGGCCCGGAGTCGCTGCACGTGCACGTTGACCAGGCGGGTGTCGGCCGCGTGGCGGTAGCCCCAGACCTGCTCGAGCAGCACCTCGCGGGTGAAGACCTGGCGCGGCTTGCGCGCCAGGGCGACCAGCAGGTCGAACTCGAGCGGGGTGAGGTTGACGGTCTCGTCTTCGCGCTTGACCGAGTGGCCGGCGACGTCGATCGTTATGTCGCCGATCTGCAGCACCTCGGGCGTCGGCTCGTCGGTGCGGCGCAGCCGGGCCCGCACCCGGGCCACGAGCTCCTTCGGCTTGAACGGCTTGACGATGTAGTCGTCGGCGCCGGACTCCAGCCCGAGGACGACGTCGATGGTGTCGCTCTTGGCGGTGAGCATGACGATCGGCACGCCGGACTCGGCGCGGATGCGGCGGCACACGTCGATGCCGTCGGCGCCGGGCAGCATCAGGTCGAGCAGCACCAGGTCAGGCCTGGTGTCGCGGAACGCGTCCAGCGCTTTGTCGCCGTCGGAGACGAACGACGGCTCGAAGCCCTCCCCCCGAAGGACAATGCCGAGCATCTCGGCGAGAGCGGCGTCGTCATCGACGACCAGCACGCGTCCTTTCATGGCCCCTCATTCGTTCTGCGCAGTATGGAGGTGGAGGCGAAAGCCGTACGACCGACCGAAGGCTACCTGTGACGCACCGCCGGGTGATAAACGACCGAACAATAGCTCCACCGAAAGCCGAATTTTAGGCTCACGTTACTCAACCCGCCAATGATCTGGCTCGATGGGCTCGTGGCGTGGCGTGGCGCGCACCGGACATGCCTTGGCACAAGTTTGCGCCAAGCCGGTCGTATTCCACCATCCGGGCGCATGATCGATCGCCCGGGCACCCCGAGCGGGCGTGCGACATGCCAGGATTGGGATATGTCAGACGGTCACGGCTCCGCGCCAGGCACGCCCCCGGGTTGGGCGCAGAACCAGCCTCCGCCGTACGTCCCTCCCGGGCAGGCGCCGTGGACCTCTCCTGGCGCGGCGAACCCGCCGTCCGACGAGCCCGCGGCAGCCACCGCGCAGCCGGGCGCGCCCGCTGGAGGCACCCCGCAGTCGCCGCCGGAGCAGACGGCTCCTGGGCGGGCCGGCGGGGGGACGCCGCAGGACGCGCCGCCGCAGGGCCCCGGATACGGGCAACAGTCCCCTCCGCCGCCTCCGCCCCAGGGCCAGGGCTACCCGCCACCTCAGGGCTACCCGCCGCCTCAGGGGCAGCCGTACGCGCCGCCCTCCCCAGGGCAGCCCTACCCGCCCGGCCCGTACGGCGGACACGGCGGATACGGTCCCCACGGGCAGGGCCCCGGCTACGGCGGCCAGTACGGCTTCCGCCCGCCGCCGCAGGCGCCGCGCCCGGGCATCATCCCGCTGCGCCCGCTCGCGCTCGGCGACATCCTGGACGGCACGATCAAGCTGATCCGGTCCAACCCGAAGGCCACGCTCGGCCTGTCGGCGATCGCCGCGGCCATCGGCATGCTGCCGCTGTCGATCGGCCAGGCCATCTACTACGGCTCCGTCGGCGAGATCATCGCCGATCCCGACACGCTCGCCGCCGGGCGGGACCTGCCCGTAGGGGGCGTTCTCGCCCAGCTCGGCGGCGCGCTGATGACGCTGGTCATCCAGTTCTTCCTCGTCACCGTGCTGACGGGCATGCTCACCCGGGTGCTCGGGCGCGCGGTGTTCGGCGGCCGCATCACCATTGGGGAGGCGTGGCGGCTCACCCGCGGACGCCTGCCCGCCCTGTTCGGGCTGGCCCTGCTCACCGGCCTCATCGCGCTGGCGCCGCTGGTCGTCGTCGGCGTGCCGCTGTTCCTGATCATCGCCGGCGACGGCCCCGGGGCCCTCATCGCGCTCGTGGTGATCCTTTCCGTCATGGGTTACGTCGCCTACCTCGTGACGGTCAGCACGCGCTTCTCGCTGGCGGCGGCGGCCGTCGTGCTCGAACGGCGCGGGGTCGTCGAGGCGATGCGGCGGTCATGGCGGCTGGTCGGCACCGGTTTCTGGCGCGTACTCGGCATCCTGATACTGACGCAACTCCTGGTCGCCATGCTCGGCTACATCCTGTCGCTGCCGGTCACCATCGTGAGCCTGGTGGTGTCCTTCGGCGGGCAGGGCACCGTCGCCGCGACGGTGGTCACCACGGTCCTGCTCACGGTCGGCGGCATCCTCAGCTCGATGATCACCTATCCCGTGCAGGCGGGCGTGAACGGGCTGCTCTACACCGACCTGCGCATGCGCGCCGAGGCGTTCGACCTGGTCCTGCAGACGGCCGCGCTCGACCAGCAGCGCCTGGGCTGGGTGCCCGCGACCGCCGACGAGCTGTGGCACCCCTCCCACGCCGCGGGCGGCGCCGGCCCGCACGTCCCCGGCTCCCCCGCGGCGCCGTGACCGCGACCGCCCTCGCCCTCGTCCGCGGCCTGGCCCTGGACGACATCGGGCGCGACGAGGCCCGCCGCAGGGCCGTCGAAGAGCTCGTCAAGCCCGAATACCAGCAGGAGTCGCTGGTCGAGCGGGCGTTCCGGCTGTTCCAGGAGTTCATCGACGGCCTGTTCGACAGCGCGCCCGGAGGGGTGCCCGGCGGCGTGCTCGCGCTGCTCGCCGTGCTGCTCGTCGTCGTCGCGCTCGCCGCCCTGCTCCTCTGGCAGGCGCGCAGGGCCACCGGGGCCCGCCGCGCCGCCGCCGAGGGCCTGTTCGGGCCGAAGGCACACACCGCCGAGGAGCACCGCGCCGAGGCCGAACGCCTCGCCGGCGAGTCCCGCTGGGCCGAGGCCGTCCAAGAACGGCTGCGGGCGATCGCGCGCGACCTGGAAGACCGGGCCATCGTGGCGCCGCAGGCCGGGCGCACGGCCGACGAGCTGGCCGCCGAGGCCGGGCGGGAACTCCCCGCGCTCGCGCCCGCGCTGACGGCCGCGGCGCGGCTGTTCGACGACGTCACCTACGGCCAGGCGCCGGGCACCCCTGAGGGCTACCGGTCGGTCGCCGAGCTCGACGCCGGCGTCGCGGCCGCCCGCCCCGCCGCCCTGGCCGCGACGGCGAGGCCCTCATGACCCTCACCGCGCCCGGCCGCACATCCGGCCGCACATCCGACCACGCGGCCGGCCCCGGCACGGCCACCTCGGCCTCCACCTCGCCCACCGCGCGCGGCCTGTGGCGCGGCGCCCGTGGCATGGTCGCCGTCGGCGTCCTGGTGGTGCTGGTCGCCGTCATCGCCGCGCTGTTCACCGGCACCTCCACCGAGGGGCGCCCGCTCGACCCCGCCGACGCCTCGCTGACCGGCGGCAAGGCGCTCGCGCAGCTTCTGCGGGCGCGCGGCGTCCGCGTCGAGCGGGTCTCCACCGTGGACGACGTCGTGCGCCTGGACGGGCCCGCGAGCCGGGTCCTGGTGACCGACACCTCCTTCCTGAGCGCCGACGAGGTGTCCCGGCTGTCGCGCACACGGGCGCAACGGCTGATCGCCGGGCCGGTGTCCGACCTCGACCGGCTGGCCCCCGGCATCGGCCCCACGGGCGAGACCGGCTCGCGATCCCGCGAACCCCGGTGTGCGCTGCCCGCCGCCGTCCGCGCGGGCAGCGCCTTCATGGGCGGCGCGCTGTTCACCGTGCCCCGCGGCTCGACCGGCTGCTATCCCGGCTCCGACGGCGCGAGCCTGGTGCACACGCCCGGCGACCCGTCGGTGACCGTGGTCGGCGACGGCGCCTTCATGACCGACCGGCGGCTCGCCGAGGACGGCAACGCCGCGCTGGCGATGAACCTCGCGGGCGACCGGCCGGTGCTGATCTGGCTGGTCGCGCCGGACGGGCCCCAGGCCGTCCCCGGCTCGGGGGAGGCGAGCGCTGCCGACCTCATCCCGCCCGGAGTCCCGTGGGCGGTGGTGCAGCTCGGCGTCGCCCTCGTGGTGGTGGCGTTCTGGCGGGGCCGCCGCCTCGGGCCCGTCGTGGTCGAGCGGCTGCCGGTGGTCGTCCGCGCCGCCGAGACCGTCGAAGGCCGCGGCCGCCTCTACCGCGCCCGCCGGGCCCGCGACCGCGCCTCGGCCACGCTGCGCGCCGCCTGCGTCTCGCGCCTGGTGCCGCGGCTGGGCCTGTCCGGGGAGGCGGCGCCGGACGAGATCGTCGCCGCGACCGCGCTGCGCACCGGGCATGATGCGATCTGGGTGCGTTCGGTGATGTACGGTCCGACACCGGCCGACGATGCCGGGCTCATCGCCCTGGCGGGCCACCTGGACACCCTGGAAAGGCAGGTACGAGAGCCGTGAGCACACCTCCGCCCGGAGCGCCCATGAGCGGACCCCCCGGTCATCCCTGGCCCGCGACGCCGCCCGCCGCCCCGCCCGCCGCCCCGGCTCCGGCCGGACCGCCCGCGCTCGGGCCG